>NZ_JAVDUS010000021.1:0-172781 GCF_031456485.1 Bacillus sp. 3255
GGATATGCACCTGGAACGTATCAGGTTGTCGCGTATGCCGTTGATGGTTCGGGTAATAACCCAAGCTTAGGTGGATCTCCCAAATCATGGACTGTACAAGCACATACCTGGTATAAAATGACCATTGGAAATAAAACTCTCTATATACAAAAACCAGATTCAGCATCATCGAATATGGAAGCGAGAGTAAGTGATAACGGGAGTAGTTATGCCGTCGTATATAATTATACAAACGGCGAGTGGACAAGTAATAACACCTATGCTTCAATTCCTGGGAGTGGCGGCGGAGCAACTGTAACATCATTAGATGAAATTCAGAATGTAAATACTTTAGGTATGTTCGATGATATTATCGTGGATGTAACCGATAAAGTTGATCAAGTAAAGGCAATACTCTTAAATTCCTTAGGATTTGACGAAGCGGCTATGACGACAGCTGACTGGAGAATGGTGAACCTAGGAATCACAACAGGTATAATTGATTCAACTTTCGCTGATCCTAGTCTCTGGAATTGGTTGGTAAATAATAAAAATATAAAAGCATTAGTATTCAAGGTTGCTGGAATAACAGAATTGCAAGCTGAGGATGATTATTATTATATAAAATCTAAAGCTTATACCGAGTATGGTATAATGGTTGCAGCTAGAGTTATTGAATACGGATCAATTGCCGCCGCCGCCGCTGCCTTAACGCAAGCAGGTGTTTCATTTGTAGGTGGTTTAGCTGTATTAGCAGGTTCGGGTGGAACAGGTGCACCTATTGCACTAGCTATTGAGGTTGAATCTGTAGGTGCTTTAGTCGCATCAGGAGTCTGTACACTTGTAGGGTCCGCGGCGGGAGTAGTTGCCGATAAAGCTCAAGCAGCTATGAACTCTGATGAGAGTAAATTTGCAAAATTTGCTGAAGAAGATGAGGAACTTCAAAAGGTTGATAAAAATTATAAAAGAACCTTTTTTGCAGAACATCCTGAACTTGAATTTAATGTAGTAGTACATCATGCTATTGAACAGCAAGTACTTACAAAATATCCCGGATTATTCACGGAATCTGAGATACAGTCATACTCGAATTTAAGAGGAATACCCAAAGAAGTGAATAGCGATATTCATCTTTCTAAAATTCGTAAAGAATGGAATAGATTCTATAGTGCTATTGATGACGGTGATATAGCCTTAACAAAAGAAAATTTCTTAAACAAAGCAGCAGAGATTGACAGATTGTTTGGAAGCAGTTTTAAACCTTCTCGTTAAAAACAGTTATCAAAATATTATCATTTATTACAGCAAATAAAAAAACTATTTATGTAAGAAGAGTCATCTAAATCATAAAATGGGGTGTTAGGTATGAAGTTTTATTTATTGGAACCAGAAGTTCCAGGAGGTATTGGTGAAAACTCCCTATTAACTTATGAAAGTGGAAAGATTAAAGAAGTAGTACATCTTCATTTTGTATTTGAGGGTTGGTTAGGAGATGACTTAGTAACTACGAATCCTTGTTTTATTGTATCAAAAAGACTGGCTGATGCTATATCACGTAGTGATTTAACTGGGTATGTATTTAAAACTGTAGAAGTCAGTACTTCAGAAACTTTTAAAGAATTATATCCCAATAGAACACTTCCAGAATTTAAATGGCTTATTCCATTAGGTGAAGTGGAAATTGACGGTGTAAGTGTAGTTCGATGGTCGGAGCATGACATTTGTCGTAGAAAGTCAAAGTTAGTAGTATCTGAAAAAGCTTTTGTGATATTAAAACAATTTAATATTAATAATTGTGATATAACAGAATTAACTTTAAAGTAATGACTTGCGAAAGATATCATATTGTTAACTGATGAATTTTTATACTTTATCATTTTGAACGAAAAAAGCCTTATAGAAATAAATACTCTAAGAGTCGCTGAAACGCGGCTCTTTTTGTCGTACAGGAGCCACCTAGATATGAAGGGATTAATTACATGAACTTAGAAGTGTTCTATTTTATTTGGTGCTTCTTTATATACTGAAAATCCGACATAACACAAGGAGGAACTACCTTGAAGATTGAAACTATTGCAATTGAGCATATAAACTCTAACGGCTGGAACCCAAATGAAATGGACGATAATATCTATAAATCATTAGTTGAAAGCATTCGTATGCACGGAGTACTGCAGCCGATCCTGATACGGAGTGATATGACAATCGTTAAGGGGGAGAAACGCTGGAAGGCGGCTAAGGAGGCCGGACTTACCGAGCTTACTTGCGTTGTCGTGGAATCAAGCGATGAGGAATCTAAGCTCTTAACGATTAGCCTGAGCCATCTACGCGGCCGGACCAATGAGGAGCTGCTTGCATCGCTGCTGGAGGAGCTTTCAGCTCATTATTCGATTGAGGAGTTGTCACTACAGACTGGTTATCAATTGGACGAGCTTAATCAGTTGCTTCATGGTTTGAACTCGGACACAGAGCTTATTACACCGGTTCAGGAAGATGAGTTCGATGTACAGCGTGCATTGGATGAGATTAAGAAGCCTGAGACTCGATACGGCGATGTGTGGCAGCTAGGAAGGCATATCTTGGTATGTGGAGATGCAACCAAGCTTTCCGATGTTCAGAAGCTCATGGAGGGCGCCAAAGCGGCGCTGGTTGTTACTGACCCACCGTATAATGTGGCCGTTGAGAGTGATTCAGCCAGGTTGGCTGCAGATGGTCGAGGTACAATTATGAATGACGACATGCCCGCAGAGGAGTTTGCGGGCTTTTTAAATAGTGTATTTAATTGTTATGCCTCAGTTATGGACCCAAAGGCTGCCATCTATGTCTTTCATCCTTCTTCGTATCAGCGAGAATTCGAGAACGCGATGAATGCGGCAGGCATCGTTGTTAGATCACAGTGTGTTTGGTCTAAGAACGCTGCTTCCTTTGGCTGGTCCCAGTATCGATACAAACACGAGCCGGTTTTCTACGCGCACTTGAAAGGGAAGTCGCCGGCATGGTATGGGGATAGGAAGCAGACGACTATTTGGAAGGCTGGATTGCCCCAGGAGCTGCCCGAACCTGAATCAATTTGGGAAGTGTCTCGAGGTGACGTCACGAAGTATGTTCATCCAACGCAGAAGCCGCTGGAGCTCCTACAGATTCCGATTGGAAACAGCAGCCAACGCGGTGATATTGTTTTGGACTTCTTTGGCGGGAGTGGATCTACGCTTATGACTTGCGAGCAGATGGACCGGACCTGCAGGACATTAGAGCTGGATCCTGTTTTCTGTGATGTGATTAAGAAGAGATTTCATGAGTGGACAGGGATTGAGCCGGTGCTTATAGTTCGAGTGGAGGCTGCTTAGTTTTAGTGCGTTGATTGAATATCAAACCAACTGGATAAAATAAACATATCGTACATGAGTATAGAATTGAAGAACCAGGGGGATGAAAGGAAAATGAGCATCGAAGAAGGATTACAACAAGTTGAGCAGGGGTTTCAAAAAATATATGAAGCAAATAGTTTGATGAACAATGCATTAAAGCACGCATTTTTATTTACATGGTCATGGTGGTTTGGAATTGCATTAATCATTATACCATGGGCACTTTGGTTTACGTTTGGAAAAAAAGAAAGCATGGGTCGTTTACTTTTAGCAGGCTTTACCTCTATGATTCTCTCCGCTGTCATAGAGAGAATCGCGTTCTCGTTAGGAAAATGGTCATATCCTTTTGAATTAATCCCCTTTTTTCCTGGGGCGTCTATTGTTTTTGATTGGTGCTTATTACCTGTAGCAGTCATGTTTTTTATTCAATTGAAACCCAATATTAATCCCTTTATAAAAGCAATTGTTTTTGGTTTGGTAGGTGCGTTTATTTTAGAACCTATTTTTGAAAAACTTCATTTTTATAACCCTAAAGGTTGGCTTCACACATATGATTTCTTTATTCATTCTTCAATTTTTTTAATCTCATACTGGATAAGTACAATGAATAATTTTGAGAAAACCAAGCCGGATGAAAACGTTAAACGAGAGTATAACATTAATTTTTGGCGTAGAAAAGAAAAAGCACGATAAAAATGTTCGGGAGCAGTTGGCGGCAAACTGCTCCCTTTTTCTAAATATAATATCTTTCTTTGTTATTTGATAATTTTGGAAAAATAAAAATTGCCTTAATGAGAGGCTAATAGTAGAATAGTCCCAATACCTCAATGAGAAGGGACAAGATTGATTTGAACCTAGCAAAATTGACAGAAGAAATTGAGACACTTAGACAACAATTGGTTCAAATGTATTTGGAGGGTATCTCAATGAATAGCGATGTAATCGTATGTAAGTCACAGGAACTCGATATACTATTAAATGAGTTTCATAGTAGTTTAAATAAACACATTTCATAAAAATTTGATCAAGTGTTCTTAGTACTCTTTCGTTCGCATATACTTCTGTCTATAATAAATAGTAGACAAAGGAGGGCGATTTATGACTATGAATTGCTATTTCTGTGTTCAATGTAAACAAATTCATATTAAAAACTATTCAGAGCAAGAGATGATCTTTAAATCGGGCTTCCATTATGTGAATTCAAATTTATTTTATGCTGGCTGCTGTAATATTCAAAATACCTTTTCTGTCCATACCATAGAAGAACAACAATCGAGAAGCAACTCATTCCATTTGGAGTGAGTTTTTTTATTTAAAAAAAGAAGGACGCGCTAACGTCCTTCTCCCACACCGGAACACTATGTAAGAAGAGATTCTATGACTATACCGGGATTAAGGCTGTGCTTTTAGTTCGAACTGTAGCTGCATAATTTCCTTGCAAAACATTTGAGTTTTCAGGGTGAAATAAATCAGGCAATCGAGCAAGCCAATTATCAATGGCTAATGTTTTACCCCTGCCTATATATGTTTGCGATGTGGGATGGTTATCGTGATGTTGGGGGAGCGAAAGTTCCTCTTTCATTTCTTCCGTTCGTATTTGCCGCATATTTGTTAACGGTTGGTATGATTTACTCAACCAAGTTCAGGATCTTCGGAGTTCTGCTTGGTCCGATGTGGTTACCGTTTCTATTCCTTCTCTTCGGTCTTGGAATGGGTATGGCAATTAGAATTATTATTCTTAATTATGTAAATAGGATAAATAGGTAGTTTGACTTGTGTTACGCTAACGCAAACGTTTAATAACAAATAAAAAACCGCCTTTTGAATTGGCGGTTTTTTTTGATGCCTTATATCAATGTAAGTAGAGAATCTATGACTATACTGGGATTGAGGCTGTGCTTTTAGTTCGAACTGAGGTTGCATAGTTCTCGTGCAAAACATTGAACTAGTAGTAATGCAGATTTAATATAGAGAATGTTTTCTGGTAACATATTCATGAAACAAGGTTAACTGCAATGCTGAAAGAGATATTAAGAAGGAGTGTAAGATAGACTGGCGCTAAACGATAGTTGTGTGATATCGGCTGCTGAGGGATCTGTGGACGCAAGTGTCCTTACACGAATACCAATACGATCACCTGCGGAAACATTTAATGATCCAAGATTTAAATTCGTTGCAGTACGGAAAGTACCAGCTGTAATGATATTATTCGGAAACCCGAATCTAACCGAACTAGTCAGCGCAGTTGTCAGGTAAGGTGAAGAAATATGATCAATCCCATTATTAGGAACTGATGGTGCCCGGAATACTGTAAAAACATATTCAAGACCGAGAGTATTGATAGAAACCACAGATGCAACCAATAAATCTGCACTTATTTGTAGGTTTTGAACGGTACCATTAAATGGAATTGGGAAAGCAAAACCACCTGCTTCGGGTGGCATAGTTGATTCTCCAGAACCGTCAATAACTTCAACCGTACTATTACCAAAACCCATTAAAATTGGGGCAGCTGATACTACTGCAGCACCACTAAGAATGATGCCCGTTGAAAATGGAATTAATCCCCCACCTCCTGGCCCTGGAGGTCCTTGAATCCCTTGAGGGCCTTGGGCTCCTTGAAGTCCTTGAGGTCCTTGGGGTCCTTGGGGTCCTTGGGGTCCTACTGGTCCTGCTGGCCCTACTGGTCCTGCTGGCCCTACAGGTCCTGCGGGTCCTACTGGTCCTGCTGGTCCTGTTTCTCCTGTTTCTCCTGCAGGTCCTGCGGGACCTACTGCTCCAGCTGGTCCTGCTGGTCCTGCCGGCCCTACTGGTCCTGCTGGCCCTACAGGTCCTGCGGGTCCTACTGGTCCTGCTGGTCCTGTTTCTCCTGTTTCTCCTGCAGGTCCTGCGGGACCTACTGCTCCAGCTGGTCCTGCTGGTCCTGCTGGCCCTGCTGGCCCTGCTGGCCCTGCTGGCCCTGCTGGCCCTGCTGGCCCTGCTGGCCCTGCTGGCCCTGCTGGCCCTACTGGTCCTGCTGGTCCTGTTTCTCCTGTTTCTCCAGCTGGTCCTGCGGGTCCTACTGGTCCTGCTGGCCCTGCTGGCCCTGCTGGTCCTGCTGCTCCAGCTGCTCCAGCTGGCCCTGCTGGTCCTCTTGGTCCTGTGTCTCCAGCTGGTCCTCTTGCTCCAGCTGGTCCTCTTGGTCCTGTGTCTCCAGCTGGTCCTCTTGGTCCAGCTGGTCCTACTGCTCCAGCTGGCCCTCGTGGTCCTTGTGGTCCAGGAGGGCCGCCGGCAGGTCCGGCAGGGCCTTGAGGTCCAGCGGGGCCAATAACCGTCGGAGTTGTAACATTCACTTTAGGCGGGGGGCATGTTACTCGTACTATTTTTTTAATAACTCGAAGGCGACGCTTCTTTTTATTTCCTTTCGGAGGGCAAACAATTATTGTTTTCTTTTTACAGCGTTTTTTATCATCTTTACAACTCAATAATGACACCTCCCTATAGAGATGGTTCATTGTACGTGAGAAGTTTAATTTAGGGATGGACTACTATCTTTATTAAGTTAGACTAAAGACCATTTATTGTAAAAATAGGCGATCGAGAAGAAGGAATCTATCACAGAACAAGTGGTGTTAAAGGTATTCTAAAATTCTAACTAAATAAAAAGAAGGACGCACTAACGTCCTTCTCAAGCACCGGAACACTCCCGGTGAGATCATGTTTGCCGTGGCCACGGTTATGCGAACGCATGATCTCACATCTATTCTAACGAAAGTTGGGAGTGTTCGCAATTGAAAGATGAAAATACGAACAAAGAGAATGAAGAGCTATTGCTTAAGCATGAACTTGCATTAATCGAAAGTATTCTGGAGTCCAAGTCAAAGTATCGTAAAATCATTCAAGCCGGTATTGCTCGCTGGGTGAAGGACTTTCAGGATGGCCGGATCGAGATTAAGACGGTTGAGGATCTGAAGAAGCTGATTGAGATTGATCTGGAGCTTCAGAAAGAGGTATAGTAGCGACTAGTTCTGAGAGTCAATTTGGCTCTTTTTTTTGTTTGATCACGATTACCGGAGGTGGGTGATATGTAATGCCGAGAGAACGCAGCCCCGACAGGGATAAAGCTAAACAAATATGGCTCGGTAGTAACGGCAAACTGAAACTCAAGGACCTCGCTGCAGAGCTCGGCCTTGGGGAAACTCAAATTCGGAAATGGAAGAGCCAGGATAAATGGGACGATGCCTTGAAAGGTAACGTTACTAATGAAAAGAAAGGTAACGTTACCAAACGAATAGGCGCTCCTTTAGGTAATAAGAATGCTGTCGGAAACAAGGGCGGGGCTCCTAAGGGTAGTAAAAATGCTCTTGGCAACCGAGGCGGTCATGGTGGCCCGCCTGGTAATAAGAAAGCAGTAACCACCGGTGAGTTTGAAACTATTTGGATGGATACGCTTGAAGAAGATGAGCAAGAGCTGGTTCGCCTGGTTGAGACTGACCCAATTAAACAAGCGGATGAAACAATTACTTTACTTTCAATCAGGGAACGCCGTATGCTGCAGCGGATCCAGAATCTTCGAAAGGCATTGTCAGAGAAGCAGCGAAAGGTCCTGCAGGAGAGAATCACTGTGAAGGACGTTCAGACCGTTCATGATGAGAAGACGGGCCAAACCAGAAGCGTGGTTGTACCGATTGATAAGCTGGTGACTACGAAAGTAGAGGAATCAGATATCAGGGTGATTGATGATCTGCTGCGACTTGAAGAAGCCTTGACCCGGGTCCAGGATAAGAAGTTGAAAGCAATCGAGTTAAAGAACCGGTTTATAGATGCAGAACGAGATCTCCGGATTCAAAAGCTCCAAGCTGAAGTTAATACACTGAACAATACTAATATTGTGGATCCAGTCGTATTTAAGGATGACTTACATGAGTGAAGTTAGCCTTCAGCAGACCATTGGTAAGGGATACGTAGATTTCTGGAGGTTCCGTGGCCGGTACCGGGTAATTAAAGGTGGCAGGGGTTCAAAGAAAAGTGTTACAGCAGCGCTTTGGCATATCTATCACATGATGAAGCTGCCACTTGCAAATACGCTTGTAATACGGAAGACATTCAATACACATAAAGATTCTACCTTTGCTCAGCTTAAATGGGCTACACGTCGGTTAGGCGTTGCTCACTTGTGGCAATTCAAGAAAAGCCCTCTCGAGGCAACATATGAGCCGACCGGCCAAAAGATCTTATTCCGCGGCCTTGATGACCCGATGTCTATCACCTCGATTACGGTGGATACGGGGTATTTGTGTTGGGCCTGGTTTGAAGAAGCTTATCAGATATTAAATGAAGACGATTTTGATAAAATTGATATGTCCATCCGTGGGGAACTGCCGGAAGGGTATTTTAAACAACTAACGCTGACTTTTAACCCATGGAATGAACGCCATTGGTTGAAGCAGCGTTTTTTTGATGTGTCGCATCCAAACATCTTAGCTTTAACAACAACGTTTTTATGTAATGAATTCCTGGGGGACGATGACCGGGAGTTATTTGAATGGATGAAGATTCATAAGCCGAAACGTTATCGTGTGGAAGGCGAGGGTAACTGGGGGATTGCGGAAGGTGCTATCTATGAGAATTGGCATGAAGAAGAATTTGAGTGGCGGGATATTGCCAAGCTGCCAGGATATAAAGCCATATTTGGTTTGGATTTTGGTTACACGAATGACCCGAGTGCCTTTGTGGCTGCCCTGGTCAATAAGGACCTGAAGCGAATCTATATCTTCGATGAACACTACGAGGGGGCTATGACCAATGACAAGATCGCAGAGATCATCAAGAAGAAAAGCTACTCGAAAGAAAAGATTATTGCGGATTCTTCGGAGCCTAAGTCCATCGACGAGATTAGGGGTTATGGGATAAATCGGATTCGGGCAGCTGAGAAGGGACCGGACAGCGTGATTAACGGTATTTCGTATCTTCAACAGTATGAAATCATCGTTCATAAGTTTCGTTGTCCAAACGTCAGTATGGAGCTGTCCAGTTATGTGTGGGACCAGGACAAGACCGGGCGCTTCTTGAACAGGCCAATTGATGATTTTAACCATGCCATGGATGCCCTGCGCTATGCTATGGAGCAAATCCGCAAGGGATCTGGTATTTCATTTGATTAATGTGGAGGGAACTGTATGGAAGAGCAGCGATTGCGGCAGGTCATTGAGTTACTTGTCGGTGTTAGCTATAGAGATTGGCAAGTTATAGAACAGACAGTAAACTCCGAGTTCAAACGCCTTGCTAATAAAACTACTTTTGTTGAAGCAGAGCTAACTTCTGAAAACATCTTACTTGAATTAAGGGCGAGGTGAGTGAACATTGACTCCGGATATGCAGACTATTGCAGCCATTCTCCGAGCCGGCGCCGCGTCTGCCATGAGTATTGAGGAAATTATCCATCAGGAAGTCAGCGATTGGCAGAGAGATCCTTTACGTAAACTGATGTTAACTGGTCAGCAATATTACGGACTAGATAATGATGTCTTAAAATATAAGCGGATGACCATCGGGGAAGGCGGTGCTTCTATTGAAGCTACAAATCTGGCTAACAACAAATTACCGCATGGATTCATTCGTAAGCTCGTTGATCAGAAGGTAGGCTATCTGCTTAGTAAGCCACTCAGCATTCAAACTGAAAATACAGCCTATGAAGACTTGTTAAAGGATTTCTTTAATAAGTCTTTTTTGCGCCTATTGCAGTCTGTTGGCCGTGAGGCAATAAACAAAGGGAAAGCTTGGGTTCATATCTACTACAGTCCAGCCGGCAAGCTATCCCTTAAAAGGATTCCTTCTGAGGAGTGTATCCCACTTTGGCGGGATGCTGCTCATACGGAACTCGATGCGCTCATTCGTGTTTATGAGGTTGAGGTGTATGAAGGTAAAACTAAGAAGGTCATCAAAAAAATTGAGTTCTGGGACACGACAGGTGTAAAGAGGTTCGTACTCGATGGTGTAGGCATGACACCTGATATTGAAGCCGGCGATAGTGGTACCCACTTCACACTCGTTGAAGGAGAAGACAAAGAAGTTCCTTTGAATTGGGAAAGGGTTCCCTTCGTCTGCTTTAAATATCATGAGGATGAGCTGCCGCTGGTGAAATTCGTTCAAGCACTGGTAGATGATTATGATCGGAAGAAAAGTGACAACTCGAACAATTTGGATGATCTGCCGAACAGCGTCTATGTCATTAAAAACTATGACGGACAAGACCTTGGAGAGTTTCGGCGAAATCTTTCTGTGTTTCGTGCAGTTAAGGTAATGGATGACGGGGCAGTAGATACACTTTCTTTAGACATCGATACCGAAGCTTACAAGACACATCAAGAAATGAATCGTAAGGATATTTACGAATTCGGACGCGGCGTCGATACGCAGTCTGACAAGTTTGGAAACAGTCCTAGTGGTATTGCTTTAAAGTTTCTATATCAGGATTTGGACCTGGATGCCAACGATATTGAAACGGAATTTCAGGCTAGTCTCGAGCAGCTGCGATGGTTTATTGACACACACCTTGCAAACAGCGGTTTAGGTGACTTCTCAGAGGAATCTGTTGATTTCATTTTGAACCGAGATATCCTCATCAATGAGATGGATACCATCACTAATGCGAAGAACAGCGTGGGTGTGATTTCAGAAGAGACGATTGTAGCTAATCATCCATGGGTGACCAACGCTCAGGATGAAATGAAGAGGCTGGAAGCGGATCGAAAAAAAGCAATGGATGATCTCGCCTATGAAACTAAAATTACTGGTGATTCAGCATGAGGTCAGCAGAGTATTGGGCTCAGCGAATGGAACAGCTGAACGAAGCGCAGCTTGCGAAAGGTGAAGCCTACATCCAGAACATGAAGCGTGAATATGGGAAGGCAATGGCCTCTATTCAGAAGGATATTAATGCTTTTTATCAGCGTTTTGCTAAAAATAATGAAATCGATTTGGCAACTGCTCGTCAGATACTTAAGGCTGGTGAGCTAAAAGAATTTAAATGGTCTGTTGAGGATTACATTAAAGCCGGCCGAGAGAATGCCATAGATCAACGTTGGATGAAGGAATTAGAAAATGCTAGCATCCAAACCCGTATGAGTCGATTAGAGTCTTTGCAAATCCAAATGAGACAGCAGATCGAGTTACTTAGCGCTCATCGTCAGGCAGGAACGAGTACCTTGCTAAATGGCATATATAAGGATAACTACTATAGAAGCATTTTTGAACTACAGAAGGGCGTTGGTTATGGTTCGAGCTTTTCGAAGTTAGATACCAGGCAAATAAATAACCTTCTCGTCACTCCCTGGGCTCCGGATGGCAGTAATTTTAGTCAAAGAATATGGGGAGATCGAGTACGGCTTATCCATGAGCTCCAAACAACCTTGACGCAGGGATTGATCAGAGGGGATTCGTCAGAGAAAATGATTACTCGTCTATCTGAACGAATGGGAGTGTCTCGTGCACGAGCCGAAACTTTAATATTGACGGAGTCAGCATATTTCTCAGGCGCTTCTCGCCGAACTTCATATGTGGAGTTAAGCATTGAGAAATACAGGAATGTGGCTACCCTAGATAAGCGGACATCGGATATTTGTAGGACGATGGACGGAAGTATCTTTCTGGTGTCAGAAGCACGCGCTGGGCTTAACTGTGCTCCATTTCATGCCCGGTGCCGTACAGTAGATATTCCGTATTTCGAGGATAATGTGAAACAGCGGGCAGCTCGAGGAGAAGACGGCAAGACATACGATGTACCCGGCGATATGAATTATGAGCAATGGGCAAAGCAGCACGCGCCGAATGACGCAACAAAGCCTCTAGAGGTTGCTGAAGTGCAGCCGGCCGAAGAGGTCATCAAGAACATCGGCAGAGTGGAGGAGCCGGCTGGCGACTTCAATCGACGATTCAATCCAAGGGCGAGCTATTACGCGGACCTACCAGATGTCTCCGATGAGGTAGGTGAGAAGCTGGCGAACATCAATCGTGAAATTGCTCGCGAAGGCGGGAAGACAGGAAACGAACAGCTAGTCATCTTGGACAGGACGACCGGTGATGAATTAGTTCGTGTAGCTGGCACAAATAATAATGTCAAAATGTCCGAGGATATGGACAAACTTCTGCGGGCTGCTGATGATCGATCCGTCATTCTTACCCATAATCATCCGAAGGGTACCAGGGTAAATGTGAAAGACGCTGTGAACCTTGCGTTGTATCAATCGATTAGCGATATTGTTGCAGTTGGTCATGACGGCGGCGTCAGCTTCATCAGCGCCCAGGAAAAAAGCATCGACTTTACCGCGATGCTGGCATTGATCAAAAAAATTTTTATTCGGGTAGAGACTCAGTTACAAACCGATAAAGAATATGCTATGATGTCAAAAACAGCACAACCGCTTTACTTCGATTACCTAGTATTACAGGAGCTCGTTTTAGAAATGGGGTGGATTTATGGCGAAGACTTCAAAGCAACAAAAGATTATCCGAGAATATGAGGATGGTCCGCTTATTCCTGACTTTACTAAGAAGGGTACGGACTTTGCCGATGATCTTCTAAAGCAGATGGGACTTCCTCCACTTACAGAAGATCAGCGAAAGCAATTCGAAAAACTTGATAAGGACTAAAAAGCACTCAGCCTATGCGCCGGGTGCTTTTTATTTTGGGCCTTTCATATTTACAAAAACTACCGGGCACAACCGGGACAAAAAGTGAGGATGAATCACATGGAATGGTTAAAGCAGCTTTTGAAACAGCAGGGACTAAGCGATGAGCAAATCGCGGCGATTGTCGGAGGCGTAGAGTCCAATTATAAAGGGTGGGTACCTGAGCACCGCTTCAAGGAAGTAAACGATGCGAAAAAGGCTTCCGAGGACGCTCTGAAGGACCGTGACAAGCAACTCGAGGACCTGAAAAAATCAGCCGGTGATAGCACAGCTCTTCAAGATCAGATTGCTCAGCTACAGTCTGACAATAAAGCCGCCTCAAACAAATATGAGGCTGATTTAAAAGAGCTTCGCATTACTTCAGCCATTAAGATGGCCATAACCGGTAAGGTTCATGATCCGGATATGGTAATTGGTTTATTGGATAAGAGCAAAGTTGAGATCGATGATGCCGGTAATCTGAAAAGTGGCCTTGAAGAACAAGTGAAAGCCCTGCAAACGAGCAAGGCTTTTTTGTTTGTTCCTGAAAAATCAGGCCAGCAGTTATTTAAGGGGATGGCCCCTGCTGAGGGCAGAGAAAAAGGGGGAGGAGGTGGAGATGATCAGAGCAATATTGGAAAGCGGCTGGCTGAACAGGTAGCAAAACAGGGTGAGGCTCTAGATAAAGCCCGGGAGTCATACTTTCAATAATTTAATGGAGGTCATGTAGATGAAATATACCGAAACGATTTATACGAACAACAAAAAAGAAATCTTAAAGTTCCCGGATCATTATGTAAATCTTGCAGTAACGGTGGATGACACGGGGATTGTTGCTAACGCAGATGGCAAAAAAATAGTACCGGCCGGCACCATCATCGGGAATGGCATTTTGACTGATATTACGAAAAAGGCTAAGAAGGCTGTCACAACGACCGGTGTTTCTAATGCTGAAGGTGTATTGTTCACTGATGTTGATGTTACTTACGGACCTGCTGCAGGCGCTATGCTAATTCATGGTTTTATCGATTTAGCTAAACTTCCTGTTGCACCAACGCCAGAGGAAATCACCGCCCTCAAACAAATTGCATTCTTGAAATAAGAAAGGAGATCTAATAAATGCCTACAATTTTTGATTTAATCAATGCTAAAAACATTGCTACTTATTATGAGACTAACACATCAAACGCCATTCCTTATCTGGGGGCTACCTTATTTCCGGCAAAGAAGCAGCTGGGTCTTGATCTTAAGTGGATTAAAGGTTCGAAGGGGTTACCAGTTGCTCTGCTACCTTCCGCTTTTGATGCTAAGGCCACTCTACGTGATCGAATTGGATTCAAGAAAATTGAAACTGAAATGCCGTTCTTCCGCGAAGCAATGCGCATTGGCGAGAAGGATCGCCAAGAACTTAATAGGTTAGCTGCAAGTGACAATGAGAGCTATCTTATGCCGCTAATCACAAATATTTACGACGATGTAACAAACCTTGTGGGCGGTGCACTGGTGAATCCGGAGAGAATGATTATGCAGCTGCTTTCCACAGGGAAAATCAGTATTGTAGCTAATCGCTTGAACTATGATTACGACTACAAGATGCCAGCTAACCATACAGTAACATTAACGAGTACGGACAAGTGGAGTGATCCAACAGCAGATATTGTCGGGGACATCAAAACATGGCAGGATACGGTTGAAGACGATACCGGTGTACGACCGCTTAATGCAATCTGCACCCGGAAGACTTGGAATTTCATCCTTTCAAACACGGCTATTCGTTTAGATATGAATCCTCTAGGCGGTCAAAACATTATTATGACGGATGCCCTCATGAAGCAGTGTCTACAGAACAAATTAGGTGTTTCCATTGCAGTTTATAATAAAAAGTTTGGTTTGCAGGACGGCAGCAGCAACTTGTTTTATCCGGACGACTATTTCACTTTGATTCCTGAGGGCACACTTGGAAATACGTATTATGGAACCACACCTGAGGAGTCTGATTTAATGTCGGGCAGTACCTCAGCGGATGTGTCTATTGTTAATACCGGTGTTGCCATTACTACGATTAAAGAGCCGCATCCAGTGAACGTTGAAACGATCGTGTCTGCGATTACTTTACCTTCTTTCGAACGAATCGATCAAATCTTTATTGCAAAAGTAAATTAATTCAAAGGGGACTGAACACCAAATGACTGTTAAATCTCAAGAAGAAAAACCAAAGACCGTCAGGGTAAAGTTCAAGCAAAACGTTAAATACCGCGGTGCTTACTATAGTGCTGGGACAACACTGGAGGTCCTGACTGAGGATAAAAGGGCTCTCTTGAAGGATGGGGTAATCACTTCTGGTGCTGATGAAGATGTCGATGACGATCAATGACTATGTAAGCAAACTTAAAGAACTGCTCGATATTCCTATTGAGGATATCAGTAAAGATGCCCGGTTAATCTTTACGATTGAGACAGTGATTCAAGGAATACTCACTTGGTGCAATATCTCAACAATACCGCAGGAGCTCGAACGTGTTGTTCTTCAAATTTCTGAGGATCAGTATAGGTCAAAGTACGTTACTGAATTTGAACAGGCAGAACAAGCCTTGCAGAGTGTTAAGCGAGGCGATGTAACAACAACTTTCGGAACTGCAAAGTCTCTGGTTAAGGCAGGGCCAGGCGCTTCCTTCGTTCAGCAATATGAAAGCCAGCTTAGAGCGTTTAAGAAACTGAGGTGGTAAGATCATGGGTTTTGGTAAGGTTTCTGTAGAACGCTCGGCAATAGAAAAGACGTATGAAGGACTTTGTACGATAACTGAATTTCAGACCATGAAGGATCCGTTCACAAAGATCACGGGCCAACAGAAGGTTATCGTTTTGGAGAATGAGCCATGTGCGTTATCCCAAACATCACTGCCGGGTTCAATGAGTACTGGTACTGATACCACAATTAATTTTGATGCGAAATTGTTCATCTCTCCGGATATAACGATCAACGCTGGGTGTGAGATCCGCGTTATACAGAATGGCATGGATTTAAAGTTTGAACAAGTTGGTCTTCCATTCCGTTACGCTACACATCAGGAGCTCATGCTAAAACAAATGGACCGCGCATGAGTCGATTGGGTGATTTTAGTTTTGAAGGTTTAAAGGATTTTAAGAAGGGTCTGGATATTTTAGGTGAGCTTGCCCCAAAGTTTTTTGAGGATTGCATTAATGAGTTGGCTGCGAGACTACTAGCCAAGACGATCGCACGCACACCGGTGGACACAGGCTTACTGCGACGAAGTTGGACTATAGGACAGATTGTTCAAATACCAACGGGGATTGAAGTAGAAGTTATTAATCCGGTCGAGTATGCAAGATATGTAGAATATGGGCATAGGACCAGAAATCATAAAGGATGGGTAGAAGGACGGTTCATGCTCACAATATCTATTGAAGAGCTAGAACGTGAAATGCCGGCTATTCTCGAGAGCAAGCTGGAGCAGTTTTTGAAAAGGCATTTAAGGTGGTAGGTTGATGGAGGATCTAATTCTAAAAGGTATCGTTTCTCGCTTGAATGAGATCGATTCTACAGTTCCCATCTATACAGAACAAATCAAGCAGGGCTTTTCTCAGCCCGCTTTTTTTGTTTTGCAGATCAACAGCAGCGAGGACAAAGGGCTCAATCGTCGTTCGGTCCGCTCGCTGCTTTTTGATATTCATTACTTTCCGAGTCGGGACAGCCTGACGCAAAAGGCAGACTGCCGGCAGGTCGCTGAGCAGCTTTATGAACCGTTTAGGTACATTGAGACTGTGGGCGGCGTGGTACGGTCATTCAATGCGCGTCATGAGGTTATAGAGGACGTGCTGCACTTCTTTATTAGCATGAACGTTCCTCTGTTCATACCGAAACCGGAAGTACAGAAGATACAGAAGATTGAGGAGAAGGAGGCGCTGAAGTTTGGCAAAAAAGCAGGAAGTTGAAGAATCAACAACCGCAGCACCGACATTCAGTAAAGATCAATTTCTGAATTCCAAGTCCTACACCGGACTGCAAAAGGATGTCATCCGGGCGGTGCTGGATGCAGGGGTGATGTATACGCGGGAACAGGTCGATGCGATTATCGATCAATTCAATCGAAAGGAAGTGCAATAAATGGCCGGTGGAACATGGTCATCACAGAATAAGATTCGCCCAGGTAATTATTTTAACTTCGCTACTAGCGGCACGCTTGGCGGTCTAGGCGCTCGTGGTATCGTTAGTATGGCGCTTGCGTTGAGCTGGGGACCTGCTAAACAGATTTTGACCATCAATGCAGGCGACAACATTAAAAGTCTTTTAGGATACGACATCACAGATCCTAAGATGCTGTTAGTCAGAGAGGCATTGAAGCGTTCTAAGACGCTTTTACTGTATCGTTTGGCGGATGGTACTAAAGGTACTGTGACTGCGGGCAATCTGACGGCTACGGCTAAGTACAGCGGTCTGAGAGGTAATGACCTTTCAATCGTAGTTCAGGCGAATGTCGATGATGTCTCTAAATTTGATGTGCGTACTCTTCTGGGATACGAAGAAGTGGACAAACAAACGGTCGCGACAGTCGCTGGTCTTGTGGCGAATGATTGGGTAGTTTGGACCGGTTCCGGTGCATTGACTCAAACCGCAGGATCTAAATTGACCGGCGGCGCTGATGGTTCCGTCATTAATGGCGACCACACAAGCTATCTGAGTGCAATCGAACTAGAAGAGTTCAGCGTGATCGCGTTGACTTCTACAGATCCCACTCTGAAAGCTCTGTACACGTCGTTTGCAGCCCGCTTGCGTGATGATGAAGGCACAAAAATTCAAGTCGTAATGGAAAACTATCCTACAGCGGATTACGAAGGCGTGATCAGCGTCAAAAACGGCGTCGTTTTGGCAGATGGTGCGGTCCTTACGGCTGCTCAGGCTACTGCATGGGTAGCAGGTGCCACAGCTTCCGCGCAGGTCAATGAGTCCCTGACTCGTACAGCTTACGACGGAGCAATCGACGTAACGCCTCGCTATACGAATTCGCAGATTGAAGCTGCACTCGTCAATGGTGAATTCCTGTTTACTCAGAATCAAGGTCGAGCACTTGTCGAACAGGATATCAATTCATTTACAAGCTTCGCGCCGGATAAGGACAAGCGTTTCGCTAAAAACCGTGTTATCCGCGTTCTGGATGCGATCAATAACGATCTGAAGACGGTTGCGGATAGCTTTTACATCGGCAAGGTTGATAATGACTCAGACGGTCGAAACCTTCTGAAAAACGAGTACGTGAAGTACCTGGAAGGATTGCAGGCGCTCGGAGCTCTACAGAACTTCGACTCGCAAGCAGATATCACAATCGTACAGGGTGATGAATCTGACGCGGTATATGCTCAGTATTACGTTCAGCCGGTTGATTCGATTGAGAAAATATATAACAAAGTGTGGGTGAAGTAGAATGTCTTTTCTAATGGCTAAAGATACAATCTCCGGCCAGTCCGCTCGGGCTTATGCAACAATTGGGGGCCAAGTAGAGGAAATGTTCTACGCTAAAAAGCTCGAGGGAAAAATTCAGAAGAACAAAAAGGAGATTAGAACGCTAGGTAAAACCGGCGCCCAGAATAAAGCTAATGGGTTTACTGGAACAGGTTCAATGACGATTTACTATGTAACTTCTAAGTTCCGTGAGATTATGCTGCAGTACACAAAGTACGGAATAGATACTTACTTCGATATCCAGGTCACGAACGAGGATCCGAGTTCTACTGTAGGACCGCAAACAACAATTCTTAAGGGTGTGAACATCAACGAATTGACTGTTGCAGCATTTGACGTGGATGCTGAGACACTCGAAGAAGAGGTAACTTTTACATTCGATGACTGGGATATGCCGAACCAATTTGCAAAACCAACATTAGGCTAATAGCTATATAGGAGGATATTGCCCATGAGTGATATTAGTGTATTTTTCGCTAGTAATGTAGTAACTGAATCAACGGAAGATGTGATTGTATCTGAACGGTTTAAAGACAAGGAAGGAAATCCAGTTCCTTGGGTGCTTCACTCGATCACAGAAGAAGAAAATGACGCAATCCGCAAGTCAGCAACCAAGCGTACAAGAGTAAAAGGTCAAGTCATCACAGAGGTTGATCAAACTGAGTATATCGCCAAACTGGCAGTCGCGAGTGTTTCTTTCCCTAATCTTAAAGATGCCGAGCTACAAAAGTCTTACGGCGTGCTAGGAGCTGAGGTTTTGATCAAGAAAATGCTCCTATCAGGTGAATATGCCCAGCTATTGCTTAAGGTTCAGGAAATTAACGGCTTCGATCAAGATATCAATGAATTGGTGGAAGAGGCAAAAAACTAATTGAGGGAGGACGGAATGAGTTAGGTGAGTGGCAAGAGCCGGATCCAACAGCCGTCCTCCTTTATTACTCGCTGCATAAGCTACGGAAGTTACCACATGAAATACTTGAGTTGCCTATAAAGGAACGGGCTTTTGTGTTCGCTGCGATCCAGGTTTATTCCAAGAAAGAAGCAGAAGCGGCTAAGAAAGCCAAATGACACCACTGAGGCGTTTACTTAGAAGGGGGGATATTTATGGCTACAGTTGGCGCGAGTCTGAAGCTGTTTGACCAGTTTTCAAGTACGCTTACCAGAGCACAACGAACAATGAATTCTACGCTCGTGTCAGCTAACCGGTTGAGGCAAACTTTGCAAGGGACAATCAATCTTAGAATCACATTAGACTCATCAAACGTGATTTCACAGGCAGCAGCGATCAGGGCGCGAATACAACAAGAACTCGGACAGATCACGGCGCGTATTTGTCTGGAGCTTCCTGCTTCACTAACGGTCATGTTCAATAACTTGAATAGGCTTGTTCTGCGGCTCTTGGCGGCGGTACAGCGGCTTAATAGGAATGGTGGCGGCGCCAATAATGCAGCCCAGCTTCAAGCGGCTTTGCAACGCATCGCAATCCTGGAGCAGCGGATTCTTACGTTGCAAGGCCAGGTTAACCAACGAATTCGAGAAGGGGCCAGCGCAGCCGGAGGGTTGTTAGGAAACCTAGATAAGATTGCAGCGGCTTACATTGCTATTGCTGCAGCTAAAAAGGCGATGGAGGTAAACGACAATTATATCAACGCGCAGGCTCGGCTAAATCTGATTAACGATGGCAATCAATCGCCGCAGGAGTTGCAGGCGGCGGTATTCGCTGCGGCCAACCGTTCACGCGGTGACTATACGACGATGGCAGGGAGTATCGCTAAATTAGGCTTACTAGCTAGTGACGCATTCAGCGGCAATAAGGAGCTTGTCGCATTTGCAGAACTAATGCAGAAATCATTCAAGGTATCCGGAGCATCTACGCAAGAGTCACAGGCCGGTATGTACCAGTTAACGCAGGCAATGGCGGCCGGTAAGCTTCAGGGCGATGAGTTCCGATCGATCATGGAGAATGCCCCAATGCTCGCCCAAGCGATTGCGACGTATACCGGAAAGACGAAAGGACAGCTTAAAGAAATGTCTGCAGAAGGAACCATCACCGCAGATATTATCAAAGGCGCTTTGTTCTCTGCTGCTGACGGTATCAATGAGAAGTTTAAGACGATGCCTAAGACATTTGGCGATGTTATGACGCTTATGAAAAATCAGACAATACAGACTTTCGGTGTTGTCTTTGAGCAAGTGAGCAAGGAAATGAATTCCGCAGGCGGGGAAGAATTCTACCAAACGATGAACAGCGGCATACAGGTTGCGGCAAGTATGACAGCATGGTTTATCAGTTTCTTAGTAAATAACATGAACGTTATTAAGAACATTCTCGCTGCGGTCGGACTCGTTTTGACAGCATTCGCGCTTAAATGGGTTATTACGTGGGCCATCGCATCATGGCCGGTCTTGGCTATTGTTGCGGCTATCACCTTACTGCTCGTCATTCTGAATAAGTTCGGTGTATCGACGCGTCAAGTCATGGGAGTCGTGGCGGGTGTATTCATGACCGCATTCGCTATCATTCATAACGGCTTCGCACTGGCATGGAATATTATCCTAGCTTTCGTTGACTTCTTGGGGAACATCTTTATAGATCCGGTTTATGCTGTGAAAAAGTTATTCTTCGATCTGGGAAAAAGCATCGCCGAATTCTTCTGGACAGCTATTAACGGCATTGTGAGCGCATTGAATGTGCTTATCGAAGGATTTAACAAGATCTCCGGAAAGGAAATCAGCGTCATTCCTAAATTCGATACGAGCAAATTAGACATGGCTGCCCCAACATCTAACCGGAATGTATTTGATCTATCAAAATATCGCATGGGGCAGATGGATTATGGAACGGCATTTAATAATGGATATGGCGCAATGAATGGCATGTTCGATAAGGTCGGCGGCGCACTAGGCGACGGCTGGGATACAATTCCGAATATCGGCAAAGTGGACGAAGTCGGCAAGATAGGAGACACAGTTGATATCTCAAATGAGGATTTAAAAGCAATGCGCGATCTAGCGGAAATGAAGAGTATCCAAAACTTCATTACGCTCACGCCAACGGTTCAGGTGACAGGAGATAATCACTATCACCAACAAGGCAGCGTTGAAGACATGGCCGGTATGCTTGCGGTAGCGCTGAAAACACACATGGATAGTTCAGTCGATGGGGTAGTGTACGATGGCCTATGAGATACATCTAAGATATAACAACAATCAGGAGGGCTTTCAACTCCCTGTCAATCCTGAAGATATTGAAGTGAGCGGAGGCAGCAACGGGAAGACATACGATACCATAGGCGCGAATGATGGCCGTTCTGAGGTCCGGGGCGGTGAAATCAATGTCATCAAGAGCCCTAAGTTGCGGATTATTCAATTCAATGGACTATTTCCGGCGCAGTTTTACCCGTTCCTCGCAACGATGACACTTTATGAGCCGATGTATTATATTCGAGCAATTGAAGATTGGATGGCGACAAAGCGGCCTATCCGGTTCATCTACACCGGCCAATATGAACAGCGTCTATCTTCTCAGGGATTCTCCGGTCAAGAACTCAATCTTCCGGTGTCTGTCGATAAATTCACGTGGAAGGAAGTAGCCGGTTCTCCTGGGGACATTGAATACAGTATTACGTTGAAGGAATATGTCTTTTACGCTGCACGCCGGGTTACGGTGCAGACGGATGATGCCGGGATCGCTTTTTCCGTACCGCAGTCTCCGAGACGACCGGACGAGAGAATCAGGCCGTCAACATGGACGATGAAAGAAGGCGACACATTAACAAAGATAGCCATGCGTCTATATACAGACGATTCGGGAATGCCGGATAGTTCGAGATACAAAGACATTCAGAAGCTCAATGGATTGACCGACGAGGCTATTAAGAAGCTTAGAACAGGCAGCGTATTGAAGCTCCCGGCGGTGTGAGGTGACATCATGCTTCAAGTAATAATTGATAATAAAGACGGCAATATGTGGGATCTTCCCGTTTCTGATCTGACATTTAAAACAAACAGAGTTGGGAAGGCCGCTAGTGTCGAATTCACTTTCATCGACGGTGGCGTATATCAGGATATAGTATTCCAATGCAATACAGGTGACGTTGTGCGGGTTACACTGGATGATAAACCTGTTTTCTATGGCTATGTGTTCACGGTCGACTCAGGCAGGGACGAAGCCGTTAAGGTGACGGCATATGATCAGGTCCGGTATTTGATGGGAAGCGACACGTATGTATTCAAGAATACGAGCGCAACCGACATCATCAAGAAGATTGCCAGCGATACCGGGCTTAAGTGCGGTACCCTTGCAGATACGTCATATAAGATTCCCCGGACGGTTGAGGATGGCAGCAAGCTTCTCGATATCATCGTCAACGCTCTTTCAGATACCACGCGTTCGACCGGTCATTCCTATGTCTTCTTTGACAATTTCGGTGAACTCACATTGACCGATATTAAGGATTGGAAAATAGATCTATCCATCGGTGATTTAAGTTTGGCATATGATTACAAGTTGTCTCGATCCATCGATTCGGACACATACAATAGGATCAAGATTGTTCAAGATATTAAGAGCGATGAGAAGGGGCAGACATCGAAAGTTATAGGGCGGAACGTGTATATCGAACAGGACAGTGAAACTATTGCAAAGTGGGGAAGATTGCAGCTTTACCAAAAGGTAGACGATAAGTTAAATGCGGCACAGGTAGATGAAATCAAAAAGACGTTACTCGAATTAAAGAACCGAGAAACGCGGACGTTTTCCTTGGAAGCCATTGGAGACATCCGGGTCCGTGCCGGCTGCTCAGTATCTATTAATATCGCTGATCTGAGTATTAACAACTATTTTCTAGTGGATGAGTGTACGCATAAATTTGAAGGTAATGATCATAAGATGACACTTGAATTGAAGGTGTATTGATGAACAATATAACGCTATTGGCGAATACCATTAAGCAAGCCGGCGTAGGTGCGGTAAATCAAGGTGCTCCCGTCACGGTCATGTTCGGCGTTGTAACAAATACGAGTCCTCTCGAAGTAACCGTTGATCAGCGGTTCTCACTCGATGAGGATTTTTTAATTGTTCCTGAGAGTTTGACGGAATTTAAAATCGGCCTGGAGCACACACACAGCTATCCAGGCGGAACAACAGGTCCGGCGCTAACTGAGGAATTAGTGATCCGGCGCGGCCTGGAGGCTGGCGACACGGTGATCATGTTTCGGATGCAAGGTGGTAAACAGTATCTCATCTTTGATCGAATGGCGGTGAGCGAATGATTCCAACAGGAGGTGCGGGCAATGCGCAGTTACAGCAGGCGCAGCAACCTAGTAAAACATATTATATCGACACTGCGAACAATCGGATTGTGGGCATTACTGACGGCCTAGAAGCGGTTAAACAAGCAGTATATAAGATCATGGAAACGGAGCGCTTTGAATACCTCATCTATGGCCCGGGCTATGGCGGCGAGTATGGTTCATTACTCGGAAAGAGTAATTCCTTTGTTCGTTCGGAGCTTGGCCGGCGCATCCAAGATGCTTTATTGCAAGATGATCGTATTACCTCGGTTGAGAATATGAAAGTCACATTCAATGGTGATTCCGCTTTGGCTGAATTCACTGTTATCTCTCAATACGGAAGCTATCAAACATCAAAAGAGGTTAACTAAATGTATGAATCTCAAACGTTCGGAACAATCCTGCAACGGATGATGGGCCGGGTTCCTAATGATCTAGACAAACGTCCTGGGAGCGTGATTTATGATGCTCTCGCGCCGGCAGCTATGGAGCTCGCACAGGTTTATGTTGAATTGGACAGTCAGTTAAAAGCGGTATTCCCGCAAACCGCACACGATGAGAACTTGGATGATCTCACGGAGCCTTTCGGATTAACGAGAAATCAGGCGACGTATGCAATCCGTAAAGGTATATTTGCGGCAGCGGATAACGCGCCTTTAGATGTCCCAATCGGCTCCAGGTTCTCTATATCAGGTATAACCTACGCAGTGATTCAAAAGATCGTTACAGGTCAATTTGAGCTGCGTTGTGAGGTCCTGGGAAGCGTCGGAAATCAATACTATGGCGCAATGCTCCCAATTGACTACGTACCTAATCTTGTTACGGCCACGCTATCAGATGCGCTCATCCCAGGTACCGAAAAAGAGAGTGACGATGAATACAGGGCGCGTTTCTTCCAGGAAGTGAAACTTCCGGCGACGAGCGGCAACAAAGCGGATTATATGCGTTGGGCGCTTGAAGTTGACGGCGTAGGTGGGGCGCAGGTGCTCCCGCTATGGAATGGACCGGGAACCGTGAAGGTGATCATTATCGACGCCAATAAATTACCGGCAAGCTCGACACTCGTGGACAACGTGCAAGAGTATATTGACCCGATAGAGGCCATGGGTGAAGGTAAGTCTCCGGTAGGCGCAGGCGTAACGGTAGCAGCGGCAATTGGTGTATCTATCGACGTATCGGGAACTATCGTGCTTGATGGCTCGCGTACTATTGCGCAAGTTAAGGCAGATTTTACAGCAGCGCTCACAGAATACCTATCAGCCATCGCATTTTCTGACGATCCTTCAGTCAAATACGCGAGGGCCGGCGCTTTACTACTAGGAATCGCTGGCGTAGGAGATTACACATCTCTATTGATCAACGGGGCAAATGGTAACATCACAATTTCGGCGGGGTCTGTTGCTGTTACTGGGACGGTGACGTTTAATGAGTGATACAAAACTTATTGAAATTACAAGCCCTTCCGGCGTCCGAATGCTTGAAGCTTTGCCGGATATGTACGAGGAGATCCAAGAAGCCCGCGCATTAATGCAGACTGAAGGCGTCGAGATAGATGATCTCAACGGGAGTTTGGACGACGCAATCAACCAGGCTATTGTTGATCGTGCGACCTGGGGGCTTTCATACTGGGAGGACTTTTTAGGGATAAAGACAGACATCAGCAAGCCTTATGCTCAGCGGCGTTCTGTTATCAAGTCAAAGATTCGTGGAACCGGTACGGTTACAGTGGAGCTGCTTCAGAAAGTCGTCAGCAGCTACCAAAACGGAACAATCGAAGTAACTCAGAACCCGGCACTATATCAGATTACAATTAACTTTTCAGGCTTCCTCGGCGCGCCTCCAAACATGGAGGATGTTCGCGCGGCTATAGAGGCCATCAAACCTGCTCATTTAGTAGTTGTCTACAAATTCCGTTATTTATCTATTGCCGAAGTTGAGGTGATGACAATTTACGAAATCGAGCATACCACGCTTGATCATCTTGCATGGGGGTGAATATTTTGGCTACTCCAACAACGCCAAATTTAGGATTGAACAAGGTTGATCGGAGCTCTCCGACGACCACGTATTTTAATACAAAAACATTGATCGATGATAACATGGACGCAATTGATGCCAAAGTTGCACCGATTCATAATCCGGTATTCACGGGAAACGGTATAACACTCCCGGCTGATCCTACGGCAGTAATGCACGCAGTAACCTTGCAATGGGCACTGGCACAACTTGCAACAGCTAAAAAATACGCACCATAAAAGGAGTGTGTCGCTTAGAAAGGGGATGAATTTGAATGGCAGATTATACTTCAACCACGCTCATGAAAGACGCACAAGGGGCCAACGCGCAACCAAGTCAAATGTCAAACATAGCGGAATTATCAGACGGCACATTGGTTTATGTTGTAAGCCCATCAGGTACTAATTACGGATATTTGCAAGTGTATCGATCTTATGATAATGGCGCAAACAATTCTCTTTTTTGTAGAATGAGACATAGCAGTTGGTCGTTCTATACGAACTTACTTATCTCCGCACAGGGCATGAAATTAGCCATCACGGGAACATGGACGTGGCAGACAAGCACTTTCTTGACTGGGTTAGATTTCTCTGTAGTCTCACAAGGGGCGACAGTGGATAACCTTGAAGCAGGTGCGTCCGGTATGTGGGCATTCCGTACATTGGGTAGCTCAATGGATGGTTGCCGACCTTACAGCATCCTTTTTGCTTCGGATAACAACGTTTATGTAAGTTGGTTCTTTTGGAGGAACTATTCAGGATCAGATAATGATGAATACTATTCATATCTCCAATCGGCTCCATATGGAAGCGCGGGCGATAATTTCAAAACCGACCTTACTGGTGGCACGCCTGCAATGTATTCAGGACAAGTTTTTGCAAGGACAATTGTAGAGTACCAAGGGTATGTTCTGTTCTTCCTTCATGGCGGAAACTCCGCTGTATATACAGTTCCGTTAGGCGGGACATCCCTGATAGGTAGATCAACTACAGGTATTCCGTACCCTATGTTTGCAGCTTTTCCTCATACTGACGGCTATTTATATGCCGTTTCCTATAATGGGACAAATCAATTTGTCGTCCATAAAACGAACAGCGCACCTACGGGAACAATGTCTTTCACGCAAGTAAAAGCGCCTACAGCAATAGGTAACGCCGGAACCATAGCGGGCGCACAACTAGGTAGAGATGGTAACATATATATCTTCTATTTCTACAACAATGTAACCACTACAGGCGGGTTATGGTTGGTTCTAGTTAATACGGCGGGGGCACTTGTGTTAGGGGATACCCAACTAATTAATAACGGCACAGGGGTGCCGATGTTAAATGGCGACACACAAAGATCATTATATAACAGATTTGTGTCGAATCCATCAACGCAGAAAACAGTAGCCGCATTTGCGACGTATCAGAATACGAGTTACCCCTATGTATACACGTGGTCAAGATCATTCAACACAGCACCAAATGCGCCGACAATTTCAAATGGTAAGTGGCTAGGGGCGTGGTTCAACGTTAACCCTACCTATACATGGACGTTCAACGACCCAGATGCAGGAGACAGCCAAAGCGCTTGGCAATTGCAAAGGTCAAAAGATAACTGGGCGACCGTCGATTATGATACGGGAAAAGTTGCGGGCGGCGCTAAGTCTCATGCTATGGGTTGGTCAAATGTAGGGCAAAACTGGGTGCGAATTAAAACATGGGATTCCAGTGACGTTCAAAGTGATTGGGCGTGGGAACAATACGGATATGATGTCGTAGCGCCAACCGTTAGCGCCGTAAATGTGGGCGCGGTATATTCAAACCAAGCGAGCGGGACAACAAAAAATGTTTCGGTCGATATTTCCGACGCAACTTCAGGCGCTATTATGTATGATGCTTACTATTCGAACAATAACGGAGCATCATGGACGCAATGCATAGGACAAGTCACAGGCAGCGGAGCGACTAAAACATTTGCCGTTCCTATTACCGTTGAACACACTTACTTAGTTGACTTCTATGTTCGGGATAATGCCGGAAACAATGCGGCTAATTGGCCGGTAAGAGGCGCGTTCATCATTGACCGAACAGCGCCGGCAGCACCAACGCAAACAAATGGCGTACTTTACGCAACGTCTAACGGCGTTTCCTGGTCCGCTTTTTCGGACGGCCCGGCCGGATTGACTTCAGGCCTGCTTCTAACAACACTATATTTGCAAATTTGGAACGGAACAACATGGGTGACGGCGACAGGGTACCCGAAAAGCGTCACCGGCCTATCGTACAGTTTCACCGGGTTAACGCCTGGGACGCAATACCGATGGGGATTAACATATACGGATAATGCCGGGAACGTTAGCACGCTAAACTATACGACATTCACAACCAACACATACGCCGTTTCAACCATTAATAATTTGGCGTCCAGTGGCAGCATATTGAATCAACGACCTAAGATCAGATTCACGCCGACGGATGCGAATGACGCCACATTAACAGATTTCCAAATACAAATTAGTTCGTCGAATACATTCACAACAAATATTGTGGATTCCACTAGATCGGCAAAACCTGGGGAATGGAGTACGGCGGCGGGCGTTCCTTCAGGAACGGCAATTGCATATTCTCCGGTAATTGATCTAGGAACGGGAACCAAATATGTTAGGGCGAGATCACACGACGGAAAAGAATGGGGAACATGGAGCACGACAACCGCCTTTACGATCCAGGCCGTAACCTATCCAACAACACTTGCGGCGGACGACACGGCCGTCAGTAAGCGAACAATTGACGATTTGCGCACGAAAACAAACGCGGTAAGGCAGGCCCGCGGCCTAGCCGTTGTTGTATGGACCGACGCAGTAATTAAGGATTGGAATGATCCGGCAGCGACAGACGTTAAAGCAACTCACATTATTGAGTTACGTCAGGCAATCAAGGACATTTATACGGCGTTATTCGTTACGGCGCCAACCTGGCCGACAGATCCAATTATTGATTCGACAAAGGACCGCAAGGGCCAACACTGGATCGAGTTACGCAACGCAATCATAGCAGCATAAAACGGAGGCGAATTGAGAATGAACAAAAAATATTCATTGAAACCCGATCCGGTAGATCCAAAGGATTACAAATTCAAGGCGAGGATGAAAGTATCCAGCCTTCCGGAAAGAGTCGATCTTCGAAGCAAGCTTTCCCCGGTTGTCGATCAGCTAAGCCTGGGAAGCTGCACATCGAACGCAATTGTGAGCGGACTAAGAGAATATCAGTTAATCAATGACGGCAAGCCTCTTACACGGTTGAGCCGTCTTTTTCATTACTGGAAAGAACGCGAGATCGAAGGAACAATCAACGAGGACTCCGGTGCATATCTCAGGGATGGGTTTAAAGTGCTCCAGCAGGTCGGATGCCCGCCTGAATCTCTATGGCCGTATGTTGAAACGAAATACCGCGACAGACCTTCTGACGAGGCTCACGCGCGCGCAGGTGAATTCAAAATCGCAGAGTATCACCGCGTTATGACCTATGATGATATGTTGGCAGCCCTCGCACAAGGTCAACCGGTCGTGCTTGGAATTAGCATTTACAACAGCTTCGAGAGCTCGGTTGTTCGGAATACGGGAATGGTTCCGGTACCGGATACAAAGAAGGAAACATTCCTCGGAGGCCATGCGGTTCTAGCGTGTGGGTATCAGACTTTCAATGATGGCATTCAATATATCCTCGTGCGCAATAGTTGGGGAACGTCCTGGGGGCAGTTTGGATACTGTTGGATTCCTAAGTCTTTCTTTACAGGCGGATTCTGTACCGACATGTGGACGGCCGTAGCAGAGATTAACCCGGACACAATGACATTCTCTGAAGCAGTCGAAGTCCTCATTAAAGAGCAAATCTTCAACAGTCCTGAATTTTGGCAAACGTTCGAGCAGAAGTATAATGCCGGGCAGCTCACAAATGCAGATTTTGAGTATGTGTTTTTAGGTTTCAAAAAATTTGCGGCCTGTTTGCAGAATAACTAAGCCCAAAAAGGCAGAAAGAGGTAGTAAATATGTCTATTAAATTTATTCTCTCAAACATCTCTTCAGCAGCTTTCGGGGCAACGGGAAAAGAATCAGCCTTTGGAGGTATTATCGCCACGGCCGGCACGTTTATTGCGGCTGCAATGGGAGGTTGGGATATTGCGATCCAACTCCTCGTTTATTTGATGATTGCTGATTATGTGTCCGGAGTTCTCGGTGGTATTAAAGGAAAGAAAGTTAACAGCGATATCATGTTTTGGGGTGGGGTTCGTAAAGGGATTGTTCTGCTTGTTGTATTTTTAGCAGTACAGCTAGATCAGTTTATTGGTGGAGATGCACCGATTTTCAGAACTTTGGCCATTTATTTTTATGCTGGTCGTGAAGGGTTATCTCTTATTGAGAACTTCGGTACACTAGGTGTTCCATGGCCGCCAGCTATCCAAAACATGCTTGAGCAATTAAAACAGAAAGGCGATGGTCAGAAATGACCAAACAAAGTTTTATTGAGCAAATTGCACCTGCAGCAGTTGAAGATATGATAAAAACTGGTGTACTTGCAAGTATTACTATTGCTCAAGCTTGCCTGGAAAGTGCATGGGGCCAATCGGCCCCTGGCAATAATTTGTTTGGAATTAAGGGCAGTGGCACTACTCAAACCACTAAAGAGTTTATTAATGGGAAATGGGTTAGCATTGAGACTGGTTTCCGTGTATACAATGACTGGATTGGTAGCATAAAGGATCATTCTGAATTTCTCTTACAAAATTCTCGATACCGGAAGGCGGGGTTCTTCGATTGTTGTACAAAAGGAGATTACCAGGGAGCTGCCCGTGCATTACAATCAGCCAACTATGCGACGGATCCGCAGTATGCCGCAAAACTGATAGAAATAATAGAAAACAATAAGTTTAATGCATACGACCAGGAGGCCTATTATATGAAGGAAGTTATTCAGAAGTTACAAAATCAGATATCGACTCTCGAGAGTCAACAGTTGACATTACTGAAAACTGCAGAGGCGCACATTGAAAAGATTAACGCACTTGAAAAGACTGCGAGTATGCCGGTACCTGAATGGGCCGAAAGGGCCGTTGCTACAGCTGTACATTACGGGCTAATCGATTCCCCAGAAGGACGCAGCCACGACTTCTACAGTTTAATCACTATCATCCATCGTAAAGGACTCATTTAGATGATTAAAGCCCTCTTTCCTTATAATAAAAGGATTGAGGGCTTTTTTTATTTGAATGTTGTATGCTTCGCTTTCCATTTTTCTAAAGCAATGAACAACCAAAACCCGTAGATACCAAGGGTAATAATCGTCAATAACCACCATTTGATCCAATTCCCAAACAAGCCAATTGCCGTCCCATTAAACTGGAGTCTTCTCCCGTCCACAACGGTATGTTCAATTTTCCATTTATAAAGCATAGTCAAACTCCACGGGTAGCAAATACCTAAAGTACATAAGGTCACGATTGCCCCTATAATATTCCAGCCAATGAACTGTAGAAGCCCGCCGTCAAAGTAGGAATTCAGCTCAATTCTTTCATTTTGTTGTCCCGCATTTACATTCATTACAACACTCACGTAGATCCGCCTGCCTTTGATAATTTTGTATTATTTAGAGATTTTTTTGTCGTATACAGTCTAACAACAAAATGGGCTTTTTGACCATACGTAATTTACCATAATCGAATTAGAACTATTTTCCTTTTTTAGCTATGACACTTTTATTTTCACGTCTTAGTTCGTCGCTGTCTCATTTAATTATAAATTTCTCAAAGACCGGAAGCCGCATCGCACCCGACTTGTACCAATCCCTATATTTCACTTTGCATCGGACCACAGGTTTTACATATACGTGATCTTTGCTTTCACCGCTTTTAAATGACTGAAACACCGGCCACATGGATTCACGAGCAGATTGAGTGATCCCGAGCTCCATCGTACCAATCGGGCGGATGCGATCTCCCTCTGGATATCCGAGCAACCAAGAGGATTCCTTCTTGCTGTACCCAGTTATGTAGACCTCAGCATTCTGATAATTGATCACCTTTTGCCACGACCAGGAGCGTACTCCTTTTTCATATCTCGAATCTTTCTTTTTAATCACAATACCTTCAAGTCCATGCTGGCAAACTATCTTGAAAAAATCCTTTGCACTACCTTTAATCGGCCGAACAATTCTATAGTGATCGGTTTCCTGAAGTGTTTCTTCAAGCAGTTTCTTGCGTTGCTCGAGCGGCAGACCGGTAACATCCACACCACGGTAATATAAGATATCAAAGGCCATGTATACGACTGGTTTACGCTTCTTACTTGATCGGAAACCTGCATTTGTTGACTCGAAATCGGCACGACCTTGCTCATCAATGACTACGATCTCACCATCAAGAATAGTTCCTTTTGGAATCGGTGGATTATGAAGCTCTGGATATTTTGCAGTTGCATTCGTGTTCTTTGTATAAAGATTAAGCTCATCCATATTCGATACAATCAATCGAATGCCATCCCACTTCAATTCGGCGAAAATGGAACTACAATCAAACGGCTCGTTGTTTTTGGCATATTGGAGAAGCATTGGTGGAATAAACATTTTCTTAATCACCCATAATAATGGTACACCTTAGAGAAATAACTGACTATTGGAACATGAAGGAAATCAGATTTTTCACAGCTACTTGGAAATGCTTTGGATGGTCTTTATAGTAAGGGATTGATCTCAGATTACTCATGGGCTGAAAAAGTATATACTCGGAGGTCGGCACATTCTGAGCTTACTTGGTTAAATACAGTTATATTCGCACGACAAAATGGTATTGAAGTGTAGTGATAAATATAAAAGCCTTCCGTCTTAAGACCGAAGGCTTTTATTGTATTCTAAGCTATTCTGCTCTAAGTACCTCATTCTCAACCACTAGTTCGAAAGACTTGTCTGAATTTAAGTTCTAGTTGTAGATCTATTAGTTGTCATACACCATGAACACGCGGTTCAACATGCGTCACTTCTAAAACTTCTCCAGTTTCAATGTTAATAACAGCCTTATACCCGGTCCACTCTTCAATTATTTCAAGGTACTTTGTTTTTGGAGTCTCCGCAAGATTGAAATTATCAACTCTAAAGGCAGTTTTGACTGTGTAATCTTTTATGAAAGTATTCCTAGTAAGTGCTCCCCAGTAATGGATCCCGGTATCCGGGAAAACAATTTCTACGTTTGCATCAAATTCCAAGTCATCATTTGGTGTAACTTCACCACTTAAGAATACACGATATTCATCAAAGCTAATTTTAGAAATTTTAAATAAAGCGTCGTAGCGATCATATTTAAATTCTAATGGTTTTGATAATGTTATTTCTCTCTTTTCTAGCATCTCTAGCTTCGGTAAAGTTGTTTTTGTAGGTGTAGGTTCAAGTGGAAAAGACTGATATTTTTGATCATTTGATCTACGGTAATCAAATCTATCTGGAATACCTGGTGCATAATTTGAGAGGCTAATAACTTTAATTATGTAAGAACCATAATTAATTTCTTTTTCTAATTTTTCTGGAGTATCAGCAAAGCCCTGTTGGTAAACCATCCTATAGTCTCCCATTGCCGCCTCGTGCCGATTACTTCCCTCGATTTTAAAATAAAGAAATTCTTTTCCAACTGTTCCAACTCTATTTAGGCGATCGCCCAAAAGTGTTACTTTTAATTCAGGAGTTTCATAAACGATGACATTTCGTTTATTATATATATCTAATTCAATTGAAACGGAGTAATCATTCGCGTCCCAACCAACATTTGCACCAAATGCTTCACTCACAAAACGTAGTGGTACATATGTAGAATCATTAATGATTTGTGGCGCAACTTCTAACTCGTATTTATTTCCATTAACTAAAGCCAAGTTTTGTCCAATTTTCAACTCTACTTTTACGCTTTTATCTACATTAAATGCTGAGACCTCTTGTGTTTCACCGTTCCAAGAAACTTCAGCTAAGAGAGCCTCAAAGATACTTCGTAATGGAATTAAAGTGTTTCCATCCTGAATAATTGGTTTTTGTTGAAGGTTCAAGTTCTGTCCATTCAGTAAGACCGAAACATCAGAACCAGCTTTTACTTTAGTTGTAGGACAGGTCAATGATAAAACTAAAGTTAATAATAATACATACACTGCAATCCATTTCTTGTTCTTCATGCTGTAAACTCCTTTGATAGTTTGTAAAATAAAACTTACTGAAAACGAATGCTCTCCCCAATAACTCCCTTCATTAAATATAAGAAAATAACTTACTAAGTATATATCCATTCTTATCCAAAGAAAAGTCCGAAATAAAAAATCGATATAGTGTTTATTCAATGGTGCAAATGTGTGACGTTGGTACCATATTTCTAAAAGTGCTACTTCATACTATTTACTAAGTATAACCAAATGTATATATGAGATTTCCAATGTTTACGTTCGCATATTGTTCGCATATAATAATCTCGAGGTGAAAACAATGCTTCGAGACATCGAGAGAAAAGTGCTTGCAATACTTAGGAATTTCACCGCTATACAGAGGCGTCTACCTACGCTAAAAGAACTGAGCGTAAAGACGGGGAAAAACGGAAAAGAAATACAGTTTATCCTTAACCAATTACAGGCAGCTGGTTATATTGAATGGGATGGAGCCAATGTATACAGTATCCTTATTCTGAAAGGCTGGGTTGATCCTCCACCTTCTAATAATAGTTCCTTTATTGGGAAGTATTAGGATGTTTTATTTGAGTGATAAAAAACGGAAAAATAAAAAGACTTCATTGCACCATAAGGAGGATAGGTGACTAGAAGTCTTTTTTTGCAAGTTTGCTTCTACATACTAAGATTAGCGTTGAAAGCCTTGGAGTTGCTGCTCAGCCATTTGTACCAATCTTTTTGTGATACCGCCACCAATAGAGCCTGCATCGCGTGTAGCGAGGTTTCCATTGTATCCTTGTTGTAAAGGTATTCCCAATTGTTGAGCTACTTCAAATTTCATTTGATTTAAAGCTGCTTTTGCTTGAGGGACAACTAGTGTGTTATTGTTTGCCATGGAGAAAATCACTCCTTTTCTTGGTGTATTAATAGAATGTGGAGTGGAAGGAATTCTTATGCAATCAAATTAATATCTAAACAAAATAATTGAAATTGAACAGTAATAATTAATCTTAAATGTAATGACCCGTAATATTATAGATAGTTCTAATTTATTTTATTTTGAAAAATTTCGTCCCCAAACCGTCCCCAATAAGAAAAATATAATACTGTACTATAAGTAAAAACAACTCTGTTATATACAAATAAACCCTTATATCATAAGGGTTTGTGAAATCTGTACTATAAAATAATAACGACGGCCCTTTTACGGGCCGTCTCATGGGAGAGGAGAAACCGGACGAAGAGCTTATGGGGAAACGTAAGTCTTCTCCGCGGTTGTCTACGACATTCTCTGATGTCGATAGTTCAAGGATGACCGTTTTACAGGAAATTTATACATCGGCGGCATAAAATTTTTGTGTCGGCATAACGCTTGTGGTACGATAGCAAAAGAATGAACAGCCAGAAGGGGAAAAATGCAAGATGAGAGTGATTTCAGGCACGGCCAAAGGAAGGCCGTTAAAGGCTGTACCCGGTGTCAGCACACGACCGACAACGGATAAAGTGAAAGAGGCGATCTTCAGCATGATCGGCCCTTATTTCGACGGCGGGCAGGTGCTCGACCTGTTCGCCGGGACCGGCGGACTCGGGATCGAAGCGTTAAGCCGCGGGATGGATAAGGCTGTCTTCATTGATATCGAGAAGAAGAGCATCGACACGATCCAGCATAATCTGCAAGCAGCGGGTTTGAAGGACCAAGCGGAAATTTACCGCACGGATGCCGCGCGGGCTTTGAAGGCGCTAGCGAAGCGCGACCAGCAATTCCAACTCGTTTTCTTGGATCCTCCGTACAAAATGAAGGTCATTGCAGATCTGATTGGAGCGATGGAGGAATATGCGATCGTAGGTGCGGAGACGACAATTGTTGTGGAGCACGATGCGAAAGATGTGCAAGAAGACGGTATCGGCCAATTTCGGCAACAGCGAAGAGCTGACTACGGGGATACCGCTGTGACGATTTATAAGCGGCCCGTAGAGTGAAGAAAGAGAGGACAGCAGGAATGAGACAGGAACATGGAATTACAGTAGCGGTATACCCGGGAAGCTTCGATCCGGTAACACACGGACACCTCGATATTATACACAGGGCGGCGAAAGTATTCGATAAGCTGATTGTAGCGGTATTGAACAACACGTCCAAGAATCCTTTGTTTACGTTGGAGGAACGCATGGAGCTGATCCGTCAAGTCACGAAGGATCTGCCGAACGTAGAAGTGGACGGATTCCGCGATCTGATGGTGAATTATATGAAGCAGCGCAATGTGCGTCTCATTGTTCGCGGACTTCGGGCGGTTTCGGATTTCGAATATGAGCTGCAGATGGCTTCTACGAATCACAAATTGAATTCGGACGTGGAGACGTTCTTCATGACCTCCAAGCCCAAGTATTCCTACTTGAGCTCCAGCATTGTGAAAGAGATTGCCCGGTTTCACGGACCGGTTACGGATCTGGTTCCGCCAGAGGTCGAAGAAGCGCTTCAGAAGAAATACCCGATTGCACCAATTACATAAAAATAAAGCTAGAGTGCTTTCTTATCGGAGGTTCGAAGCAGTGCCGAGACCGTGAGCATGACGAGAAGACATAGCGCAAAAGGGACTAATGTCATCGTGCCGATTCCCCAGAGGGAACCGCTATTCAGAAGTGCGGGCAGCAGAGCTTCCGTATGGGGATGGGCATCCAACCATAGGAAGCTTGGTTCGGTATCTTTAAGGAGAAACTGCAGCGGCTTCCACAGCAGGATGGTGAACACCAAGGCGAGAACGGCATGCAGCAGGCGGGATTGAAAAAAGAAACTGTAACGCGCATCCGTATGCTGTTGAAACCCGGCAACCTGCGCATGAGCGGAAAGTCCGCCCCAGCCGAGGAAAGCGCTGAGGAGCGCCATTTGTGGAAGCAGGGCAAGATCCTGGGCTTGACTCCAGGCGTAAGCCCCTAGATGAATTTCCATGAAACCTTTGATCCAGAGCGGCGCAGTGTCCGTGTGGATATTCATAAAGCCTAACAGAGCCGCAGTGAGAGGTCTAAGCGCGTCTGTCAGGTGGGTGATGGTCAATACATTGATCAAAACGGAAAAAATCATCATATATCCGCCAATCAGCATAAGGGTTTGGACGGATGTGAGGACGGAATCGCCCAGGAGCTTACCGAAGGCGCGTCCATCGTGAAGATAGGCCTGCCGCATGGTGCAGATGGCGTGCTTCCAGATGGGGCCGGGAGGTACAAGCTCTGTTTGTATCGTAAGCCCGTCTTCGGAAGATTGAACGGGTGATTGGAACATTCTCATCAATATACCGGTGATGGCGGCCGTGATGTAATGAACGATAGCTAGCAGGATTCCGAGCTTGGCGCTGTGCAAGAAACCGACGCCTACGACCATAACCATGAACAATGGGCTGCATAAATGCGAGAGCGAGGTGACGCGTTCGGTATCCGAGCGTGTGATCAGTTTTTTTTCGTGCAGGGTGGCAGTAATTTTGGCTCCGCTAGGAAATCCTACAATTAGACCGGAGGCCAGTGCCCATCCGCTTATGCCGGGCAAACGGAACAACCTTCGCATCAGCGGGTCCAGCAGTACGCCTGTTCCTTGGATGACGCCAAATCCGATCAACAACTCGGTCAAGATGAGGAAGGGCATCAGTGCCGGAAAGACAAGCTTCCACCAGATCGTCAACCCTTCCAGCGAGGACTGAAAGGCTTTATCGGGGAATAGTATGATAGACACGACCACTAGGGCTGTCAAAGCCCCCAGTACGAGCGTCGTCAATTTGGGATTGGATTTTACTTTCGAAGGCCGCATAGTTTCACCTCATCCTTTAACATGCTTCATTTGTACGCGGGAGGATGTAGGTTTAGACCAAGCTTTCGCTTGTCCTAGGGACAAGAACACAACCTAATGAATCAGACATCAGGGAGGGGAACCTGCATGGAGAATGAAGACGAGGATCGGATCCGCACCTGGTCCAATGATTCTTACCGCTACCCGAGGCAGTCGTCGACCAGACGCTATTTAGTTTCAGCTCTTGTCGGAATTGTTATTGTTTATTTGTTGTTTTTTGTGCGCTTGCCTTTTTTCGTCTTTATGCCGGGAACGGCGGAAGAAATCAAGCCGATGGTGACGATACCGAAAGCGTCGGACGAGGAGAAAGGAACGCTTATGCTAACGACGGTGCGCGTCGCCGATGCGAACATTGTGAATTACATTGTCGGTATGCTTCACCCGTATGAAGAGATCCAGCCCAAAACGAGTGTTCTGCGCAAGGGAGAATCCGAGCAGGAATATACGCAGCGGCAAGAATACGTCATGCTGACGTCTCAATCAAGCGCGATTCAGGCGGCCTATACACATGCCAAAATTCCGTTCCATATCAGCCACGAAGGCGTTATGGTGCTGCAGACGCTGCCGGGGTTATCCGGCGAGAAGGTGCTCAAGCCTGGCGATGTTCTTCTGAAAGCCGGGAATAAAGAAGTGAAGGTGGCGCAAGATTTGCTGGATGCCTTGAAAGGTAAAAAGGCCGGTGAGTCTATTTCGATTACATACGCCAGGCAGAAGGTCGAGCAGACGGCCGATCTGACCCTGGGAGCGCTGCCCAAGCAGGAAGGAGAGCAGGGCGAGCCGCGGGCCGGCATCGGCGTCGTACCGGCTGATATGCAGTCGGTCAAGGCCGATCAGGAGGACCAGCAGGTCTCCATCAAGGCGGGCGAAATCGGCGGGCCCTCCGCAGGATTGATGTTCTCCTTGGAAATATTCAATCAACTGGTTCCGGAGGATATTACGAAAGGGTACCGGATCGCAGGGACGGGCACGATAGAAACGGATGGTACTGTGGGACCGATCGGCGGCATTCAACATAAAATCATTGCCGCGGACCGTCAGAAAGCGGACTTTTTCTTTGCACCCAAGGATGTGACCTATCCGGACGGCACGAAGGTGTTGAACTATACTGATGCCGTCGCAAGAGCCAATCAGATCAAGTCCAAAATGAAAGTTGTGGAAATCGGTACGATGGACGACGCGCTCAAATTTCTAGCAGCTTTGCCTCCGAAATAAAAGAAGTGAAATAAGTTAAGTAGATTTATAATTGACAAAAGGTCATGTAACTGGATATAATAATCTTTGTTTGTTTGGGGTGAAAATCATGTTAATCCGTTTTAAGGAACTAGCTCTTAAAGGGCATCCGGTTCATATGACCGAAGTGATGAATCTGACGACTCCGTTCGAAGGACGTACAGATGTCTTGGGTCATGGTCCCGTACGTGCAGATCTTCTTGCTACGCATGAAGAGGGAGCGGTCAAAGTTAATGGAACGTTAACGCTAGACTTGGAGTTAAGCTGTTCGCGGTGCTTAACGCACACTAACCAAACAATCGAGCTTCCGTTTGAGGAAGTTTTCATGCAGAAGCCAGAGGAAGAAGATCCTGATCTTGACGAGGATATTCATTTGGTCATTGGTGATAAAGTCGATTTGGAGCCTTACATTGTTGAAAATGTTGTGGTCGGGTTACCGTACATACCACTTTGTGACGAAGCTTGCAAAGGTCTCTGCCCCGTATGCGGGGAGAACCGCAATCAACGCGATTGCGGCTGCAAGCAGGAGAAGATTGATCCAAGGCTGGCAGGTCTCGCTGACTTTTTTAACAAGGAATAAGTCGGGCGCCCGAAATTCGTATAAGGAGGTGTTTTTGAAATGGCAGTACCTCAAAGAAGAACATCCAAAACTCGTCGCGACAAGCGTCGTAATCACTTCAAACTGGAAGTTCCAGGCATGGTGAAATGTGAACAATGTGGAGAGTTGAAACTGGCTCACCGCGTGTGCAAATCTTGCGGAACTTACAAAGGTAGAGAGATCGTAAAAGCATAAGATTAAACATAGTACTTCATCTTCGTGTGAGGTGCTATTTTTTTTGCTTTCTTTTTGGTTCCAAATTTAATATACTACAGTTTAGTATCTGGTAATAAGATGAGATCTCACGAGATAAGGTGGTGCTAGCCATCGAACGCCTACCTAAACGACAAAGGCAGCAGCAATTGCTTCAAGCGATTGAAGCCAATCCTTTCATGACCGACGAGGAACTGATGCGAACGTTTCAGGTTAGCATCCAAACTGTCCGGTTAGACCGATTGGAGCTAGGTATTCCTGAGCTGCGAGAGCGAATGAAGACTATGGCGGTCAAGACGTACGATCAAGTGCGCTCGTTGACCATTGATGAAGTGATTGGAGAAGTGATCGATTTACAGCTGGATCAGAGCGGTATCTCGATTTTTGAAATTAAAGAAGATCATGTTTTCTCAAGAACCAAAATTGCAAGAGGACATCATATATTCTCACAAGCAAACTCCCTCGCCGTTGCCGTTATCGACGATCCGATCGCCTTGACAGCCTCAGCAGATATCCGCTTTATACGTTCGGTAAAGTTAGGAGAGAAATGTATCGCCAAAGCTTATGTGCGTTCCGTTTCCAAAGGGAAAGCAAGGGTTGAAGTGTCTTCATATGTTGGCGATGAGGCTGTGTTTCGCGGCAATTTCGTGATCTTTCATTCGAAGAAGGAGCAACACCTAGAGAGGGAGGAGAAGCTGCATGCGGATCGCGATTGATGCGATGGGCGGCGATCATGCCCCGAAGATCGTCGTAGAAGGAGCGCTGGCGGCGGCCAAGGAATGGAAAGACGTACATATCATTCTGGTCGGCAACAGCGCGGCAATTGAAGCTCATCTGACGGAGAAGCCGGCTAATATCAGCATTCGGCACACGGAGGAAGTTATCGAAGCGGAGGATGAGCCGGTCAAGGCGGTTCGCCGCAAGAAAGACGCCTCCATGGTCGTCGCGGGCAAACTGGTGAAAGAGAAGGAAGCGGAGGCGATGATTTCCGCAGGCAACACCGGCGCCTTGATGACGACGGGCTTGCTGGTCGTAGGAAGGATTCCCGGCATCGAACGCCCTGCACTGGCGCCGATGATCCCGACGATGGACGGCAACGGCGTGCTGGCGCTGGATTTGGGGGCGAATATGGATGCTACGCCGGAGCAGCTGCTTCAATACGCGATTATGGGCAGTATTTACCGTTCCAAGGTGCATGGCGTCACTAAGCCGCGCGTAGGCCTGCTCAACGTAGGCACCGAGGCTGCCAAGGGGAATGAATTAACAAAAACAGCGTATCCTTTAATGGAACAAGGCCCGATTCATTTCGTCGGTAATGTCGAATCATCGCAAGTGCTGAGAGCGAAGTGCGATGTCATCGTATGCGACGGCTTTGCCGGGAACATTATGCTGAAATCGCTGGAAGGCGCAGCTTCCGCTATATTTTCCGCGTTAAAGCAAGAATTTACGAAATCGCTGTTTACGAAGCTTGCTGCGGCTGTCCTGAAGCCGGGACTCACGCAATTCCGCAAAAAGCTGGATTATAACGAGCATGGGGCAGCGCCATTTCTCGGCATAGACGGGCTGGTTTTGAAGAGCCATGGCTCATCCGATGCGAATGCCATCAAAAATGCCGTGCGTCAAGCCAGAATTGCCTTGAAAAATGATTTGGTTGGCACCATATCTGCCGAAATTAGCCAGGGGAAGAGAGATTAGAACAACATGAACCTAATACCAGTAGGAGTACTCGGTACAGGTAAGTATGTACCTGATCGAATATTGACGAATCAAGAGCTGGAGACGATGGTCGACACGAATGACGAGTGGATCGTGACGCGGACAGGCATTCGCGAGAGAAGGATCGCAGCAGAGGGACAAGCTACCTCCGATCTGTGCTATGAAGCTTCGCTGGTCGCATTGGCTAACGCTGGAATTACGGCCGATCAGCTCGATTTGATCGTTGTGTCGACGATTACGCCGGATATGGCATTCCCGTCGACGGCTTGCATTCTGCAAGAGAAGCTGGGCGCCAAGAAGGCAGCGGCGTTCGATTTGTCCGCAGCATGCTCCGGCTTCGTTTATGGACTGGCCAACGCCTCTAATTTCATTGCTACAGGCACTTATAAATATGCGCTGGTTATCGGCGCAGACACATTATCCAAAATTACGGACTATACGGACCGTAACACCTGCATCCTGTTTGGAGACGGGGCCGGGGCCGTCGTCATCGGAGAAGTGCCGGAAGGCAGAGGCTTCAAATCGTTCGAGCTCGGCGCCGACGGTTCAGGCGGACCGCTGCTCAAGATCGAAGGCGGCGGATCGCGCAATCCTGCTTCGCAATCGTCGATTGATCAGCGTCTGCACTACATTTACATGGCCGGTGCAGAGGTGTTCAAATTCGCCGTGCGTATCATGGGGAACGCGGCCGACGAAGCGCTGCGCAAAGCAGGCTGGGACAAGTCGGATATCGACCTGCTGGTGCCACACCAAGCGAATATGCGCATCATTCAATCCTCGCTGAACCGATTGGAATTAACGGATGACAAGTGTATCGTCAATATCGACAGATATGGCAACATGTCCGCGGCTTCCATACCGGTTGCACTTGCAGAAGCTTGGGAAGAGGGCCGATTGAAAGAAGGGACCCGCCTGGTGCTGGTCGGTTTCGGCGGCGGCTTGACTTGGGGCGCCACGGCGATGGTCTGGTAAGTAAGGGCCATTCTGCACATTATTTTATTCTAAAAGCCAAAGGAGATCTTTTTCTCGTATGGGTAAAATCGCTTTTGTTTTTCCAGGCCAAGGTTCACAATCCGTAGGGATGGGACAAGACCTGTATACGAACCACCCTGCCGCCAAGGCGTATTTCGACCGGGCCGATGAGGCGCTGGGTTTCGCTTTATCCAACCTGATCTTCCAAGGTCCGGAGGACCAGTTGAAGATCACGTACCACACGCAGCCGGCGCTGCTCACGACAAGCATCGCTTGTCTCGAAGCGTTCAAGGCTGCGGGCATCACGCCCGACTATGTCGCGGGACATAGTCTTGGCGAATACAGCGCGCTCGTCGCCGCCGGCGTGCTCGGGTTCGAGGACGCGGTCCGCACCGTGCGGGCCCGCGGCGAGTTCATGGAACAGGCCGTCCCGGGCGGCCTGGGCGCCATGGCGGCCGTGCTCGGAGCCGAGCGCGAAGCGCTTGCGCAGCTGTGCACGGCCATCACGAGCGGCGGCTCCGTCGTGGAGCTCGCCAATGTGAACTGCCCGGGGCAGATCGTCGTCTCGGGCAGTAAGGAAGGCGTTGCAGCCGTTGTCGAACGCTGCAAGGAAGCCGGAGCGAAGCGGGCCATTCCGCTCGAGGTGAGCGGGCCGTTCCACTCTTCGCTCATGAAGCCGGCCTCTGAGCGCCTTGCAGAGGTGCTGGCGTCCGTCGAGATGCGCGCAGCCTCGGTGCCCGTGGTGGCTAACGTGACGGCTCGTCCAGTGACTGAGCCGGGCGACATCCGCGGCTTGCTCGTCGAGCAGGTATACTCCCCGGTACTGTGGGAGGACACGGTTGCTTATCTGATCAGCCAAGGCGTCGACACATTCATTGAGCTAGGCTCGGGAACGGTGCTTGCCGGTTTGATCAAGAAGGTCGACAAAACGGTGAAGACCGTATCGATCGGAAGTCTTGAGGCTTTGAACAAGTACTTGCAGGAGGTACAAGCATGATGCTGACTGGTAAAGTGGCACTGGTGACCGGTGCATCCCGGGGAATCGGGCGGGCGATTGCGCTTCATTTGGCTGAGCAGGGCGCCGATGTTGCGGTGAACTATGCAGGAAGCGAAGCGGCTGCCGCTGAAGTGGTATCCGCCATTGAAGCGATGGGACGCAAAGGGATTAAATTGCGCGCCGATGTAAGCTCCTATCAGGAATCCGAAGATCTAGTGAAGAAAACCATTGAATTTTTTGGTAAAATTGATATTCTTGTGAATAATGCAGGTATTACAAGAGACAATCTAATCATGCGAATGAAGGAAGAAGAATTCGATCAAGTTATCGCTACAAACCTGAAAGGTGTGTTCAATTGCGTCAAAGCCGTGACACGCCCGATGATGAAACAGCGCTTTGGTCGAATCATCAATATATCTTCTGTAGTCGGCGTGCTCGGTAACCCGGGTCAGGCCAACTATGTAGCAGCCAAAGCCGGCGTCATTGGCTTGACCAAGGCGACGGCGAAGGAGCTTGCTTCCAGAGGCATTACCGTGAATGCGGTAGCGCCAGGTTTTATCGAAACCGATATGACCGACAAACTGGCTGGCGAGATGCGCGACCAAATGTTGAAGCAAATTCCATTGGAACGCCTTGGCCAGCCAGAGGAAATCGCGAAGGTTGTGCGCTTCCTGGCGTCCGACGATGCATCCTACATGACAGGCCAAACCATCCACGTAGATGGCGGCATGTACATGTAAGATTCGCCACTGGAGAATCTTATGATTTGCCTACTGGCAATCTGTCAAAGATTCTCGTATAATACCAAAGAGGAGGTGAACCGGATGTCCGACGTATTGGATCGTGTTAAACGAATTGTAGTCGATCGTCTAGGGGTTGATGAATCTGAAGTCACCCTCGAAGCATCTTTCAAAGAAGACCTTGGTGCTGATTCTCTCGATGTAGTTGAATTAGTAATGGAGTTAGAAGATGAGTTCGATTTAGAAATTTCCGATGAAGATGCTGAGAAGATTACGACTGTAGGAGAAGTTACGAATTACATAAAATCTCATACGTAATAGTCTACAGAGTCCCGTTTCTAATCAAGACGGGACTTCTCATCATTCCAGGCCCAACTAAAAAATATGAAGATTCGCGACATAGAAGGTGGTACAAATGAAAAGAGTTGTAATTACAGGTATGGGCGTAGTTACTGCCCTTGGTCAAGATTTGGAAACGTTCTGGGGCAACCTGACAGCCGGCAAATCCGGAGTCAGCGCCATTGAGAACTTTGATGTAAGCGAGTACCCTACGCGGATCGCCGCCGAGATTAAAGATTTCAACATTGAAGATTATGTGGACCGCAAAGAGTCCCGCCGGATGGACCGCTTCGTGCAGTTCGCTGTTGCAGGTGCGCTGAACGCCCTTAAAGACGCGAACTTGAACCTCAAAGAGGATACCGACCCGGAACGCGTAGGTGTCTCGGTAGGTTCCGGTATCGGCGGCTTGAACACATGGGAAGAACAGCACAGAGTGCTGCTGGAGAAAGGGCCGAAGCGCGTATCGCCGTTCTTCATCCCGATGATGATCGCGAATATGGCCTCCGGACATATCTCGATGATCACCGGTGCGAAAGGACCGAACTCAACGGCAGTGACCGCCTGTGCGACGGGTACGCATTCCATCGGGGATTCCTTCAAAATGATTCAGCGCGGCGATGCCGACGTGATGATCTGCGGCGGTGCGGAAGCGACGATTACGCCGATCGGTGTGGCCGGATTCTGCGCGCTTCGCGCAATGTCCACGCGCAACGAAGACCCGCATGCAGCCAGCCGTCCGTTCGATACGGACCGTGATGGCTTCGTCATGGGCGAGGGTTCGGGCGTTCTGATTCTGGAATCGCTGGAACATGCGCAGCAGCGCGGCGCACGCATCTATGCGGAAGTGATCGGTTACGGTATGAGCGGCGACGCCTACCACATGACGGATCCGGATCCGGACGGAGCGGCTCGCTGTATGTCCAGAGCGATCAAAGATGCCGGGATTGCACCGGAAGCCATTACTTATATCAACGCGCATGGAACTTCAACGCCTGTCGGCGACAAATCCGAGACGACGGCCATCAAGAAAGCGCTTGGCGATCACGCGTACAAAGTAGCCGTGAGCTCCACCAAATCGATGACGGGGCATTTGCTCGGAGCTGCCGGTGGCGTTGAAGCGGTTATCTGCGGTATGACGATTGCGAACAGCGTCATTGCGCCTACGATCAATTTGGACAACCAAGATCCCGAATGCGACTTGGATTATGTGCCGAACACGGCGCGTCAAGCTCAAGTGGAGATTGCGATGTCCAATTCATTCGGTTTTGGCGGACATAACGCCACGATCATCATGAAAAGGTTTCAAGCATAATTTGCCTGCCTGCGAAGAAAGATAACGGAATATCATTCTCTCTGGGTGGTGAATAGGCACAATGAACCGCGATATTAAAGAACTGCAGCAGCGGATCGGCATCTCGTTTCGCAAATCCGAGCTGCTGAAGCAAGCTTTTACCCATTCTTCCTATGTCAATGAGCATCGGATTGCCGGACACAAAGATAACGAACGTCTGGAATTTCTGGGCGATGCCGTTTTGGAATTAACCGTTTCGGAATTTTTATATGAATCTTATCCGGGGCGCTCGGAAGGCGAGCTAACGAAGCTCAGAGCCTCCATCGTATGTGAGCCCTCACTTGTTACGTTTGCTGAAGAATTAGATTTCGGCGCTTTCGTTCTGCTGGGCAAAGGGGAGGAGTTGACCGGAGGGCGTCAACGTCCGGCGCTTCTTGCCGATGTGTTTGAATCCTTCATCGGTGCCTTGTACCTGGATCAAGGGATCGATGTTGTCAAAAGCTTTCTCAACAAGCATGTGTTCGCCAACATTTCCAGCGAAGGCAAGCTGCTCGTTATTGATTACAAGACTCAATTGCAAGAGCATACCCAACATCATGGCTTGGGATCTCTGGAATACCGCATCGTCAACGAGCGGGGTCCTGCACATGAACGTGAGTTTGTAGCTGAAGTCCACATGGATGCCGACCTTCTGGGAACCGGAGCAGGACGTTCCAAGAAAGAAGCTGAGCAGCAGGCAGCTGCCCAAGCATTGTTGAAATTGAATGTGACCGTTCAGCGGTAAGTCATATAGCACAAAGGGGCAGCCGAGGCTGCCTTTTTGTTTTTTTCTCTTATTTTAGTAAGGGATATGTTACAATGATGTCTGAGGTGAGACCATGTTTTTGAAACGGATTGAATTATCCGGGTTTAAGTCTTTCGCCGACCGGACGGAGCTGGAATTCGTACGCGGTATCACTGCGGTCGTCGGTCCGAACGGAAGCGGCAAAAGCAATATCTCCGACGGCATCCGCTGGGTGTTGGGGGAGCAGAGCGCCAAGTCTTTGCGCGGCGGTAAAATGGAAGACGTTATTTTTGCGGGCAGCGATGCGCGCCGTGCAGTGAATTATGGGGAAGTGTCGCTGACGCTGGACAATACGTCGCAATCGCTTCCGCTTGAATTCAATGAAGTCACGGTGACTCGCCGTGTGCACCGGAGCGGGGAAAGCGAGTATTTGATCAACAAGCAGCCCTGCCGATTGAAGGATATCACGGAATTGTTCATGGATACGGGGATCGGGAAAGAGGCGTATTCCATTATCGGACAAGGCCGTATCGAAGAGATTTTAAGTACGAAATCGGAAGATCGCCGCGGCATCTTTGAAGAAGCGTCGGGGATTGTTAAATATAAATCGCGTAAGAGGGAAGCGGAGAAAAAGTTAAACGATACCGAACAAAATCTGCTCAGGATTCATGACCTCGTCTCTGAATTAGAGGATCAGATTGAGCCGCTTCGCGAGCAATCGGAGAAAGCGATTCGTTACAAAGAGCTTCGCGAAACGCTCAAAAGCAGTGAAATTGCGATGTACGTTCATCAGATCGACCAGATTTATCTTTCCTGGAATGAAGCGTCCCAGAAGCTGGAGAAGCTCACCAAGGAGCAGACCGAGCTAGCGACAATCGTCAACCAGCATGACGCTCACTTAGAGAAGCATCGCTGGGAGACTCGCAGACTCGAAGAGGAGCTGGAGAAGCTGCAGGAAACGCTTCTTGTTCTCAGTGAGGAATTCGAGAAATGCGAAGGGCATGGCGAGGTGCTCAAGGAACGGAAGAAGAACTACGCAGCCAATCATCAACAGCTCGGCAGTACGATTGCGATGCAGGAACAGCGCAGAATCGACAAGGAAGCGGAGCTCGGCGAGCAGCGCGAGAAAATTATTCAGATCGGTGCGCAGCTCTTTGAATTTCAAGCGAAGCTGACAGCGGAAGAGCAGCGCTTGCTCGGAGTGAATGGGGGCATCTCCTCCTCCCCGGAGGATCAGTTGAAAGGCGAACTGCTCGAGACACTGAACAGGATGGCGCAAGCCCGGAATGAAATCCGGTATGCCGAACAGCAAACGGAGAGCATCGGGCGCAGGGTGGAGCGGCTGGACGATGAGCGGTTGAAATGGGACGAACAGCGCGTCCAGATTGCACAGCGCAAGCAAGATTTGACCGACAAGCTGGAGAAGACGGTTCAAGAAATTGAAGATATCCGGCAGCAGTATGTCCAGTTGACCCAGAGTTTGAAGAGCAAGCAGACGCTGCTCGACGAAGCTCAGGGCATGGTGCGCAAGTGGGAGCAGAAGCTCGATGCGCTTACCTCCCGCCGGGACACGATGAAAGAGATGGCGAGCGATTACGACGGCTTCATGCAGGGCGTCAAGGAAGTGCTCAAAGCCAAGAGCCGGAAGGATTTGCGAGGCATCCGCGGAGCGGTGGCCGAACTGGTGAAAGTGCCGGCAGAGGTTGAGGTTGCGATAGAAACCGCGCTCGGGGGCGCGCTGCAGAACATTGTGGTCGAAACGGAAGCGGACGGCCGTGAAGCGATTGCCTTCTTGAAGCGGCGCCAAATGGGACGAGCTACATTCCTGCCGATGAACGTCATTCGAGGCCGGTCCATTGGCGATCATGAGATCGCTTCGCTCAAATCGGCGAGAGGGTTCGTCGGAATCGCCGTAGATCTCGTTTCGTTCGACAACACGTATCAGAACATTTTCTCAAGTCTTCTCGGCAATGTGGTTGTGGCTCAGACATTGGAAGACGCCAACCATATTGCGGCCAAAGCGCAGTACCGCTACCGGGTAGTGACGCTGGAAGGGGATGTCGTCAATCCGGGCGGCTCCATGACAGGCGGAAGCTTGCAGAAGAAATCGACCAACCTGTTGGGCCGCCAACGGCAAATTGAGGAGCTGGATCTGGAGATTCGGAACTCGGAAAGCCAATTAGGCACGCTGCGCAGCCAATCCAGCGCGATGAAGCGGGAGATCACCGATGAGATGATGACCGTCGAGCAGCTCCGCCAGCAAGGCGAACAGAAGCGTATCGAAGAGCAGCAAATTCGGGCGGAATTGAATCCGCTGGAATCGGAAAGCCGCAAAGTGGATGAGCAGCTCTCACTCGACAGCCAAGATCGAGGATCGCTTTTGGAGGAACAGGCGGAGCTCGCCCGTAAGAAAGCGGAGGCGGAGACGGCGCTGGCTGAGCTTCAGCAGGAAGAAGCCTCTTTGCAGCAAGCGATTCGCGACGCCGAGAGTACTCGGAAAGCGAGCGAATCCGAGAAGGAGGAGCTGCAGAGCCAGCTAACGGATCTGAAGGTGAAGGTCGCTTCGATTTCGCAGGAGAAGCAATCGCTCCAGGATCAGCAGCGGCGCTTGCAGCAGGATTTGAGCGAGGCCGATCGCGAGATGGAGACGAACCGCGGGCTGCTCCTGCAGCTGGAACAAGACATGAGCGCACTCGAGCAGGAAACCGTGCTCCAAGTCGAACTGCTCAATGATCTCAAGCTGAAGAAGCAGCAATGCACCGAAAGCATTGATTTCAAGCGGGCTGAACGTACCGACTGGTTACATAAGCTGGAGCAGGAAGAGAACGAAACGCGGGCACAGCGTCTGCAATTGAAGCAGGTGGAAGAGAGCTTGCATCAAACGGAAGTGCGCGTCACGCGTTTGGATGTAGAGCTGGAGAACATGCTGAAGAAGCTTGCGGAAGAGTATGAGCTCAGCTATGAACTGGCCAAAGAACGGTATCCGATCCCTGAGGATATTCAAGGCACGCAATCGAAGGTGCGGGAGCTCAAACGCGAAATTGCCTCCTTGGGCGATGTAAACCTGGGGGCCATTGAAGAGTATGCAAGGGTCTCCGAGCGGTTTGAGTTTCTGGACTCGCAGAAAAACGACTTGATCGAAGCCAAGACTACGCTTTATCAGGTGATTAAGGAAATGGATCAGGAAATGTCCAAGCGGTTCAAAACGACCTTCGATGCCATTCGCTCGCATTTTGGCGTCGTCTTCGCCAAGTTGTTCGGCGGGGGCAGGGCCGATTTGATTTTATCCGAGCCGGACAATATGCTGGATACAGGGATTGAGATCGTAGCCCAGCCGCCAGGCAAGAAGCTGCAAAATCTGCAGCTGTTATCGGGAGGAGAGCGCGCGCTTACCGCGATCGCTTTGTTATTTTCCATTATTCGGGTGAAGCCGGTCCCATTCTGCGTACTGGATGAAGTCGAAGCGGCACTGGATGAGGCCAACGTCTCCCGTTTTGCCGAATATTTGCGCGAATTCTCGGAGATGACCCAATTCATCGTGGTCACGCACCGTAAGGGAACGATGGAAGAGGCGGATGTTCTGTACGGGGTGACGATGCAGGAAGGCGGCGTGTCCAAGCTGGTTTCCGTCCGTCTGGAGGATGAGGAAGCCGCGATGTCTGCATCGTAATTGGCTAAAGTTATAATCTAGGAGGAACTATGAGTTTTTTTAAACGGTTGAAAGAGAGCATTTCCAGCAAGGCCGAAGCGGTAACGAATAAGTTCAAGGAAGGCCTAGCCAAAACGAGAGATGTGTTCGTGGAGCGAGTCGACGACCTATTCTCCCGGCGCAAGAAGATTGACGAAGACTTTTATGAAGAGCTGGAAGAGATTCTAATCGGCGCCGATGTCGGTGTGAATACCGTGCTCAAGCTGATCGACCAGCTGCGTGCGGAAGTGAAGAAACGGAAGATCGAGAATCCGGCGGAGCTGCAGCCTATTCTGTCCGAGAAGCTGATCGAGCTGCTCAAGGGCGATGCCGATGCGGGGCTTAACCTAAATCCGAACGGATTATCCGTTATTTTGTTCGTTGGCGTCAATGGCGTAGGCAAAACGACAACGATCGGAAAAATGGCGCACATGTTCAAATCCCAAGGGAAAAAGGTGCTTATGGCCGCAGGCGACACATTCCGTGCGGGAGCGATCGAGCAGCTGGAAACGTGGGGCGAGCGTGTCGGCGTCGATGTCATTAAGCAGCAATCGGGCGCTGACCCGGCTGCGGTTATGTATGATGCCGTACAGGCCGCTAAGACGCGCGGCGTCGATATCTTGCTGTGCGATACGGCCGGCCGCTTGCAGAACAAAGTGAATCTCATGGAGGAGCTGAACAAGATTTACCGCGTTATCCAACGCGAAGTGCCGGACGCTCCGCATGAGGTGATCCTCGTTCTGGATGCGACAACAGGGCAGAATGCGCTCAGCCAAGCCAAGCTGTTCGGAGACAAGACCGGCCTGACCGGACTTGTGCTGTCCAAGCTGGACGGCACGGCCAAAGGCGGGATCGTCGTGGCGATCCGCCAGGAATTGTCGCTGCCGGTGAAATTCGTCGGCCTCGGCGAGAAAATGGACGATCTCCAGCCGTTTGATTCGGAGCAATTCGTGCACGCTTTGTTCGGCAAATGGATGGGCGAGACCAAAGAAGAAAACTAAGCGGGAAATCCCCTCAGCCTCTACGGTTGGCGGGGGATTTTTTTGTTTGAAATACTGACAAGGTAAAACGCTTGACATTCATTCCGGAATTCAGTATGATAGGTCATGTTGTGCTGCTGTCAAGGGCGCAACCTTTACGGAGGTGGAGTCATGACGGTTGATCAAATGCTCGCGAAAACGAATCGCATCAATCTGCTGTTTGACTTCTATGAACCCCTTTTGACCGAGAAGCAGAGAACGTTTCTCAGATTGTACTTTCACGACGACTACTCGCTAGGAGAAATCGCCGAGAATTTCGAAATTAGCCGCCAAGCGGTGTATGAGCATATTAAGCGTGCAGAATTGACTTTGCAGGAATATGAAGCTAAGCTGCATCTGTTACATAAGCATGAACAACGCGTGAAGCTTCGCACCGAACTGGACCAATTGCTGACAAGCTGTGATCCTGAGCTGAAGAGGAAAACGACGGAGCTTTTTGATACAATAATAGAGATCGACTGATCATAGTCCAAGCAGGAGGTGAAGCGCATGGCATTTGAAGGATTGGCAAACCGGTTACAGAACGTTTTTGGAAAGCTGAGAAGCAAAGGTAAGCTGACGGAAGAAGATGTAGGCGAAGCGCTTCGCGAGGTACGGCTCGCTCTGCTTGAAGCGGACGTGAACTTTAAAGTCGTCAAAGACTTTATTGCCAAAGTGAAGGAGCAGGCGATCGGACAAGAAGTCATGAAGTCCTTCACGCCGGGCATGGTTGTTATCGACATCGTGAACAAAGAGCTTACGGCGCTCATGGGCGGTACGCAGAGCAAGCTGGCTCGTTCGAACCGGCCGCCGACCGTCATTATGATGGCAGGTCTGCAAGGGGCAGGTAAAACGACGACGTCCGGTAAGCTGGCGAAGATGCTGGTCAAACAAAACCATAGACCGCTGCTTGTCGCGTGCGACATTTATCGTCCCGCTGCGATCAAACAGCTGCAGGTGCTCGGAGAGCAGTTGAAGGTTCCTGTCTTCGCGCTGGGAGATCAAGTGAATCCGGTCGATATCGCCAAGCAAGGGCTGCAGCACGCCAAAGATCATGGCCACGATTATGTGATCATCGATACCGCGGGGCGCCTCCACATTGACGAGAATTTGATGGATGAACTGAAAAATGTGCGCGCCGCTGTTACGCCCGACGAGATTTTGCTCGTTGTCGATGCGATGACGGGTCAAGATGCCGTGAACGTCGCAGAGAGCTTCCACCAACAGCTGGAACTCACGGGCGTAGTCCTCACGAAGCTGGACGGCGATACCCGCGGTGGTGCGGCGTTATCCGTCAAAGCCGTAACCGGCTGCCCGATTAAGTTCGTCGCGAGCGGCGAGAAGATGGATGCTTTGGAACCTTTCTTCCCAGACCGGATGGCCTCCAGAATTCTCGGCATGGGCGACATGCTGACACTGATCGAGAAGGCGCAAGCCGGCATCGACATGGACAAGGCGAAAGAGATGGAGCGCAAAATGCGCAACGCCGAGTTCACGTTCGATGATTTCCTTGACCAGATGGAGCAGGTGAAGAAGATGGGGCCGCTTGATCAAATCCTGGAGATGCTGCCGGGTGCGAACAAGATCAAAGGCATGAAGGATATGAAGGTGGACGACAAGCAGATGGCCCGCGTCGAGGCGATTGTGAAGTCGATGACCAAGGAAGAGAAGCGCAAGCCGGAGCTGCTGAACGCAAGCCGCCGCAAGCGAATTGCGCTGGGAAGCGGCAATTCCGTACAGGAAGTGAACCGGTTCATCAAGCAATTTGACGATATGCGCAAAATGATGAAGCAGTTCTCCGGCATGATGGGACCTAAGGGGCCCAAAGGAATGAAGAAGCTGGGCAAGGGATTTAAATTCCCTTTCTAAATATAAGGTGTTTTTATTCTAATTAGGAGGTGAATGATTCATGGCAGTACGTATTCGTCTTAAACGTGCAGGTGCTCACAAAGCTCCTTTCTACCGTGTGGTGGTTTCGGATTCCCGTTCCCCGCGTGATGGTCGTTTTATCGAAGAAATCGGTACTTATAACCCAATTGCTGAACCGGCAGCTGTTAACCTTGATGAGGAGAAAGCGCTGAAATGGCTTCAAATTGGCGCTCAACCGTCCGATACAGTTCGCAGCCTGTTCTCCAAAGCAGGTTTGATGACTAAGTTTCACGAGCTGAAATTACAGAAGTAATCTGTTCACTTCGGAGGGTGTTTTCATGAAGGATCTTATCACCGTTATTGCTAAGGCTCTTGTTGATCATCCGGAAGAAGTGCGTGTCGCTGTCGTGGAGAAGGATGACAAAATCGAGTACAGGCTTTCCGTTCACCCCGACGATGTCGGGAAAGTGATCGGCAAGCAAGGGAAGATTGCGAAGTCGCTCCGCACGGTGGTCACGTCGGCAGCAGTGAAAGAAACGAAACGGGTAGCCGTAGAGATCGTTTCATAAGAAATTAGGTTAGGATTCTATTCCTAGCCTTTTTCTTATATGGACTTGCATAAGGCACAATAAAGTGGAGGTTAGCAAGCGCAAATGGCGGATAAATTGATGACGATTGGTAAAATCGCCAATACCCATGGTATTCGCGGCGAACTGAAGATTGTACCGGAAACCGATTTCCCCGAACGTTTCGATAAAGGCAGCGAGTTGGTTATTGTTGACTCCCAAAATAAGCAAACGCCGGTGACTGTGCAAACGTCCCGCTTACATAAAAATATGTTTATCGTGCAATTCGCACAATTCAGCAACATTAACGATGTGGAGAAGTTCAAAGGAGCGCTCCTCAAAATCGATGCGAAGAATCAACAGCCGCTCGAAGAGGGAGAATATTATTACCACGAAATTATTGGCTGTAAGGTCATTACGGAAGAAGGCCAAGAGCTCGGTCCGATTACGGAAATACTGACGCCTGGAGCTAACGATGTTTGGGTAGTATCTTTGCCGAAAGGCAAGCAATTGCTGCTGCCGGTTATTGACGATGTCATTCTGGATGTAGATGTCGCTAATAAGACAATACGGATTCACCTGATGGAAGGGTTAATGGAATGAGAATTGATGTACTGACCTTGTTCCCAGAAATGTTTGACGGCGTATTCTCGTCCAGCATTTTGGGAAAAGCTCGAGATAAGGGAATCGTAAGTCTGAACACCGTGAATTTCCGGGATTACTCCAATAATAAGCATAATACGGTCGACGATTATCCTTATGGCGGCGGAGGCGGAATGGTATTGAAGCCGGAGCCGATCTTTGCGGCGGTGGAGGATCTGCCTGTGGGCGAGGACGCCGAAGGCGGCTCGGTGAAGCCGAGGGTTATTCTCATGTGTCCGCAAGGCAAACCGTTCACACAGAAGGTGGCTGAAGAATTGTCCGGCGAGCAGCACCTCGTGTTTATTTGCGGACATTATGAAGGCTACGATGAGCGGATTAGGCAATACCTGGTGACGGACGAGCTCTCCATTGGCGATTATGTGCTTACCGGTGGAGAACTGCCTGCCATGGTCGTTATAGACAGTGTAGTAAGGCTTCTGCCCGGAGTACTAGGCAATGAGATGTCGGCTGTGACGGATTCGTTCTCGACAGGCCTGCTGGAGTATCCTCATTATACGCGTCCCGCCAAATTCAGAGAGTGGGAAGTGCCGGAGATGCTGTTGTCCGGCCATCATGAGAATGTACGGCGCTGGAGGCGCAAGGAATCGTTATTCCGCACACTGGAGCGACGTCCGGATTTGCTCGAAGGCAGGGAGTTTACGAAGGAAGAAAAGGCCTGGCTGGCCGAATGGCAGGAGCGAAATCCAAAGAAGTAGCCCCCAAAACTTCTCTATTGAATTTCTTTCCTGTCTATGATATTATATATTCTGTTGTGATTTTTCAACAGCTCGAGTCTGGTGGTCCTCTACGCATAACAACTTAGATTTAACTTGTAGATCGGCGGAATGAACACCTGTGTGGAAGGAGGGAGTCAACTATGAATCTTATTCAAGAGATTACTAAGGAGCAGCTCCGTACGGATATTCCAAGTTTCCGTCCTGGCGATACTCTGAAAGTACACGTAAAAGTTATCGAGGGTTCGCGTGAGCGTATTCAGCTGTTCGAAGGTGTTGTGATCAAACGCCACGGCGGTGGAATCAGCGAAACGTTTACTGTTCGTAAAATTTCTTACGGTGTTGGCGTGGAAAGAACTTTCCCGCTGCATTCTCCAAGAATCGAGAAAATCGAAGTGGCTCGCCGTGGTAAAGTTCGTCGTGCGAAACTTTATTACCTGCGTGGTCTTCGCGGTAAAGCAGCAAGAATCAAAGAAATTCGATAAGAAAACGGGGGGCTTGTTTAGGCAAGTCTCCTTTTCGTTTTTTGCAGCACCTTTTTACATAAACCAAAACTGGAAAAGAGGCAGTCAGTGATGGAACAGAAAGAGCAAGATCAGCCTGGTTTAGACGCCGCAGCTGCTGCGGAAGCAAGCTCAACACCTGCAAAAACAGCCAAAAGTGAAACATGGGAATGGATCAAAGCGCTAGTGATCGCCGGCGTGCTGGTCATTGTCATCCGTTGGTTCCTGTTCTCGCCGTTCATCGTCGACGGGGATTCCATGAGGCCGAACTTCTCTACTGGCGAACGTCTCATTGTTAACAAAATTATTTATGATATCCGCGCGCCGAAGCGGGGAGAAGTCATCGTCTTCCATGCGCCGGAAGGCAAGGATTATATTAAACGGGTCATCGCGCTTCCAGGGGAAACCGTGAAAGTAACCGGCGATAAAGTGTTCATCAACGGCCAGGAGATCGATCAACCGTATATCAAGGAAGCGATCGAGCAAGCGAATAAAGAGGGACATGCCTATAACACTCTGTCCGATTTCCCAGAAACGAAAGTGCCTGACGGCGAAATCTTCGCGATGGGGGATAACCGGCCGAATTCCAAGGACAGCCGGGCCAAGAGCGTTGGCTTCGTGCCTTATAATAAAATCGTAGGGCGCTCGGAAGTCATTTTCTGGCCGGTCAACAAAATAAGTTTTATACATTTCTGAGGTGAACTAGAATGACCATTCAATGGTTTCCCGGTCACATGACCAAAGCTCGGAGACAGATTGAAGAAAAGCTGAAGCTGATTGACGTCGTCATTGAGCTTCTGGATGCCCGCATACCGCTCTCGAGCCGGAACCCGATGGTAGATGAGATTCTGAAGGGCAAGCCCCGATTGGTGCTCTTGAACAAAAGCGATTTGGCCGATCCGCAGGTGACGGCGCAATGGGTCAAATATTTCGGAGAGCTTGGCTTGCCGGCTTTGCCGATTGATGCGGCGAACGGTACGAACGTCAAAGAAATTTTGCCGCGGGTGAAGCAGCTTTGGGCACACAAGATTGAGCAGCAGATCAGCAAAGGGATGAATCCTAGAGCGATACGCGCTCTTATCGTGGGGATTCCGAACGTCGGGAAATCGACGCTGACGAATCATTTGGCCGGCAAGAAAATTGCCGCGACCGGCGATAAGCCTGGCGTGACCAAAGGGCAGCAATGGATTAAAGTCGGGACTGAGATGGATTTGCTGGATACGCCGGGTATTCTGTGGCCGAAATTCGAGGATCAGACCGTTGGTATGCGGCTAGCCGCGACGGGGGCGATCAAGGAAGAGCTGCTCCATCTGGACGAGATTGCGCTGTTCGTCGTGCGGTACATGGTAGAGAATTACGGGACGGGTCTTCAAGAGAGATTCGGAATTACCGAGCTGCCTGAAGATATGGAGAACGTCCATGAAGTTATTCAAGTCATGGAGGCTATCGGCCGAAAGCGCGGCGCCATTGTCAGCGGCGGGAAGGTCGATTTGGATAAAGCGTCCCTGATCATTATCCGAGAGCTTCGTGCCGGGAAGATGGGACGGATTTCTTTAGAAAAGCCATAAGGAAACTCAAGTGAAGAAGTCACTTGCAAACGGCGATGAGGCCTGTTTCGCAAGTGGCTTTTTTACGCGGAATACCGAACCGGATGTAAAAAATGGTATGGCTTGCCGCTGCGGTAATCCCTTATAATGGTGAGATGGAAAGGGGCGAAGAGCTTGCTGGAGCATGAGAAAGACGTATGGGAGCAAGGATTCGGCCTGATTGCCGGCATCGATGAGGTCGGAAGAGGCTGTCTATTCGGCGATGTCGTTGCGGCCGCGGTCATCCTGCCCAAAGGCTATGTACTGGAAGGCGTCAACGATTCGAAGAAGCTGTCGGAGAAGAAGCGAGATGCGCTGTACGAGCAAATTATGAATGAGGCTGTGGCTGTAGGTCTTGGTATCGTCGATGTGGATACGATCGAAGCTATCAATATTAAACAAGCTGCCAGATTGGCGATGAAACAGGCGGTCGAGCAATTAAAGACGAGGCCGGATTATTTGCTGGTCGATGCCGAGACCGTTGATATGGATATGCCGCAAACGGCGATTATTCATGGGGATGCACGAAGCCAGTCCATTGCCGCTGCATCGGTTATTGCCAAAGTGACAAGAGACCGGATGTGCGCCGAATGGGACGAGCTCTTCCCGGAATACGGTTTGGCTGTACATAAAGGTTATGCTACCAAGCATCATAGAGAGATGCTGCTGCGTTACGGGCCTACGCCGCTGCATAGGAAGCTTTTTATTCGTAAAGTGATGGCGGAGCTGGAAGAGAAGCCGGCAGAGGGGATGTCCGAGCAGTTGGAGCTTGATCTTCCCATCTAAACAATTGGCGAGTGTCAACCGATACTATACATAAACGATCGATAAATCGAGGTGAACGGATGAACATCAGCGGATTAATTCGCAGCTTGGTTGGCGATCTGACGGCGGCCGACAGCAAAGTGCTTGAATTGAAAGTCGGTCAGGTGGTGAAAGGTGTCGTGCTCCAGCTTCTAAGCGATCAGGAGGCTATGCTGAATATCGGCGGTGTTCAAGTAAGAGCGAAGCTGGAAACGCCGCTTAAGCAGGGTGACGTGACTTATTTGCAGGTTCAGCCGGAATCCAGCGGCGGGCAAATTGTGCTCAAGCCGCTAACGGCTTCGGATGTTCAAATTACTGAGGATTCCATGGGCGAGCTGCTCAAGGCTTTTGCAGTGAAGGATACCGCAGGCGCCCGTCAGATGGTACAGACGATGCAGCAGGAAGGCGTTCCCGTCTCCAAGGAGAACGTGAAAGCGTTCGAAGCTTTAATGAGCAGCGTGCCTGAGGGCGTGAACAAGGAAGAATGGATGCAAGCGGCCGTCCTTGCGCATAAAAAGGGGCTGCCCCTGACGCAAGAAACCGTTGGGGCGCTGAGACAGGTGACCTCAGGCCCGCCCGTCGGGCAAGTGCTGGAAGGGCTGGAACGGCAGGCGGCGGCGCTCCTCGAGAACGAGCCGCAGCATCCGGCGGCGGACATCGCGAAGCAGGTCGTCGCGCTGCTGAAGGAGCTGCGGGCTTCCGCCGCAGCGACATGGCCCGCGCGGCCGCCGGAAGCGCCGGCCGCGGTGCCGGCCCCGCCAGCCTCGCCGCAGGCTGGCCCTGCTGCAGCGGCGGCTCCTGCGGGGCCGCCGGGCGGACAAGGCAGCGCGCCTGCGCCCGCTGCCGCAGCTGCCCCGCCCGCCGCGCCTGCGCAGCCGGCGGGCACGGACGTCCGCGCGGCTGCGCCAAGCGCGGAGCGTGCCGCCGCCCCGGCGGAGCCAGCGGCGGAAGCGAAGGCCGCCCCCGCCGGGCGGGCGGCTGTGCCGGAGGCTCAGGCGCGAAGCGCTGAGCCTGCGAAGGAGCCGCCTGCGCAGAAGGCGGCTGAGGGCGCGCTGCAGACGCACAGCGGTGCGTCTGAGGTGCCGGAGGCTGTTCCGGAGACGAACTGGATCAGCCGGATGTTGAAGGCCGTAGGCGTCGAGCACGAGGCTCAGGTAGCAGCGAAGCTGGATGAGCGGGGCGAGGCTTTCGTACGCCATAAGGCTCAAGCGGACGATCTTCAGCCGGTGCCGCTCGCCGCAGCCTCTAGTCAGGAGGAAACGGTCAAGCCGGCCTCATCGGAAACGCTGAAGAGTCTGTTGCTGCAGCTGACAGCCTCGGACGATACGCCGGTACCGCTTAAAGAGGCGGCGCAGCAAGCTTTAAGCCAAGTGACAGGCCAGCAGCTCATGCTGACAGGCGATAAGAACGCCATGTTCGCTCATATGACACTGTTTGTTCCTTTCCTTGACGGAACGGGCCAGCAATCGGCTGCCGTTCATATTCAATCCCGCAAAGGCAAACGCGGAGAACTCGATGCAAGCAACTGCCGTCTGCTTTTTGATTTGCAGATGAAGGTAATGGGCAATACGCTTGTGGACGTGCATGTCGTGAACAAAATCGTCTCCCTGACGATCCATAACGATCATCCGGCTCTCGGACCGCTGATGGAAGCGTCCAAAGAAGATATCACCTCCGCCATGCAGAAGGCGGGTTACCAATTTATATCCCTAAAATGCTCGCCGTACCCGCAGCCGCTGCCCAAAGAGGAGGGCGCTGCGTCCAATGCGGTTTCGGACGGGAGAGCCGATCTCCGTTCGCTCTATCTCCCCAAAACGTACAAAGGGGTAGATGTCAGAGCATGAACAAAGACAAAAATGCACGTGGAACGCCTGAACCTACCCCCATTAAGAAAGCAGTCGCCCTTCGCTACTCGCCGGAGACGCAGAAAGCGCCGACGCTGATCGCCAAGGGCAAAGGGCAAGTGGCGGAAGCCATCTTGCAGAAGGCGATCGATAACGGCATCCCGATTCAGGAAGATTCCTCCTTGGTGGAAGTGTTGTCGAAGCTTGATCTGGACCAGGAAATTCCTCCTGAACTGTATCAGCTTGTTGCGGAAGTATTGAGCTTTATTTATCGTTCCGATAACCGAATGCGTGCACAGAGGAATGACTTATGACGGACAGACGCAAGGATGACAGGAAACAGTTGGGCAAGCTTGGCGAAGACCTAGCGGAGGCTTATCTATGCCGTCTGGATTACCGGATTCTCGAGCGGAATTGGCGCTGCCGTGCAGGCGAGCTGGATATCGTAGCAGAACATGCAGGGATGCTCGTTGTGGTTGAGGTACGTACGAGGCGGCCTTCCGGTCGCTTTGGCCTGGCCAAAGAATCGGTCGATCTCCGCAAACAAAGCAAGGTCAGAGAAGTTGTCCAACACTATTTGCACCGCCATCGAAAGTACGAACAGTCCGTTCGTTTCGACGTCATTACCGTCGAGCTGACGAGCGACGGTTCGCAGCCTCATATTGAACATATCGAAGGAGCCTTCTGATTCCGTCGTTCAGCCTATTTGGTCGAACTCCGAGACATAAGGCTCTTCTGTATGTCAGGGGAACGAACCGTCTGCATGCTGCTGTTTATCCAAGCTGCGGTATTGGATGGCCTCGGCCAGATGGGCGGGGAGGATCGCATCGCTCTGCTCGAGATCCGCAATCGTGAGCGCAAGCCGGAGAATGCGGTCGTGTGCTCTGGCGCTTAATCCCAAGGCTTCGAATGAAGTGCGGAGCAGCTGATCTCCTTCAGCGGTTAACCGGCAGATTTGGCGTAGAAAGCTTCCGCTCAATTCATTGTTATGGTGAAGGGGAGTTCCGGCATAGCGCTGCTGCTGCCGCCTGTGGGCGATTAGCACAGAGTTGAGCATTTCTTGCGACGACAGAGCGTCCTTTCGCTCTTTCAATTGATCGTAGTCGGGCTTCGGCACTTCGACATGCAGATCGATCCGGTCCAGCAGAGGTCCGGATATTTTGGAGCGGTATTGAACGGTCTTGGCTGGTGAGCAGATGCAGGCGTTGGATTCAGTTTCTGCCCCATAGAAGCCGCAGGGACACGGATTCATGGCCGCCGCCAAAATAAACTGTGCGGGAAATGTGTAGACGGCTCTAGCCCTGGCTATCGTAACCGTGCGGTCTTCGAGCGGTTGTCTCAGCACTTCGAGCGCATTTCTCGTGAATTCGGGCAGCTCATCTAGAAACAGAATACCTCGATGCGCCAAACTGACTTCTCCCGGTTTCGGCAATGTGCCTCCTCCGACTAAACCGGCCGAGGAAATCGTATGATGAGGCGCGCGAAAAGAACGTGTCCGCATCAGCATTGTGCGGTCAGGCAGCTTTCCGGCGGCGCTGTAAATTTTCGTCACCTCCAGCGCCTCGGCATCCGACATCGGCGGCAAAATGGATGGCATGCGTTTGATCAGCATCGATTTGCCAGTCCCTGGCGGACCGATCAACAGGATGTTGTGCATGCCGGCTGCCGCTATGGTCAGTGCTCTTTTGACTTGGTGTTGACCGTTGACGTCGGTGTAATCTTCGACAAATGGCGTGGGGGAGGCGAGATTTGTCGAGGCTTCAAAGAATTGATTGTTGTTGATCGCATGAAATAAGAACTCGTTGTCGGTTTCCTTGGTCCACCGCTTGAAATCGGAGAGCGCCGATAGCCCGCATACCTCGATGCCTCGGATCAATGCGGCTTCAGCGGCATTCGCATGAGGTACGCATATCCGCTTCATTCCGATTTGCTTCGCCGCATGCACCATCGAGAGAACGCCCGGTACCGGTCTCAGCGATCCGTCAAGCGCCAGCTCGCCAAGAAATAACGTCATCTGCAGGCATTCCGGCGACACTTGGCCGGTCGTCATCAGAATCGCGACGGCAATGGCCAAATCGAAGGAGGAGCCTTCCTTGCGCAAGTCAGCAGGCGCCAGATTCACGGTGATCCGGTCCATGGGGAAAGCATAGCCGCCATTCTTGATGGCGGACCGGACACGTTCCACCGACTCCCGGATGGCCGGATCCGGCAGACCGACCAGATTCATTTGGGGCAGTCCGCTGGAGATATCCACTTCCACCTCGATGGTCCGTCCTTCAATGCCTTGCAAGCAGGCGCTCCAAACTTTTCCATACATACGAAAAACACCTTCCCTCTCCATGGTTTGACCAGCCTATAAGCTGTTCATGGGATAAAAGGTGCTTCCTTATCCATCCGCTTCTTTTCCTATATTGTATAGAAAATGGTAAAATTACGCAATCCTTGCGGCGGCAGAAAAACGTTTTAAATAGGCTTTACGTGCACATACTGGAAGATGAGGTGATGACATGCAGGAAAAACCGTATTTTTGTCCCAATTGCCGCTCGAACCGGATTAAATTCAGTATAATCACGAGCTATGCGCAATCCTTTGTGAAGGATGCTCTGTCCGGAAGCATCACGCAGTTCAATGATCCTGATGCGATACCCGAGGAAGAGCCTATGATTCAGTGCCTGGTCTGCTCCTTTACAGGAAATGAATTGCGCTTTATCAAGCAAGCGGAGCGCGAGCCGCGGATGAATACACCGACAACGCCACATTATTGATATCGTGCGAAAGACGGATTTTTCAGTTCATGGAAAATACGTCTTTTTTAGTTATAAATAGAGGGTAGAAGTTAACCCTGTGTAGGATTAGTTGATCAGTGATAGCTAAAGTTTTTCAGTGTGAAAGGAAAGTTTGAATGGATTCACGAAAAAAATAAGGAAACTGTCGAAAATTAGTGATACAATGGTTAGGGCTTGTGAAGAAGTGTGATACTAATTCCGGCAGCAAGAATTATTTCGTGCATAACGCAAATTGGAAAATTACACTTTTTCCCTGTATAGCACGTATAGAAAGTCCATACTGATAGGAGGATTTTAGGAAATGAATATCCATGAGTACCAAGGCAAAGAAGTCCTGAGACAGTACGGAGTCAGCGTTCCTAACGGGAAAGTTGCTTTCACCGTTGACGAAGCTGTTGAAGCAGCGAAAGAACTCGGAACATCCGTCGTCGTAGTAAAGGCGCAAATTCATGCCGGAGGTCGCGGTAAAGCCGGCGGCGTTAAGGTAGCCAAAAACCTCGATGAAGTTCGTACATATGCTAGCGAAATTCTTGGTAAAGTTCTGGTCACTCACCAAACAGGTCCGGAAGGCAAGGAAGTCAAGCGCCTTCTGATCGAACAAGGCTGTGACATTAAGAAAGAATATTATGTAGGTGTGGTTGTTGACCGCGCTACAGGCTCCGTTGTTATGATGGCTTCGGAAGAGGGCGGTACGGAAATCGAAGAGGTTGCCGAACACTCCCCTGAGAAAATCTTCAAAGAAGTTGTAGATCCTGCTATCGGTCTTCAAGCTTTCCAAGCTCGCAGACTGGCGTACAACATTAACATTCCTAACGAGCTGGTTGGCAAAGCTGCTAAATTCATGCTCGCTCTTTATAAAGCATTCGTAGAGAAAGATTGCTCCATCGCCGAAATCAACCCGTTGGTTGTTACAGGCGACGGCGACGTAATGGCTTTGGATGCCAAATTGAACTTTGATTCCAACGCTCTTTTCCGTCACAAAGATATCGTTGCGCTTCGCGATCTGGAAGAAGAAGATGCCAAAGAAATCCAAGCTTCGAAATATGACCTTAGCTACATCGCACTTGATGGTAACATCGGCTGTATGGTTAACGGTGCAGGACTTGCAATGGCTACGATGGACATCATCAAGCACTACGGCGGAGACCCTGCTAACTTCCTAGACGTAGGCGGCGGCGCTACGAAAGAGAAAGTAACAGAAGCTTTCAAAATCATCCTTTCCGATGAGCAAGTGAAAGGTATTTTCGTTAACATTTTCGGCGGTATCATGCGTTGTGACGTCATCGCTGACGGTGTTGTTGCTGCAGCTAGAGAGCTTGGCTTATCCCGTCCGCTTGTTGTTCGTCTTGAAGGCACCAATGTGGAGCTCGGCAAGAAAATTCTTAACGAATCCGGCTTGAATATCGTTGCTGCAGACTCGATGGCAGACGGCGCGCAAAAAATCGTTGCACTTGTGAAATAACTCTAAACCCGAGCGGTTTTTAAATAATATAGGGGATGTGAACAAAAGATCATGAGTATTTTGGTCAATAAACATACAAAAGTCATTACTCAAGGTATTACCGGCGCTACGGGTTTGTTTCATACCAAAGGCGGTCTTGAATACGGCACACAAATGGTTGGTGGCGTAACCCCAGGCAAAGGCGGAACAAAAGTCGACATCACACTGGAAAACGGTGAACTTGTTCAACTTCCGGTTTTCAACACGGTTATCGAAGCTAAAAAAGCTACGGGTGCAACGGCATCCGTTATCTACGTACCACCGGCATTCGCTGCAGAATCCATCATCGAAGCGGTTGACGCGGATCTGGATCTTGTTATCTGTATCACGGAAGGTATTCCAGTGCTTGACATGGTTAACGTGAAACGTTACATGGAAGGCAAAAGAACGGTCCTAATCGGACCAAACTGCCCGGGCGTTATTACACCAGGCGAGTGCAAAATCGGTATTATGCCAGGCTACATCCATACGCCAGGTCACGTCGGTGTTGTTTCCCGTTCCGGAACATTGACGTACGAAGCGGTTCACCAATTGACAACTCGCGGAATCGGACAATCCTCCGCAGTAGGTATCGGTGGGGACCCTGTTAAAGGCTCCGAGTTTATCGATATCCTCAAACGTTTTAACGAAGACCCAGACACATACGCTGTCATCATGATCGGTGAAATCGGCGGAACCGCAGAAGAAGAAGCGGCTGAGTGGGTCGCTGCGAACATGACGAAGCCGGTTGTCGGCTTCATCGGCGGTAAAACTGCGCCTCCAGGAAAACGTATGGGCCATGCCGGTGCGATCATTTCCGGTGGTAAAGGAACAGCTGCTGAGAAAGTAGCGACTATGGAAAGATGCGGAATCCGCGTTGCCGCTACACCTTCCGAAATGGGCTCCACGCTTGTTAGCGTCCTGGAAGAAAAAGGCATGCTGGACAAAGTTATTACCAAAAAATAAATACTTCTATACGAAGGTAAGCAACCTTCCAAATCCCTCATTTTAGGGACTTGGAAGGTTTTTTCTTTTTTCAAGCTTTGCAAGGATTTGTCATTCGAGTAAGGAGTGTATATACTAATGGATAATCGATTGATTTTATTTGGTCTTCATGAACTTGAAGGCGTTGGATGGAAGACGATGCTCCAGCTTGTTAACCGCTTCCCTGAGCCGCAAGTGTTGTTGGAGCTATCAGCATCCGAAATAGCAGCCAGCGGCATTCGATCCTCAGTCGCCGAACAAATCGCATCGCGGTTTACCCCGGCTTTCATCGAGCAGCGGCTACACATATATATGAAGCGATCCATTCAAATCCTGACGATTCTGGACAAAGAGTACCCGCAATACTTGAGAGAGATCGCGCAGCCGCCCTGGGTGCTGTATGTCAAAGGGAGCCTGTCCATGCTAAGCGGCCGGCTGATTAGCATCGTAGGCACGCGAACGCCGACGCAGTATGGCCAGAAGATCGCGGAGGAATGGGCAGCAGCACTATCCAGAGCCGGTTTCCGGATCGTAAGCGGTCTCGCCCGAGGGATCGACAGCAAGGCGCATATCGGCGCCCTTCAGGGGAGAGCGAAGACCGTAGCCGTACTCGGATGTGCGATTGATCAAATATATCCGCGTGAGAATGCGTTATTATTTCGGAAGATCGAGCAGGAAGGCGCGATCATCTCGGAATATCCGATCGGCACCGGGATGAAACCGGGTATGTTTCCGCAAAGAAATCGTATTATTGCCGGATTATCCTTAGGTGTGATGGTTGTTGAAGCGGCTGAGGACAGCGGATCCTTGATTACGGTTGATTTCGCCCTGGATGAGTCGCGGGATGTTTTTGCCGTACCGGGTTCGATTAACTCCCGTTTGAGCGGCGGCGTGCATAATTTGTTGAAAGAAGGCGCCAAGCTGGTGACGAGCGTTGAAGAAATTGTAGAAGACTACAATTATATGATAAATTCAAATGAAATGACGGCTGCCAAGCCGCAGGTTTCCGCATTTACGTTGACAGTTGACGAGGAAGAAATCATACGAATGCTGTCGAATGTGCCGGTCACCATCGATACCTTGTTGGAGGGCAGTCAATTTACGTTTGGACATTTGCATGCAGTTCTGTTATCTTTACTATTGAAAAAGGCGATTAAACAGCTTCCAGGTTCTACCTACATCCTAGCATAAGCAATTCAAGAAGTTTTTCTTCTCGCCAATAGACTTGACCTTTGAAATTAAGAGGGGAGGAAGGACGATCCATGGCGGATTCTTTAGTCATTGTTGAGTCACCAGCAAAAGCCAAAACCATCGGCAAATATTTAGGAAGCAAATTTATCGTAAAAGCCTCAATGGGTCATATTCGCGACCTTCCGAAAAGCCAAATTGGCGTAGAAGCTGAGCGTAATTTTGAACCTAAATACATTACAATCCGTGGTAAAGGGTCTATATTAAAAGAATTAAAAGATGCAAGCAAAAAAGTGAAAAAAATATATCTGGCGGCTGACCCGGATCGTGAGGGTGAAGCGATTGCATGGCATCTGGCTCACTATCTGGACGTCGGTTCGGATGAGCTGTGCCGGGTTGTGTTTAATGAAATTACGAAAGATGCGGTGAAAGACGCTTTCAAGACGCCTCGGCGCATCAATCAGGATCTCGTGAACGCACAGCAGGCACGGCGCATTTTGGATCGGCTCGTGGGATACAAGATTAGCCCGCTGCTCTGGAAAAAAGTGAAGAAAGGCCTATCGGCCGGGCGCGTTCAATCCGTAGCGGTGAAGCTGATTCAAGACCGTGAGAATGAGATCAAAGCTTTTGAACCCGAAGAATACTGGTCCATCACGGTTCAATTGAACGCGGGCAAGGCTGTATTCGAAGCCAAATACCACAGTATCAACGGCGAGAAGAAGGAACTTTCTTCACGCGAGGATGTCGATCAAGTTCTAGCTGCCATGGGCACCGGTTTGTTCAAGGTGAAAGAAGTGAAAGAGAAGGAGCGCGGGCGCAACCCGTCCCCGCCTTTCATTACGAGCTCCATGCAGCAGGAAGCGGCGCGCAAGCTGAACTTCAGGGCATCAAAGACGATGTCCGTCGCTCAGCAGCTGTATGAAGGTATCGACTTAGGCAAAGAGGGTACCGTCGGCTTAATTACGTACATGCGTACGGATTCAACCCGGATCTCGCCTGTCGCCCAAGAAGAAGCCAAAGAGTACATTTTAGCGAAGTTCGGCGAAACCTACTATCCGGAAACGCCGCGCACCTATACCAAGAAGAATGCCAATGCGCAAGACGCGCATGAGGGCATTCGGCCGACCTCCGTATTGCGGGAGCCGGAGCAAGTGAAGGAATACCTCAGCAGAGATCAATACCGCCTGTACAAACTCGTGTGGGAGCGCTTCGTTGCCAGTCAGATGGCGTCGGCCATCCTGGACACGATGACGATCGATTTGACCGCCGGGGATACCCTATTCCGCGCCAACGGATCCAAAATGAAGTTCCCGGGCTTCATGAAGGTATATGTTGAAAGCAACGATGACGGTACGACGGAAGAAGATAAATTGCTCCCTCCCCTTGCCGTCGGCGATTCGTTGGAGAAGCAAGGCATCGACCCGAAACAGCACTTTACGCAACCGCCTCCAAGATATACGGAAGCGCGTTTGGTCAGAGCCCTGGAAGAAATGGGAATCGGGCGTCCAAGTACGTATGCCCCGACTTTGGAAACGATTCAGAAACGCGGATACGTGGCGATCGAAGAGAAGAAGTTTGTGCCTACCGAACTTGGCGAGCTTGTCATTCAATTGATGCAGGAGTTTTTCCCGGAAATCCTGGATATCGAATTTACAGCCCACATGGAGGAAGAGCTCGACTTTGTCGAAGAAGGCAAGGAAGACTGGGTCCGCGTTCTGGACACGTTCTACGCTTCCTTCAAGAAGCGGCTTGAATTCGCCGAAGAAGAGATGAAGGAGATCGAGATTCAAGACGAAGTCTCCGATGAGCTTTGTGAGAAATGCGGCAAGCCACTCGTATACAAAATGGGCAGGTTCGGCAAGTTCCTGGCGTGCTCCGGGTTCCCGGATTGCCGGAATACGAAGCCGATCATCAAGGACATCGGCGTCACGTGCCCGAGCTGCCATGAAGGTAAGATCGTCGAGCGCAGAAGCAAAAAGGGACGCGTATTCTACGGTTGCGACCGTTACCCTACGTGTGATTTCGTTTCCTGGGATAAGCCGGTCAGCAAGCCTTGTCCGGTATGCAGCTCGATGATGATCGAGAAGCGCACGAAGAACGGCGCAACCCTGCAGTGTACGAAATGCGACCATAAAGAAGAAGTAAATGAAGATCAATCTGATGATATGAAAGATTAGAGGTGTCCGATTTGCCAGATTATCCAAGAGTAACAGTCATCGGAGCAGGACTAGCGGGCAGCGAAGCAGCCTGGCAGATTGCGCGTCAAGGCGTGCCTGTTACTTTATACGAAATGCGTAACGTCCGGAAGACGCCTGCGCATATTACCGATCAATTCGCTGAGCTGGTATGCAGCAACTCCTTGCGAGCGAATGGCCTGACGAATGCCGTGGGCGTTCTCAAGGAAGAGATGAGGCGGATGGATTCCCTGATTCTCTCCTGCGCAGACCGTCACGCCGTGCCGGCTGGCGGTGCGTTAGCCGTGGACCGGGACGGCTTCTCCCAAGCCGTTACACAAACATTGCGCAACCACCCGCTGATTGACGTCGTCAATGAAGAAGCACAAGTGTTGCCGGAAGGGATTACAGTGGTTGCTTCAGGGCCGCTGACTTCGCCGGATTTGTCCGCTCAGCTCAAGGAGCTGTTCGGAGAAGAATATCTCTACTTCTATGATGCTGCGGCACCGATTGTAGAGAAGGATTCCATCGATATGAACAAGGTGTACCTCGCTTCCCGGTATGATAAGGGCGAAGCGGCGTATCTCAACTGCCCGATGACCGAAGAGGAGTTCAATGTTTTCTACGAAGCCTTGATCACGGCTGAGGTTGCCGAGTTGAAAGAATTCGAGAAAGAAATTTACTTCGAAGGCTGCATGCCGCTTGAAGTCATGGCTAAGCGCGGCAAGCAAACGGTGCTGTTCGGTCCGATGAAACCGGTAGGCTTGGTGAATCCGCATACGGGCAAACTGCCGCACGCCGTTGTACAGCTTCGTCAGGACAACGCGGCCGGAACGCTTTATAATTTGGTCGGGTTCCAGACCCATCTCAAATGGGGTGAGCAGAAGCGCGTCTTGTCGCTGATTCCCGGATTGGAACAAGCCGAGTTCGTCCGCTACGGTGTTATGCACCGCAACACATTCATTAATTCGCCGAAGCTATTAGAGCCGACATACCAATACAAGCGGCGTGAGAATTTGTTCTTCGCAGGTCAAATGACAGGTGTCGAAGGGTATGTCGAATCCGCAGCATCCGGGTTAATCGCTGGGCTTAATGCGGGACGCCTTGCCAAAGGTCAGTCCTGTGTAGTGCTGCCGGAGGAAACGACGTTAGGCAGTATGGCGCATTACATCACAACCGCCGATTTTAAGCATTTCCAACCCATGAATGCCAATTTCGGATTATTGCCGCAGTTGCCGGAACGCATCCGGAACAAAAAAGAGAAGTACGAGAAGCTCGCGAACCGGGCGTTGGAAAGTATTCAGAATTTTTCGAAAGTGATCGCCGAATAGTTGTAATTTGACACTTTACTGTGTTACTATAATTATGTTTTGAATCATTATTCATTCGATTTCTCATACCATGTACCTCTAGATGCGGTCTTTACGAAAGAATTGACCTCGCTAGAGGTTTATCTCTTTTATTAGACCGAAACCTGCAACAAAGACTTGCTTTCAAGGTGTATCATTCCATTGGAGGGGTGAAAGAGATGGATTCCAGTCAAGCTCAATTTCACGCGACAACGATTTTTGCCATTCGTCATCAAGGTAAAGGCGCAATAGCAGGTGACGGTCAAGTTACATTCGGCAATAGCATGATTATGAAAAGCAGTGCCAAAAAAGTGAGGCGTTTACATAGAGGGAAGGTTATCGCCGGTTTCGCCGGATCTGTAGCCGATGCGATTACGCTTTTCGAGAAGTTCGAAGGGAAGTTGGAGGAGCATCACGGGAATCTGCAGCGTGCGGCGGTAGAGCTCACGAAAGACTGGCGGCAGGACCGCGTGCTGCGGCGCCTGGAAGCTATGATGATCGTGATGGATGCGTCCGGTCTGCTCCTGCTGTCGGGCAACGGCGAGATTATCGAGCCGGATGACGGTATTCTGGCCATCGGTTCCGGAGGAAGCTTTGCGCTGGCAGCCGGGAGAGCTTTGCATCGCCATGCACCGAACCTGAGCGCCAAAGAAATCGCTCATGCCGCGCTGACGACGGCCGCTGAAATTTGCGTGTTCACGAATCACAATATTATCGTTGAAGAGATTGAATAGATGCTTATATTGGATTACTAGGAGGGTACCCGAATGGCAAACAGCTCCCTTACACCTAAACAAATTGTCCAAGAATTGGATCGTTATATTGTCGGTCAGAAGAAAGCCAAGAAATCGGTCGCTATTGCATTAAGGAATCGTTATCGGAGAAGTCTTGTGGATGAGGCCATGCGGGATGAAATCGTGCCGAAAAATATTTTGATGATCGGACCGACCGGTGTCGGCAAAACGGAAATTGCGCGCAGATTGGCGAAGCTGGTAGGAGCGCCGTTCATTAAAGTAGAGGCAACGAAGTTTACAGAGGTTGGTTACGTTGGCCGGGACGTCGAGTCGATGGTAAGGGACTTGATCGAAACTTCCGTGCGTATGGTGAAAGGCGAGCGGATGGAGAAGGTGAAGGACCGTGCTGAGAAAATGGCGAACGAGCGTCTCGTTTCCCTGCTTGCGCCGAGTCCGGCGAAATCCAAATCACAGCGCAATCCGTTCGAAATGTTGTTCGGAGGCCAGAATCAGCCGGATCAGGAGGAAAGTGTGCCTGACCCGAACTTGTCATCCAAAAGGGCGCAAATTGCCGAACAATTGACTGATGGTAAATTAGAAAACGAAATCGTTGAAATCGAAGTCGAGGATTCCTCGCCTTCCATGTTGGATATGCTTGCCGGCCAAGGCAATGAGCAATCCGGCATGAACATGCAAGAGATGTTTGGCAACCTGCTTCCGAAGAAAATGAAGAAGCGCAAGCTTCCAGTGAAAGAAGCGCGAAAAGTGCTGACGCAGGAAGAAGCGCAGAAATTGATCGATATGGATGATGTGATCCAGGAATCGATTTACCGCGCCGAGCAATCCGGCATTATTTTCATCGATGAAATCGATAAGGTTGCAAGCAGTACGCGCGGCGGTGGCGGCGGACCGGATGTCTCCCGTGAAGGTGTACAGCGGGATATTCTGCCGATCGTCGAGGGTTCGACTGTCGTGACGAAATACGGTCCGGTTAAGACGGACTACGTGTTATTCATCGGTGCCGGCGCCTTCCACATTTCAAAGCCCTCGGATTTGATTCCCGAACTGCAGGGAAGGTTCCCGATTCGCGTGGAGCTTAGCGATCTGACGCTGGAGGATTTTGTATCGATTTTGAAAGAACCCAAAAATGCGCTGACGAAGCAGTACACGGCTTTGTTGCAAACCGAAGGTATAACCGTTGAGTTTGCAGAGGAAGCTATCTATGAACTTGCCCGAATCGCTGTTGAAGTGAATCAGAACACGGAGAATATCGGAGCGCGCCGTTTGCATACGATTTTGGAGAAACTTCTGGAAGATTTGTCTTTCGAAGCTCCTGAGCTTACATTAGAATCATTTGTCATCAATCCGGAATACGTCCGTGAGAAATTAAGCGGAATTGTTCAGAATAGAGATTTAAGCCAGTACATCTTATAATGAAAGATTGCATGGTGAAGTAAGTAGGAGGCAGTTACATGAGTTTACTAAACAAAACAAGAAGGCTTAACCGATTGCTGCAAAAGGAAGCGGGAAATGCGGTTAGCTTTATGGATATGGCGGAAGTGCTGCGGGATATCGTTATCGCGAATATTTACGTAGTAAGCCGCAAAGGGAAAATTTTGGGGTATGCAACAACGAATGATCCTATTTCACCCGAAATGAATCAAGCCATACTACTTGAACGCCGATTCCCGGCGGAATCCAACAATCTTCTTTTGAAAATTGAAGAGACCACGTTAACTTCGGAACCGAATAGTCCGTATTTCTATTACACGGAACAAATGAAGGATATGTTTCCATATACGCACACGACATTGGTTCCGATCATCGGCGGCGGGGATCGTTTGGGGACATTGATTTTAAGCCGCAACGAAGGTGTCTTTATTGATGACGATTTAGTATTGGCGGAATACGGTTCGACAGTAATCGCTATGGAAATATTGAGGGAACGCGCCGAAGAGATTGAGGAAGAAGCGCGCAGCAAAGCTGTCGTCCAGGTAGCCATCGGTTCGCTTTCTTTCAGTGAGCTCGAAGCGGTGGAGCATATTTTTGAGGAGTTGGACGGGAAGGAAGGGCTGCTCGTTGCAAGTAAAATTGCGGATAGGGTCGGCATTACCCGTTCCGTGATCGTGAATGCACTTCGCAAATTGGAAAGTGCCGGTGTGATTGAAACGCGCTCGCTAGGTATGAAAGGCACTTATATCCGTATCCTAAATGAACAATTGATGCAGAGCATTGAACAAATCAAAACGAAGCTATAGTAGCTTAGAAGCAAAAGCCCTGTCTGATAAAAAGATAGGGCTTTTTTCTTATTGTAACTTTAGCTAATATCTTAGATGATTAGGGAAGCGAAGATTTTACATATTTCTACAATAAGATCTATATTAAATTCTTTTCCGAAAATAATGTCGAAATAAGAAGGAATACTTCTTCGGGTTGTGGAATTATATTGTCGAATACTATATTGAAAGGGGGTAGCGCGCATGTCTTTGTTGGACAAACCAAGTTGGAATTTGATGGAGCGTTCGCTGGATGCATCGACGCTAAGACAAAAGGTTATTGCGAACAACGTCGCCAACGTGGATACACCCTACTTTAAGCGTTCAGATGTTATGTTTGAGGAGCTATTACAAGGTGAGATGAATTCATCAACACCCTCTATAGAAGGTTATCGGACAAACCCTAGGCATTTCTTTATAGGCAAATCAAATAATTTGCCAACTTCTGAAATAAAGAAGGATGAGTCAACAGCGATCAACAACAACATGAACAACGTCGATATGGATTACGAGATGTCGTTGATGGCCAAAAATCAGCTTAAATATAATACGATGATTCAGCAAATGAACAGCGAGTTCAAGAAAATGCGCACAGTGCTAGGAGGTAAATAATAATCTATGAGACTTACAAACGGATTTGACATCAGTGCCTCAGCGCTTACGGCGCAACGATTAAGAATGGACGTCGTTTCTTCTAATATTGCCAATGCGGATACGACGCGGGCGAAGTTTGTTGACGGGAAATGGGTACCGTACACAAGGAAGGTTGTTTCGTTCGAGACCAAATCCCAGCCGAGCTTTGCACAATCGCTGCAGACGGCTATGGCTGATGGAACGGGGGAAGGCGTGCGAGTGAACAAAATTTTTGAAGATCAATCGCCGCTGAAGCAAATTTATAACCCAAGTCATCCCGATGCGGATGCGAACGGATTTGTGTATATGCCAAATGTTGACGTGTTGAAAGAGATGGTCGATATGATATCGGCGACTAGATCGTATGAAGCGAACGTAACCGCATTGAATGCAAGTAAATCGATGATAACCAAGGCATTGGAAATCGGTAGATAATTATTACGGGAGGTTGCAGCATGATTGACAAAATCAGTTACAGTCCATTGAACATCATGAGTTCCGTACAGCCCAAGGATCACTCGGGAGAAGGGGCTGCTGATCTCGGCAAACGTTTCGGTTCTTTCTTGAATGATGCCATGAATAATTTGAATACCAGTCAGCAGCAGGTTGATCAGCTGAATCAGAGCTTCATCAAAGGTGAGCTATCGGACGTGCATCAATTGACCATCGCTAGCGAGAAAGCATCGTTAGGGCTTGAATTGACGGTACAAGTTAGAAATAAAGTTCTTGAAGCATACCAAGAAATGATGAGAATGCAGCTGTAATTCAGGAGATGCTGCTAATACTTTGGTTCGATGAGGTGACAGAGTGAACGAGAACCTGGTCCAATACTGGGATAAAGTGAAGCAGTATTGGAATCGATATAGTAAAACAACGAAGATAACGTTTATCGCTACGGTTGTCCTTTTGATACTTACTGCTGCAATTATTAGTATTAATTTGTCTAAGACTGAGTATTCGTTGGCTTTCACTGAACTGCAGCCTAGCGATGCCGCTGCGATTAAAGGTTATCTGGATACTGCTAAGATCCCTTATAAACTTAGTGCTGATGGTAAGAGTATCGAAGTGCCGACTAGTGAAGTTGCAAATGTAAAGCTTGGAGTTGAATCGCAAGGGCTCAACAAGAACGGCTCTCTGGGATTCGGTGCTTTTAGCAACAGCAGTTCATTTGGTATCACGGATAATGAGTTCAAAGTGAAATACTTGAGTGCGATTCAAGGTGAACTGCAGCAGTTGATTAATTCCAATCAAGCGATCGCAGGTTCAAAAGTGTTGATTTCCCTCCCGGAAGAAGGCCCATTCCTGCAACAGCAGCAGGAGAAAGCGACCGCATCCGTAGTTCTTCAATTGAAGCAAGGCTACACACTGGATCAAGGGAAAATCGATACGATCTACAATTTGGTCTCACACAGTATCAAAAATCTTCCGATCGAGAATATCACGATATCCGATCAGTATGGACAAAGCCTGGTCTCTTCCAAAGCGGGTGGACAATCTTCTTCCAGTTTGGTATCGAGCCAATCGGATATTAATGATAAGTTCCAGAAAGATTTGCAGAGAAACATCACGAATATGCTTGGCACGATGTTTGGCCGCGATAAGGTGAACGTGAGCGTCTTCTCGACCATGAACTTCGACCAGAAGAAGAGCAAAGAGCAGCTGGTCTCCGCGCCGAATCAAGTGGATCAAAAAGGACTAGAGATTTCTTTGCAGGAAGCAAGCGAGTCCTATCAGAATAACGGTTCCGAAACAGGCGGTGTGCCTGGGACTGGTACGACAGACGTTCCCGGTTACCCCGGATCATCGAACTCCGGTAATTCCAATTCCGAGAAAAACAGCAAGACCGTTAATTACGAGGTAAACCGTATTACCAACGATATCGTTTCCACGCCATATGTAGTGAAAGACCTTAGTATTAATGTAGGAATCGAGCCGCCGGTGAAAGATGATCCTACCTCTTTGACCGTTGAAATGAAAACAGCCGTCCAGAACGCTTTGGTGAATATCGTACGAACCGCGTTGGCTGATAATAAAGCTACCTATACAGACGAGGAACTGCAGAAAAAAGTTACAGTTCTTGCCCACTCGTTCGCAAGACCTGCGGATACGCTGGCTTCGAAAACGACAACATACTTGACTTATGCAGGTTTGGCGTTGGCTGCGCTGGCAATCGGTGCGATTGCAGGCTTTGCCATCAGAAGACGCAGAAAAGCCGCTCAGCAGCAAATGATGGATCAGGATTTGAATGTTTCCGCGGCGAAAGCGGAGCTTCCTACGATCGATATGGAAAATGTAACCAATGACAATCAAGTGCGTAAGCAGCTGGAAACTCTTGCGAAGAAACGTCCGGAGGATTTTGTCAATCTGCTTCGTACCTGGTTAGTAGACGAATAGAGGTGCACTTGTATGGCCAAAGCTGCTCTAAACGGGTTAACCGGGCGACAAAAGGCAGCCATTCTTTTGATCAGTTTAGGCCCGGAGGTGTCCGCTCAAATTTTCAAACACTTGAGAGAAGAAGAAATTGAGCAGCTGACACTAGAGATTGCGAATGTTCGAAAAGTCGATTCCTATGAGAAGGAATCCATTCTGGCAGAATTTCATCAAATTTGTCTGGCCCAGGAGTTCATCTCGCAGGGCGGGATTGCTTATGCCAAAGACATCTTGGAGAAAGCGCTCGGTTCGCAGAAAGCACTTGATATTATTAATCGTTTGACGGCAACGCTGCAAGTTCGACCGTTCGACTTTGCCAGAAAAGCCGATCCTGCACAAATTTTAAACTTTATTCAGAATGAAAATTCACAGACGATAGCGCTGGTGCTGTCTTATCTACAGGCTGATCAAGCATCGATCATCTTGTCGTCGCTTCCGCAGGAGAAGCAGGCGGATGTTGCGAAACGGATTGCACTGATGGACAGCACTTCTCCGGAAGTCATCTCTCAGGTGGAACGGGTTCTGGAACAAAAACTGTCTTCTACGGTTACGCAGGATTATACGAATGCCGGCGGTATCGCGTCTATCGTACAAATCTTGAATGGGGTTGACAGAGGAACGGAACGTACGATTCTCGACTCGCTCGAAATTCAAGATCCTGAATTGGCTGAAGAGATCAAGAAACGGATGTTCGTCTTTGAGGATATCGTCAATATAGACAATCGTTCCATTCAGCGTATTATCCGCGATATCGAGAATGCCGATCTGCAGCTTGCGCTCAAAGTGGCAAGTGAAGAAGTACGTGACGTTCTGTTCAAAAACATGTCCAAACGGATGGCCGAGACGTTCAAGGAAGAAATGGAATTCATGGGACCTGTTCGTCTGCGTGACGTTGAGGAAGCCCAAACCCGCATCGTTGCGACGATCCGCCGTTTAGAAGAATCAGGAGAAATCATCATCGCACGCGGTGGAGGAGATGATATTATTGTCTAATGTCATTAAATCATTTGCTTATTATGCATTGGATGATAAGAAAATCGTTGAAAGCATAATGCCGTTTCAATTCGCTCGGGATGGTCTGGAGGATGAGAATCAACTAACTCCAGAACAACAACAAGAGCTTATGGAAGCGACGAATCTGAAAGATCAAATTCTGCAAGACGCTGAAGCATTCGCGAATGAGCAAATTCACCAAGCCATGCAGGAATGCTCGGACCTGCGTGATCAAGCGCAAGCTGAGATTGCGGCATGGTGGGAGTCGCGCCGCGCTGAGGATGAAGAACATATCGCTCAGTCCATGCAGGCCGGCTTCGAAGAAGGCTACAACCAAGGCGTAACGCAAGCCGAAGAGACGCTTCGGCAAGAATACAGTGAAATGTTAATGGAAGCCCAAGGAATTTTGGATCAGGCTTACAAACTGAAACAGCAAATTATACAAGAGTCGGAACCGTTTCTCATTGAACTCAGCACATCGATTGCCGAGAAAGTAATCGGTCGACAACTAACGTTGAACCCGGAGTGGGTCATCGAGTTGATTCAAACCGTGCTGTCTCGCAGAAGGGAGACAGGGATTATCGCATTATGCGTATCTCCATCTCAATTCGCCTACATTCAAGATGCCCGCGAAGAATTGCTCACTTCGATCGATTCCCAAGCCGAGCTCCAGATTATTCCGGATTCGACCGTCCAGGACCGGGGATGTGTCATTCGCTCTTCGTTCGGAAGCATCGATGCCAGAATCGACACGCAGTTGAAAGAGATCAAATCAGCCTTGCAGCAGTTAGCCACTCAAAGTGAGGGAACCGCATCATGAGTACCACGCTACCGAAAGTGGACAAGTACAAAGATCACTTGAACAACATCGATCCCATTCGCGTGAACGGCAAAGTGACGCAGGTCATCGGCTTAACGGTCGAATCCGAAGGTCCGGATGTAAGCATCGGAGATCTTTGCTACATCTACCCGCATAAATCGACCAAGCCGCTCAAAGCGGAAGTCGTCGGGTTTCGCAGCAACAAAGTGGTACTAATGCCGCTAGGCGATTTGGATGCGATCGGTCCCGGCTGCGATGTCGTCGGAACGGGCAAACCACTCACGGTCCAGGTCGGACACGAGCTGTTGGGCAAAGTGCTGGATGGTTTGGGCCAACCTCTGGACGGATCGTTCCTGCCTTCTAGAATGGCACAATATTCGACCAACAATGCGCCAAGCAATCCACTGGCTCGTCCAAGGGTGCTTCATCCCATTTCCGTAGGAGTCCGCTGTATCGATGGCTTATTGACGATCGGTAAGGGACAGCGTGTCGGTATTTTCGCCGGGTCCGGTGTCGGTAAAAGTACGCTCATGGGCATGATTGCCCGGAATACTTCCGCGGATGTCAATGTAATCGCACTCATCGGAGAGCGGGGACGTGAAGTCCTGGATTTTATTGAACGTGATCTGGGTCCCGAGGGTCTTGCGAGATCCGTTGTGATCGTAGCCACATCCGATCAGCCGGCATTGATTCGAATCAAAGGCGCCATGATTGCGACAAGCATCGCTGAGTATTTCAGAGACCGCGGCCTCAATGTCATGATGATGATGGACTCTGTCACCCGGTTCGCCATGGCGCAGCGGGAGGTCGGACTTGCCGTTGGCGAGCCGCCTGCAACGCGCGGTTATACGCCGTCTGTTTTCGCTATGCTGCCGAGGCTTTTGGAACGATCGGGTACAGGTCCCAAAGGATCCATTACAGCATTCTACACCGTACTGGTCGATGGCGACGACATGAACGAACCGATCGCCGATGCCGTTCGAGGGATTCTGGACGGACACATCGTGCTGAATCGGAGCATCGCGAACAGAGGCCATTACCCAGCGATCGATGTGTTATCCAGCGTCAGCCGTGTAATGAAAGAAATTGTTCCAACCGAACATATGGAAGCAGCCGATCACCTGAAGCGGTTACTCTCTATATATAAAGATTCGGAAGATCTGATTAATATAGGGGCGTACCAAAAAGGTTCTAATCCAAATATTGATGTCGCTATCGATCATATTGAAGCGATCTGGGACTTCACGAAGCAGAGAACTAGCGAAAAGTTAACTTATGAAGAAGCGCAGCAACGACTGATTCATGAATTTTATAAGGGATGAGGGTCCTGAATGCATTTTCGTTATTCTTTCCAACAAATTCTCAATTTGAAAAACAATGAAAGAACGCAAGCGGAATGGATTTTGTCTGAGGCCATGGGGCAGCTGCGGAATGAAGAGACGAGCTTACACGGATTGTTTCAGCAGAAAGAAAATCTTCAGAACGAGATGGCAGCTGTGTCGAGCGATTCCGTGTCCATCTCCAAGATGCTCATGCTGCAAACCTATATGGACCACGTGGATAAACAAATCGCCAGCAAGCATAAAGATGTTCAACAAGCTAAGCACGTCGTGCTTAAGAAGCAAGAGTATCTTTCGGAAAGAATGATCGATGAGAAGGTATGGACGAAGGCAAGAGAGAAGGCATTCAACCAATTTCAATCTTTTGTCGCCAAAAAAGAGCAGGAAGCTCTGGACGAGATGGCAACCAACCGATTCAGACGACTCTCTTATTGAGGAAGGTAAAGGAGGAAAGAGGAGATGGCCGATACTAGCATGGAAGGTGCATCCTATAGTGCACTGGAGCGGTTTCTGATATGGTTTGTCATCCCCTTTGTGTTTACGGCAGTCCTGCTCTTCGTGTTGCTGTCAATCTTTGATTACGATATTAAGTCGAGTATTCAGAAAGCGCTGCATAACACGCCGGTAATCGGCGCTGTCGTCCCTGCTCCGAAAGAGAAAAGTGTGGAAGCCGGCTCCGGCAAGGCAGCAACGCCAGAAGAAAACATGAAGACGAAGGATGAAGAGATTACGAAGCTGAATGCACGAGTGGCAGAATTGCAGTCCGCTCTGCAAAAGGCTGAAACGGCATCCGAACAGAAGGATCAATCCATCAAGGATTCCGATGCAAAGATTGCCCTGCTCGAAGAGCAGCTCAAAGACAAAACGCAATCGGAAGAAGAGTACACGAATCAAATTACGCAGCTGGCCAGCATGTATGCCAAGATGACGCCTAGTAAGGCGGCTCCGATCATGGAAGCGATGACGCCGAAAGAAATGGTACTGATCTTCTCCATGATGAAGTCGGACAGCAGAGGTGCAATCCTGGAAAAGATGAGCGCCGCCAAAGCGGCTGAAGCGTCTATGGGACTTAAAGACACAGTCCCTGTTCGCGACAGAGAAATTGCCGCCTTACAAGAGCGATTGGCAACGAACGGTGTGAGCACGGCGAAGGCATCGACATCCGTCAGCAAGTCGGATCTCGGACAAACGTTCGCGAACATGACACCGAAGAGCGCCGCCAACGTGATTTTAGAAATGAACAAAGCGAATCCGGATAAAGTATTGGCTATTCTTAGCGGCATGGACAATGCGTCCCGTTCCAAAGTGATGTCAGCGCTATCGGATGCAAACAAGGAAATCGCGGCTTCCATAACGGCTAAAATGGTTCAGTAACGAACTTTGTACAAGACGGAAGGAGGTGAATAAGATGGACGTACAAATGCAAGCAGTACCAACAGCAACAAGCACATCAGCTTCAGCAAGTAAGACCAATTCAGCGAATGCGGCAACTGCGGATGGTTTCAGTCAAGCATTAGGTGATCAGCTTGCACAAGATCAGACCGCTGGTGACTTGAATGCAGCCGATCCGGCACTTTCTCTGGACATGCTGCTCCAGATGCTGCAAAGTCTGGTGATGCCGGTTAGCGGAGCTGTCGTTCAAGATACTGCGACAGAAGAGCAAAGCTTACCTGAAGCAGTCATTGATGCGATGAACAGCAACCCGGCATTAGCCGAGCAACTGCTGCAGGATCCAGGTGTTAAGCAATGGTTCGCAGATGCACAACAGTTATTGCAATCGTTCGGGGTAACGTCGGCAACAGCCGGTTTGGCGCTTACAAACAAATTAAATTTGCAAGGGTCAGAGCTGACCAGTTTGCAGGCTCAGAATACGCTGCTTACTTTAGCGTCGTTGTCGAAACAACAACCCGAGAATCCGATTCTGAATTTCCTCATGCAGGACTTGCAGGAGACGATTCAGCCGTTGTTAACAGAGCTCATGACGAGCGGTAAAGCGCAACCTCTGGAGGCTGCCGCTAGTGAAGCAATAGAAGGCATGCTGAAAAGCAACAAAAAGGAGTCAGCCTCCACGGACAAAGTAAGTCATCACAAACAGGCAGCTAAGAAGTCCGAGGAGTTGAGTTCGGATGGAATCGATTCTTACACAATGATTCAACCAACCAAATCGAAGCTTGAAGTTCTGGCACTAAGAAACGTGCTGCAAGCATCGTTCGTTGAGACGGCTTCAACCCAAGAGGAATCGCAACCAGCTCTGGTGGATTTCCCTACCGAGGTTGCAACAACAGCAAATACGGTTGTCACAGCCGGAGATTTGCAGAAAGCGCAGCTTACACCAATGACAGTCGACAAAGCGGCTTCCGCTACAATCAATGCTTCCAATTTTGCCGAAGAAATGACGGAGCATGTGCTCAAGAATATGAAAGTCACGGTTGCTGAAGGCTTCTCTGAAGCGAAGCTGTCCTTGTTCCCTAAGAACCTGGGACATATCGACGTCAAAATCTCGATGCATGATGGTCAACTTATCGCTCAATTTGCAGCAGATTCCTTAGCTGCCAAGCAAATGTTAGAAAACCAGCTGCCTCAGTTGAGACAAGCGCTTCTAACGCAAGGCTTGCAAGTTGAGAAGCTAGAGGTTACTCAAAGTCCGAATATGCAGTCCAGCATGTTCCAAGAGCAGCGTCAACAACAAGCTTTCAGTCAATCGCAGCGTCAAAACAAAAATGGATCCGGCAGCTATAAGGTGGAGTCGCTTGATTTCGATCAAGAGGCCGAGCAGACCGCCACAGTCCGAACTTCCGTGAACGGAAATTCATTTGATGTGACTGCCTAGATGTATGCATCATTGAAGCAGTTGGAGGTGATATCGTGGCAACAAACCCGATTGTAGGCAATGTGACCGACTTGATTAATGCGGGGAAGAATACCAAGACGAAGGAGAAAGACAACAATGCGTTGGGGAAAGACGATTTCCTGAAAATCTTGATTACCCAGCTCCAGAATCAAGATCCGACGCAGCCTCTGCAGGATAAAGAGTTCATCGCCCAAATGGCGCAGTTCACATCCGTCGAACAGTTGACGAATATGGCTAGCGAAATGAAACTGATGCGTCAATCGCTCGGTTACGTATCAAACTTGATTGGCAAATCGATTACTTGGGATGAAACAGATGCTTCCGGCACAACGACAGAAAAGTCTGGCGTCGTTGATTCGATTACGTTCAAGGACGGGAATCAATACGCCAATGTGAAGGGAGTGGAAATTTCGCTAGACAAGCTCAAGAAGATTGAGAATGTCGAAGAAACCCCATGACAGAGAGAATATCCATAGGTCAATTATATCCTAATGCGGTTTCTCCAGCGTCTGCGAGACGAACACCTGTACAGCGGCCGGTATCCAACCCCGGTAATCCCACATTTCATAAACTTCTTCAGGAGCAATTTGTTCGTTTCAGTCATCATGCGGAGGTTAGGCTGAAAGAGCGAGGCATTCAATTCAAACCGGAGCAGCTGGATAACCTTAGCAAAGCTATAGATAAAGTTGCAGCCAAAGGAGCTAAGGATGCCCTGATGGTTCTTGGCGGGAACGCCTTGATCGTCAATGTCCCTAACCGGACTGTTGTGACGGCGCTTGATGGAAACGCAATGAATGATCATGTTTTCACTCAGATAGACAGTGCCATTATTATTTCATAATCAGGCTCGACCGCGCAGGAAGCCTGGAGCTGTGGAACGAAGGAAGCAGCTCGTCATGTATGATTTTAATCCGATTAGGAGGATTGCTAGATGTTAAGATCTTTGTACTCTGGTGTTTCAGGTATGCGTGGTTTTCAAACAAAATTGGATGTTATCGGTAATAATATCGCTAACGTAAACACCATTGGATTTAAAGGCAGCCGTGTTATGTTTAAAGACATTCTCAGCCAGACGGTGTCGGGAATTAGTGCGCCAGACGAGAACCGCGGCGGTGTGAATGCTCAACAAGTCGGATTAGGCGTGAGCATAGCTTCTATTGACACTGTACATACCCAAGGCAGTGCCATGACAACGAATGTACCTACTGACCTGCGTATTAATGGAGATGGATTCTTCGCAGTCGGGACTGCTGAGCAAACAGATGCACCTTACTTAACTAGATCAGGGAACTTTACGTTGGATCCAAGCAGAAATCTCGTTAACGCCGAAGGCTTGCACGTAATGGGAGCAGACGGTGCCGGACCCATCATCATCCCGGAAGAAATCGTCTCGTTCTCGATTTCTCAGAATGGCGATATCATCGGTGTGGATAACACGGGAGCTACGGTTGCCACAGGCCAGAAGGTCGGCGTCGTGAAAGTCGTCAATCCGTCGGGTCTTGAGAAGATCGGCGGTAATTTGTACCGGATGACAGCCAATGCCAATCCTGAAGGGGCTATCGAAGTCGTGGCACCTGGCGATACCGAGACTGGCACGGGAACACTTATTTCCGGTCAACTGGAAATGTCAAACGTAGATTTAACGGGTGAATTCACTGAAATGATTATCGCACAGCGCGGTTTTCAAGCGAATTCCCGGATTATTACAACGTCTGACGAAGTTCTTCAAGAAGTTGTCAATCTGAAACGTTAATTTTGATTAAAATGACAGAGGGGAGCTAGTCTCCCCTTATCCTGATGCAGGAGGAGAAAGATGATTTCTCTCACTCGTTTAAATGGTAAAGCCATCATCCTAAATGCTATCTTGATTGAGATGATCGAGGAGACGCCGGACACCATGATTACATTAACGACAGGCAAGAAAATCACAGTACTCGAGAAAGCAGAGGTTGTGGTAAGCTTAGTGCGGACCTACATGCAGGAGATTGGCTCAATACGAGCGACAATTATGTCAAAGGATGCGGAGGGTTCGTAATTGTTTAAGAACAAAATTTTTGTTTTAGTTGTCTCAATTTTAATCGCTATCACGCTAATTCTGACAGCAGCATTCGTGTTGTGGAACTTTATGGAGAAGAACAGTCAATCGAGCGACCCCGCCGAGCAAGCGCAGAAAGCCGTTGCCAGCGTGAAGCCGACAAAGGCTCCTTCAGCAGAAACGGTGAAAGCTAATACAGCGATTATCAAAGATATTTTGACGAATCTGTCAGGCAGCCAAAATTTCATTAAAATCAGTTTCGCTTTCGAAATGGAAAACGCCAAAGGCAAAACCGAGTTCGACAGCTTGCTGGACTCCGCAGTGAAGGGCACGATTGTGCAAACGCTTGGTGATATGACGAAAGATCAGATCGAAGGAAGCAAAGGTTCCGACAGTTTAACATCAACATTAATGAACAAACTAAACCCATTGCTGCACGATGGTAAAATCAAACAAATTTGGATAACCGATAAAGTACTTCAATAAACTCGCTTTTGATTTTGCTTAAAGGAGGTGACTCTAATGGTTGATGTTTTGTCGCAAAATGAGATCGATGCTTTGTTAGCGGCGTTGTCCTCTGGCGAAATGGATGCGGACGAACTTAAAAAGGAAGAGACGCAGAAGAAAGTCAGGGCTTACGATTTCAAAAGAGCCGTTCGCTTCTCCAAAGATCATATTCGCAGCTTAACTCGGATTCATGAAAACTTTGCAAGGTTTTTGACGACTTACTTCTCTGCACAGCTTCGTACATTCGTACAAATTAATGTAGTTCAGGTGGAGCAGCTGCCTTACGACGAGTTTATCCGGTCGATCCCGAAAATGACCATTTTGAACATCTTTGAAGCGGAGCCTTTAGAGGGTCGAATGGTGCTTGAGGTTCATCCTAACGTTGCTTTCGCCATGCTGGACCGATTGCTAGGCGGTGCGGGGACTTCCCCGACCAAGATTAATGCTTTGACTGAGATTGAAACGATTGTTATGGAACGTATTTTTAGCAGAGCGTTTGACAGCCTGCAAGAGGCTTGGAAAACCGTGATTGATATACAGCCTCGATTAGAGGCACTTGAGACCAATCCGCAATTTATGCAGATTGTTTCACCGAACGAAACGATCGCATTGATTTCCTTAAGCACCAAAATTGGCGACACATCCGGAATGATCAACCTGTGTATTCCGCATGTCGTCATCGAACCGATCATGCCTCGTCTCTCGGTACATCACTGGTTCGTATCGCAGAAGAAGACGAGAGCCCCTGAAGAAGTGGAAGCACTTCAATCGCGCTTGGAGAAAACCAAGCTGCCTCTCATTGCAGAATTGGGTTCGTCCGAAATTTCAGTCCGGGATTTCCTTGGCTTAACTGTCGGCGATGTCATCCCGCTGCAAAAATCCGTCGAAGATTCGCTTCAAGTCAAAGTGGGCGAGAAGCTGAAATATCTCGGAAGCCCCGGTACCAGAAAAGGGAAGATGGCTGTGCAGATAACAGATATCGTAAATGAAGGAGAAGAAGATAATGACGAATAATAGAGATTATTTGTCCCAGGAAGAGATCGATGCCTTATTGAGACAGTCTTCGGACGATAGTTCAGCCTCTTCTTTCCACGGGTCTCCGCAAGTTGAAGATTATTTATCTTCCTTGGAACAAGATGCTTTAGGTGAAATCGGCAATATTACATTCGGCAGCGCGGCGACGGCATTATCCACATTGCTGGGCAAAAAAGTCGATATTACGACTCCGAAAGTATCCGTCATCGGCAAGGAAGAACTGGAGCAAGAGTTCCCGAAACCTCATGTGGCGGTGCATGTGAACTATGTTGACGGCTTCGACGGCATTAACTTGCTGGTTATCAAAACGCGCGACGCACAAGTCATCGCCGACTTAATGATGGGCGGGGACGGAACTGGCGGAGATGAAAATCTGAGCGAAATTCATATCAGCGCCGTACAAGAAGCGATGAATCAAATGATGGGCTCGTCGGCGACTTCGATGTCTACCATCTTTAATCGATTTGTCAACATTTCTCCCCCAGGAATCGACATATTAAATTTGTCGAAAGGAGAAGGAAAACTACCTGACGAAGACGTATTTATTAAGATATCGTTCCGACTCATCATTGGCGACCTTATTGATTCCAATATCATGCAATTATTACCTGTTCCTTTCGCCAAAGAAATGGTATCGATCCTTATGGGGGGCGGATCCGATTCTGCCATGGAAGCTGCTCCTGCCGTTCAAGCGCCGGCACCAAATTCTATTCCTGCCCCGGCACCTGCGCAGGAAGTTCATACACCGCCCTCTGCCGCTGCTCAACCGATGTATGAGCAACCGATGTATCAGCAGCAGCCTATGTATGAACAACCGATGTACCAACAGCCGATGCAGCCGCCGATGGGCCATCCGTCGATGGGACAACCGATGTACCCACCGCAGCCGATGTATCAACAACAGCCGCCAGCAGCTTATAACGGCGGGATGCCTAATCGGAATGTGAATGTGCAGCCGGTGCAATTCGGCAATTTGCAGAACGGTTCCTTAGGGCATGCGGACGATACGAACCTTAATTTACTACTGGATATACCTCTTAAGGTAACTGTAGAATTAGGCAGGACACATAAGGTGATTAAAGACATCTTGGAATTGTCCCAAGGATCGATTATTGAATTGGATAAGCTAGCAGGTGAGCCTGTAGACATCTTAGTGAATAATAAGTTGATTGCCAAAGGCGAAGTCGTCGTCATCGATGAGAACTTTGGGGTTCGTGTTACGGACATTGTCAACCAATGGGAACGAATTCAAAAGTTGCAATAATTTAATTTTAGGGGGACTTTATTCATGGCTAACCGTATTCTTATTGTTGATGATGCTGCATTTATGAGAATGATGATTCGTGATATTTTAACCAAAAATGGTTATGAGGTTTGTGGTGAAGCGAACGATGGCGCTCAAGCTATCGAGAAATACAAGGAATTGAAGCCTGACCTGATTACAATGGATATCACTATGCCTGAGATGGACGGTATTCAAGCTTTGAAAGAAATCAAGAAGATTGAGCCAAATGCGAAAGTTATCATGTGTTCAGCGATGGGTCAGCAAGCGATGGTTATCGATGCGATTCAAGCCGGAGCCAAAGATTTCATCGTGAAGCCGTTCCAAGCAGACCGCGTTATCGAAGCGATTAAAAAGACTCTAGGTTAAGCCGTCTTCATTCGGTCGAGTCTTACATAAGCCGAAAGGGATGTGACTATGAGAAGACTCAACTCGATTAAACGACTTTTAACAGGTGTACTTAGTTTATCTGCCTTGTTGTATACCCAGTCCCTGAGCTTTGCGGAAACAGAGCCGGGACAAGGGATTCCTTCTTCAGAATTCCCTACAACGGATGCCTTCGATTCGTTTGGCATGATTGTGAAGGTTATTTTCTACTTAATCTTAATTATTCTCCTTTTCTATGTCCTTATTAGGTACATGGCGAAGAAAAATAAGGGAACCATGTTCGGGAACTCGATTCGCTCATTAGGTGGAGTTCCCCTAGGCCAAAACAAATCGATTCAGATCGTTGAGATTGGCCGCTCGCTCTTCGTGGTAGGCGTCGGAGACAACATCCAACTGCTGGACAAGATCAATGACGCCGATGAAGTAGCATACATTACAGAGTTGCTTACGTCCTCCCAAGATGATCGAATGGGCTTCACGACCGTAAGCAAGTGGATCAGCAAGCTGCCGGTGAAGAAGAAAGACATAGAAGAAGAGGTTGAACTCACTTCGACCTTCCAGCAAGTGTTTCATGATAAGCTGCAACGAGTAACGAACCGTAACAAACACGTGGAAGATTGGATTTCGGATCAAAAACATAAAGATCGGTTGAATGATGAATGAAAAGAAATAAATTAGTGTTCATGCTTCTGGTTGCGTTGGTTTCCGTGTTTCTATTATCGTTAACTGCATCTGCCGCGGAGCCGGATCCGAATAATCCGATTCCTGGCTTGAATGTCAATATCGGGACCGGAGGTACGGCTGCCGGATCCTCCAACACAGTAACTTTGTTGCTTCTATTGACTGTATTAAGCCTAGCGCCGTCGTTTCTCATTCTTATGACCAGTTTCACACGCATTGTCATCGTGCTTGGATTCGTGCGCACTTCGCTCGGTACCCAGCAGATGCCACCCAATCAGGTTCTAATCGGACTCGCTCTGTTTTTAACCTTTTTTATCATGTCTCCAACTCTGGGAGAAGTTAACCAAGTCGCCCTTCAACCTTATTTGAAAGGTGAAATTAATCAAACCCAAGCGTTCGAGAAAGCCGCCCTGCCGATGAAGAAATTCATGTTCAAACATACGAGGCAGAAGGACTTAAAGCTATTCTTAGATTACACCAAGGCTAAGGCGCCGACAGGCGTAGAAGATATCCCACTTACTTCATTGGTTCCAGCCTATGCCATCAGCGAATTGAAATCAGCTTTCCAGATGGGATTCATGATATTCATTCCATTCCTCGTCATCGATATGGTCGTGTCCAGTACGTTAATGGCCATGGGGATGATGATGTTACCGCCAGTCATGATTTCATTACCTTTTAAGATTCTGCTATTTATTCTTGTCGACGGTTGGTATCTTGTGGTGAGATCGTTACTCTTAAGCTACGGTTGAGGATCGAAATATCGGAGGTTTCCTAGATGGGTTCGGAATTTGTTATTCGCATTGCCGGTGAAGCTGTGTATACCGTTCTTAAAGCAAGCGCACCTATGCTGGTGATTGGACTTGTTGTGGGTCTGATCATTAGTATTTTTCAAGCGACGACGCAGATTCAAGAGCAAACACTTGCTTTTGTTCCCAAAATTGTTGCCGTATTGCTCTCCATCTTAATATTTGGACCGTGGATCATGAACACATTGGTTGATTTTACGTTTAATTTACTCAACAACCTTTACAAATTCGTTGGATAGGTTGTGAGCGCGATGACATTAGTCTTTCAAGCAATTCCTATTTTTTTGCTTATCTTTTGTCGAATTACATCGTTCTTTGTCGTGGTTCCGATTCTTTCCTCCAGAAATGTCCCGATGATGTTCAAAGTCGGACTTTCTGTATTCATTTCGTTCATCATCTTCGCAAGTATGGGGTTGGATAAGCCGATTCCGCTAGATGGTGAATATGTACTTTTGATTATTCGCGAAATGCTGATTGGCATTTTGCTTGGTTTCGTGGCCTATATCTTTTTCTCGGTCATTCAGACGGCCGGCTCTTTCATGGATATGCAAATCGGTTTCAGTATGGCGAGCGTCATTGATCCGTTGACAGGAGCCTCGACCCCCATGCTGGGGAATCTGAAGTATATGATTGCCGTCTTATTGTTTCTATCTTTCGATGGCCATCATTATCTACTTCGAGCCATAATGGACAGCTATCAATGGGTCCCGCTCGACAACAAATTGTTCGCTCAAATCTACAATGGCCAAGTTTCCGATTTCTTATTTCATTCGTTAGCCAAAATGTTTTATCTTTCGTTTCAACTCGCTGCTCCCATCATAGCAGCCCTTTTTTTGACGGATTTAGGTTTGGGGCTTTTAACGCGCGTTGCGCCGCAATTTAATATTTTCGTCATAGGCGCACCACTCAAAATGATTCTGGGCTTTTTCTTGCTGATCGTTTTGTTCCCGGAATTGATCTCGCAGTTTCAAGGTTTGTTCGCAACGATTTTCGATTATATGGAGAAGCTGCTCGGGCTTATGAACGGCACACAGCAACCATCTCCGTAGGCAGGAGGAAGCCGTGTCCCAACAACTTCGCTTACAGCTTGATTTACAATGGTTTGCTGGGGAAAAGACGGAACCTGCAACGCCGAAGAAAAGGCAGGAAGCCCGTAAGAAAGGTCAAGTTGCCAAAAGCATGGATTTGCCCGCGGCAATGATTCTGCTTTTTTCATTCGTATCGTTTCTCATGTTCGGCAGTTTCATGAAAGAGAAAATACTCCATATTTTCCTTAACGTATACGAGAATCAGCTCAACATGGACATTACCATGAGCAATGTGCAGGTACTCTTCGTGGATTTGGTGCAGCAGGGTTTGTTTATCTTAGCGCCGATCTTTCTGCTTGTCATGATCATTGCCATCGTCGGAAACTATGCGCAGATCGGCTTCATGTTTATTGGCGAACCGCTTATGATGAAGTTCAACAAAATCAATCCGATTGAAGGATTCAAGCGCATTTTCTCCTTGCGGACCGTGATGGACTTCTTGAAATCAACATTGAAGATGACGATCATCGGTTATGTCGTGTACACCACGTTAATGGGTGAAAAGGCTAAACTGTTAGGTTTGGGCCATGCACCGCTGGAAAGCACCTTCTCCTTCATTGCATCGGTAACGCTCAAGCTGGGTATTAAGATCGGTGCTGTATTGATCGTTCTTGCAATTCTTGATTATATCTATCAGAAATATGAATATGAGAAAAGCTTGCGAATGTCCAAGCAAGACATCAAAGATGAATATAAGAAAAGCGAAGGCGATCCGCTTATTAAAGGGAAGATCCGGGCCAAACAGCGCCAGATGGCCATGCAGCGGATGATGCAGGAAGTGCCCAAAGCGGACGTGATCATTACGAACCCGACGCACTTCGCGGTCGCATTGAAATATGATGCATCGAATATGCAAGCTCCGACCGTCATCGCCAAAGGCGCCGATTATGTAGCCTTGAAAATCAAAGAAGTGGCCAAGAAGAACGGCGTTATGACGATGGAGAACAAGCCGCTTGCCAGAGCGATTTTCGCACAAGTCGAAATCGGGGAGGCGATTCCCGCCGAACTATTTCAGGCAGTCGCAGAAGTATTGGCTTACGTTTATAAAATGAAAGGTAAGACGAATTAAACGAGAAGGGAGGTACAATCTAATGAAAGTGAAAGATTTAGTCGTCCTTATAGGTATTATCGGTATCGTATTAATGATGATTGTACCAATTCCAATCCCTTTGCTGGATTTTCTCCTGATTATTAACATTTCCGTCGCATTGATGATCATCTTGGTGGCGATGAATACCCAAGAGGCGCTGCAGTTTTCCATTTTTCCATCTTTGCTCTTGATCACAACCTTGTTCCGGCTAGCTCTGAACGTATCGACAACGCGGAACATTTTATCTCATGCCGAAGCCGGCGACGTGGTCAGAACTTTTGGTTCTTTCGTAGCACAAGGCAATATTGTCGTGGGATTCGTTGTCTTTCTTATCCTTGTCTTGGTTCAGTTCATCGTAATTACCAAAGGTTCTGAGCGCGTTGCCGAAGTTGCAGCGAGATTTACACTCGACGCGATGCCCGGTAAGCAAATGAGTATTGATGCCGATCTGAACGCCGGCTTAATTAACGAGGTACAAGCCCGCGAGCGCAGACAGAAGATTGAGCGGGAAGCCGATTTCTACGGAGCGATGGATGGTGCCAGTAAATTCGTCAAGGGAGATGCAATCGCAGGTATCGTGATCCTCGTCATCAATTTGATCGGCGGCTTTATTATCGGGATGACCATGAAAGGCATGGACTTCTCGGAAGCGCTACAAACGTTCTCGATCTTAACGATCGGCGACGGATTGGTGTCGCAGATTCCAGCCCTCTTGATTTCGACGGCTGCCGGTATTATTGTGACACGAGCTTCTTCGGAAGGTAATTTGGGTCATGACGTCACGAAGCAATTGACATCGCAACCCAAGCTGCTCTATATCGTAGCGGGGACGCTCGTGATGCTTGGCATTTTCACACCTATTCATTGGTTCACAACATTCCCGATCGCGGGTTTGTTGGTTTTCGCGGGTTACAAGATGCAGAAAAATTTGGAGCGCGAAGCGATCAAAGAAGAACAGCTTGTGGAAGAACAGCAGATCGAGGAAGTGCGCAGTCCAGAGAGCGTTATTTCGCTGCTTCAGGTTGATCCCATTGAGTTTGAGTTCGGCTATGGCCTCATTCCGCTTGCGGACACGCAGCAGGGAGGGGATTTGCTCGATCGCATCATCCTCATCCGCCGCCAATGCGCACTTGAGCTTGGTGTCGTCGTGCCGGTTATCCGGATTCGCGATAATATCCAGTTACGTCCTAATGAGTATATCATCAAAATTAAAGGCAATACGGTTGCACGCGGCGAACTACTCCTTAACCACTACCTGGCTATGAGTCCAGGGATTGACGATGATTCGATTGCAGGGATCGAAACGACGGAGCCTGCCTTCGGATTGCCGGCGATCTGGATTGACGAAGTGACGAAGGAGAGAGCGGAGCTGTCCGGTTATACCGTTGTCGATCCGCCATCCGTCGTCGCTACGCATCTGACGGAAATTATTAAGAAGCATACGCACGAGCTGCTCGGCCGTCAAGAAACCAAAGCGCTTATCGACAATGTGCGCGAGTCTTACCCGGCGCTTGTGGATGATCTCATTCCATCCGTTCTTTCCATTGGCGATGTCCAGAAAGTGTTGGCCAAGCTGCTCCGGGAGAAAATTTCGGTCCGCGATTTGGTCACTATCTTGGAGACGCTCGCCGATTACGGTACCTATACGAAGGATCCCGAGATTTTGACGGAATATGTGAGACAGTCGCTGTCGCGTCAAATCACACAACAATTTACTTCTTTGGGAGATTCCTTGAAAGTCATCACGGTCGGTCCGTCCGTGGAGAAGAAAATTGCCGATTCCGTGCAGCAATCCGATCAAGGCAGCTACTTGGCGCTTGATCCATCATCGTCACAAATTATTTATCACCGCGTCAGCGAGCAGGTGACCAAGTTGATTCAATCCGGTCAACAGCCGGTCATTCTGACTTCACCTACGATTCGGATGTATTTACGGCAATTGCTGGAGCGCACGCTGCAAGACATCCCTGTTTTATCGTACAGCGAGCTGGAGCCTAGCGTAGAAATTCAGAGCATGGGGGTAGTCAATTTATGAGAGTAAAACGATATGTTGTCGATTCCATGCCTGATGCGCTGCAGAAAATTCGCACGGATCTAGGCAAGGACGCCGTCATCCTGAACACCAAAGAAATTCGCACAGGCGGATTTCTTGGCATGTTCGGCAAGAAAAAAATCGAGGTTATCGCAGCGATCGATAATGCTAACACCGCGCCAGCTGCGCCTAGAGTAGCTCAGCAGCCTCAACCGGTTAAGGTGCCCGCAGCCGCGATGCAAGGGCAAGCAGCGAGATCGGTTCCGTATCAATCCGATTTTCCCGAGGTTCCCGATGTGCTGGCGCCTGTCTCCGTTCCGAAAGCGCCTGTAGCTGTTAGCGCCGCTTCTGAGCCGCCGGCGCAGTCGCAAGCTGCCCAACTGCAAACCGCTGTTCCACTAACCGGGCAAGCGTCAACGGCATATACGCCTGCTTCAGTTCACACAGCCAATCGGTCTGTTTATCAGAAAGATGACCACCTGATCGATGAGCTTAAACAGATGAAGGAAATGATGAAGAAGCTGACGCAAGCTTCCGACGTAGATCTTCTTCCGGAGCCGCTGCAAAAGCTTGAACAGCGCCTCTGCGATCAAGAGGTCGACCCTGCCTTAGTGCGGCAAATCATGGAGGAAACGTTAGCGGATTTCAGGCTCGCGGACGAACCGGTCACGGACGAAAGTGCCCGGCAGCTCGTTAGAGTGAAGCTAGGCCAACTCTTTCAGACGAATCACAGCAAACGCATATCGCCATCAACGCGCGTTGTTCATTTCGTAGGACCAACAGGTGTTGGTAAAACGACGACAATTGCCAAGCTGGCCGCCGAGCAAGTGCTGAAATATCAGCGCAAAGTCGGCTTCATTACGTCGGACACGTACCGGATTGCGGCAATCGAACAGCTCAAAACGTATGCGACCATTTTGAACGTTCCTTTGGAGGTTGTGTTCTCGCCGCAGGATTTGGTCAAAGCGTTTCATCATTTGGCGGATTGCGACGTGATCTTCATGGATACGGCCGGTCGCAATTTCCGTAACGAAATGTACGTCTCCGAGTTGAATTCGCTTCTCTCCACGCAGGGCAGCAGCGAGACGATTCTAGTGCTGAGTCTAACGACGAAGTACCGGGACATGAAGGCCATTACGAACAATTTCAATAAGTTCAAATTGGATAAAGTCATTTTCACCAAAATGGACGAAACGGATTCTTACGGTGCCATTGTTAATGTTGTTCACGAGTTCTCCTTGCACCTCTCGTATGTGACGAACGGTCAAAACGTTCCGGACGACATTACGGAGCTGGACGAGTGGCAAATTATCGATATGTTATTGGAGGAACCTCAAGCATGAAGGATCAAGCAGAAGGGTTGCGGAACCTGGTCCAACTTCAGAATGATAAAGCCACTAGATCAACCAGGATTATTACCGTGACTAGCGGAAAGGGTGGCGTCGGGAAATCCAATTTCACGCTGAACTTTGCATTAACGCTTCAGTCCCAAGGTTATAAGGTTCTAGTTTTTGATGCTGACATCGGCTTAGCGAATATTGACGTATTAATGGGAATTTCATCCAAATACAATCTGTATCATCTATTGAAGAGAGAGAAAACGATCTGGGAGATTATCCAGAAGGGTACAGGTAATTTGGATTTCATCGCCGGTGGATCCGGCTTTAACGACTTGCTCCGCTTATCCCAAGAGGAGCTGGATTATTTCGCAGAACAAGTGATGCAGCTTAACGGCTACGTGGATTTCATCATTTTTGACACAGGGGCCGGTTTATCGAAAGAAACGCTAAAGTTTATTCTAGCCGCCGAAGAGACGTTCGTCGTAACAACACCTGAACCGACGTCAATCACCGATGCTTACGCAATTATTAAGATGGTTAGCTCCATGGGGCACAACGTTTCTTTCAAACTCATTATCAATCGCGTCACGGATATGAAGGAAGGGAAGCAGACGGCGGACAAGATTGCCTTGGTTGCCAAGCAGTTCCTGGATCTTCATATTCCTACCCTTGGTTATCTGGACGAAGACATATCGGTTTCCAAAGCGGTCAGAAAGCAAGTCCCTTTCACGGTAGCCTTCCCGAATTCAGGCGCGGCGAGAAGTCTCCAAACGCTCGTCGAGAATTATTTGAAAGGCTATTCGGTTATCGAAGCACCTTCTACGGGTGTCAAGGGCTTTTTAAATAAAATGATGAAACTTTTAAAATAGGATTTTCGCGAGTCGTGTCGAATTAGCACATAAAGGGAGGGGAGCAGCATGGCACCATATAACATACTAGTCGTAGATGACTCCGTCTTTATGCGAAAAATTATAAGCGATCTGATTTCTGAAAATCCTCAATATAACATTATTGGTACGGCCAAGAATGGACAGGAAGCGATTGAGCAAGTCAAGCTTCTGAAGCCGGATGCGGTAACCATGGATATTGAGATGCCGATCATGAATGGACTGGATGCTTTGCAGCGCATTATGGCTGAGCATCCAACCCCCATCATTATGTTAAGCTCCTTGACGGAAGAGGGGGCAGCTGAAACGATTAAAGCGCTTGAATGGGGTGCTGTCGACTTTATTCGAAAGCCGTCGGGATCGATCTCCTTGGACTTGTATAAAGTGAAGCAGCTGCTTCACGAGAAGCTGCACATGGCTGTTCGAACCAAGTTGAGAACATTTCAGCCCATTCAGCAGGCTGCGCCTTTACCGAAGCTGAATCAATTGCCACAAATTCCGAATCGGGCGTTAAAGCAGCCGGAGACGAAATTAGTGAGCACTACAGGCTCCACGCACTTCGATCATCTCGTAGCGATCGGGACTTCGACCGGTGGGCCGCGGGCTTTGCATCAAGTCATTTCCAATATCCCTGCAGGCTTTCCTGCTCCGATATTAATTGTCCAGCATATGCCGCCCAACTTCACGAAATCATTGGCGCAGCGTCTGAACGACATCTCCCAGATCCAAGTCTTCGAGGCAGCGGACGGAGATGTGCTCAAGCCGGCTACGGCCTATGTAGCTCCAGGCGGCTGGCATATGGTGGTGCATAAAGATGTGAATAGAACGTACAAAATTCGATTGACCAAAGAAGAGCCTCGTTCTGGCCACCGCCCCTCGGTGGATGTCATGTTTGAGTCCTTGCTTGACTTAAGTGAGTTGAAGCGGCACATCGTCCTGATGACAGGTATGGGAAGCGATGGCGCAAGAGGAATGTTTTCCTTACGGCAATCCGGTGTGCAGACAACCATTGCCGAGTCTGAAGAAACTTGCGTCGTGTACGGCATGCCCCGAGCGGCTGTAGAGATGCAAGCGGCCATGCATGTGCTGCCGCAGCAGGAAATCGCTGCTCGACTGGCGCAATGTGTACTTTCTTGAATGAACAAGCAAGTAACTGATTGATCCTATTGGAGGTGTGTGGGTTTGGAACTTAGTCAATATTTATCTATGTTTATCGATGAGTCGAAAGAGCATCTGCAATCTTTGAATGAAAACTTACTAAGTTTAGAGAGTAACCCTCAAGACATTAGCATTGTACATAATATTTTCCGTTCTGCACATACGTTGAAGGGAATGTCCGCAACCATGGGGTTTGAGGATATCGCCTCCCTGACGCACGAGATGGAAAATGTTCTGGATATGGTCCGCAACAGCAAAATTGAGATGGATTCGTTTATTTTCGACTGCATCTTCAAAAGTCTCGATTCGCTAGAATCGATGGTAGAAGATATCATACAAGGCGGTACGGGGAAAGCGGACGTTAGTACCATCGTCGTATCCCTTCGTTCCATCGTGACAGGTGAATACAAAACGGCTCAAGCTCCTTCTGGTGGAGCTGCAGCCAAAGCTGTCAAAGAGCCGGTGAAAGGCATCGAAGTGGATGAATTTCAATTCTCCATTTTGCAGCAATCCATCGAGGCGGGCTTCCTCGTTTTCTACATTGAAGTGAACGTCAATGAGAACTGCGTTCTGAAAGCCGCACGTGCCTACATGGTATTCGATGCACTAGAGCGTAATGGCGAAATCGTCAAAGCAACTCCATCCGTGCAAGAAATCGAACAGGAGAAGTTCGATCGTTCGTTCTCTTTATATTATATCTCCAAAGTCGACCAAGCTACATTAGAGAAAGAGATTCTCAATGTTTCGGAGATCGAATCCGCTGTCATTATTACAGTGGACTCGGAATCATTAGCAGAGCTGTCACGTCCGCAAAGTGAAGTGGAAGCCGCCCGGAAAGAAATCGCAGCAGCGGTTGCCGCCGTTGCGCCTGCGGCACCTGAAGCTCCTGCAGCGAAGGCAGCTGAACCGGCAGCCCCGGCCAAACCAGCGGCAGGCGGAGCTCCGGTTGCGAACCGTACGATCCGTGTAGATATTGAGCGTTTGGATGCGCTTATGAATTTGTTCAGCGAGCTATTGATTGACCGGGTACGACTGGAGCAGCTTGCAAGTGAAGTGAAACGCAACGATCTGACAGAGACCGTAGAGCATATGTCCAGAGTGAGCAGCGATCTGCAAAATATCGTGCTCAAGCTCCGCATGGTGCCGGTAGATTCAGTCTTCAACCGGTTCCCGCGGATGATTCGCGATTTGGCGAAATCATTGGACAAAAAGGTTGATTTGATCATCACCGGGGCGGAAACGGAGCTCGACCGCACGGTCATCGACGAAATCGGCGATCCGCTCGTTCATTTGCTGCGAAATGCGGTGGATCATGGAATTGAGCCGATCAGCGACCGTTTGGCTGCCGGCAAGAGCGAGCATGGCACGATTCAGCTTCGCGCTTTCCACAGCGGCAATCATGTATTTATCGAAATCGAAGAAGACGGCAGAGGAATCTACAGAGAGAAAGTATTGAAGACAGCTCTCAAAAATGGATTGGTTACGGCTGAGCAAGCGGCGAAACTGACGGATAAGGAAGTTTACAACTTGCTATTTGCTTCCGGCTTTAGTACGGCCGAGAAAATCTCGGACATTTCCGGACGCGGCGTTGGTCTGGATGTCGTGAAAACGAAGATTCAATCGCTTGGCGGTCATGTCCAAGTCGATTCCAAGCCTGGACACGGCAGCAAGTTCTCGGTTCAATTGCCGCTCACGCTATCCATTATTTCCGCGATGCTGGTCCGTCTGGGCAGTGAGAAATATGCGATACCGCTTTCCTCCATTGTTGAGACATCGGCGATCCAGAAGAAGCAAATCCGCAACATTCATGGCAATAAAATGGTGGACTACCGGAAGTCGGTGATCCCGTTGGTTTCTTTGAGCACTTTGTTCGAGGTGCCGGATTATAACGAGGATCTCGAAGAGGAAACCGAAATTGTTGTCGTTCGCAAGGGCGATAAGCAAGTAGCCCTAATGGTTGATGAATTTATCGGCCAACAGGAAATCGTCCTCAAAACGTTAGGCAAATACTTAACGGGCTTGTTCGCCATCTCTGGCGCAACGATTCTCGGCGATGGTCAAGTAGCACTCATTATCGATCCGAACGCATTGATCAAATAACGATAGAACATCCAAGGAGGGTATTACAATGGGAGAAGAAAAAAAGGTAATTGTCTTCGCACTTGGAACGGAAGAGTATGGCGTAGAAGTTGAGAAAGTAAGAACAATTGAGAGAATGCAGCCGATGACGCGCGTGCCGAAAGCGCCGGAATTCATTAAAGGGGTTATTAACCTGCGCGGAGTTGTGATTCCGATCATCGACCTTCGTTCCCGTTTCGGGTTGGAAGTGCAAGCAACGACTGACGCCACTCGGATTATCATCGTTTCCGCCGGAGAGTTTGAAGTCGGGCTCATCGTAGATTCCGCGAACGATGTCATCGATTTGGATACGGACAACATCGACAATCCGCCAGAGATCGTCGGCGGCATCAAGGCCAAATATTTGGACGGCATTGCGCGTGTCGGCGAGCAGCGTCTGCTCGTTCTGCTGAACTTGGAGCAGGTTCTCGATCGTAACGAGCTACAACAGTTGGAAAGACTAGAGGACTAACTTGTGGACGTTTTCAATCAGTTGGCAGACTTTCAAATGGATGTGCTCAAAGAAGTAGGAAATATAGGTGCGGGGCATGCTGCTACCGCCCTATCTACACTGCTTGATAAACCGATCGATATGCTGGTACCCAAAGTAAGAATGCTTCCTTTCGAAGAGATTTGTGACAGCGTAGGCGGAGCGGAGACGGTCGTCCTCGCCATCTTCCTGCGGGTCGAAGGGGACGCACCCGGCAATATGTTCTTCATTCTGAATTTGGATGCCGCGAAGAATATGCTGAGGGACCTGATCGGATTGCAAATTGAAGAAGGGCAAGATGAATACTCCGAGCTTGAATTGTCCGCACTTAATGAGATTGGCAACATTCTGGCCGGCTCGTATTTATCCTCTTTGGCTGATTTTACGAATTTGAATATGCAGCCGACAGTACCGGCATTGGCGATCGATATGGCGGGGGCCATTTTAAGCTACGGCTTGCTGCAGTTTGGGCAAATGGGGGATCAAGCGCTCCTCATTGATACCAAATTTTTGGAAGGGGATAATGAAGTACAAGGGCATTTCTTCCTAATTCCTGATCCGGAATCGTTTGGCAAAATATTTTCCGCATTAGGGGTCGAGTCTCCATGACGCAGGATAATTTGATTAAAGTTGGAATGGCTGACTTGAATGTTGCTCATCATACGGGTGTACTCAAGACAACAGGGCTCGGTTCATGTGTTGGGGTCACCCTGTATGATAGCCGCGCTAAAATAGCCGGAATGGCGCATGTCATGCTGCCATCCTCCGAGATAGCCCGCGAGGGAACGATGAATATTGCGAAGTACGCCGACACGGCGATTCCAGAGCTTATTGCCAGAATGGAGAAGCTGGGAGCGTCCGTTAACAAGTTAGAGGCCAAGCTGGCCGGCGGCGCCCAAATGTTTGCATTTGCTGGAAATAATGATACGATGAGAATTGGGCCAAGGAATGTAGAATCTTGTAAAGAAATGTTGAATAAATACAAAATTCCGATTCGAGCGGAGGATACGGGAGCAAATTACGGTCGAACGATCGAATTCCATACCGAAACCGGTATTCTAGTTATCCGAAGCGTCCAATTAGGAGTGAAGGAAATTTAATGATGATTGGAACCATGCGCATTAATGTCATCGTAGCAGCGTTGGCGGGATTGTTAACCTTTGGCTTATCGATTGGCAATAATTTATTCCTGACGACATGCCTCAGAAGCTTATACAGCTTCGTTATTCTATTCGTGGTGACCTTCGGCTTTCGCTGGGTATTAGGTCTCATGATTGGAGCGGAGCAAGCGGCGGGGCGTGCAGATCAGGGAGCGCCGGCACCGGATGCGTCATCCGTCGGCCAGACCATGGATTTGACGACACCGGACGACGATGAGGAGACGCGTGAGCTTTTGAAAGCAAATAGGGGGACAAGCAGTACAACGTCATCGTCCGCCGACATGCAATTTTCACCCCTGAATCCACCTAAGCTAGCCACCAAGAATAACCTGGACCCTGAACAACTGGCGGGTGCCTTAAGACGAATGTCTGAAGACTAAGGATGGTGAAACGTAAATCATGATCGAACAGAAGCAATCGCAATTAGCGAATATCGAGTTATGGAAGCAGTGGAAGGAGCAAGGCTTGATTCCCGCTAAGCAAGCATTGATTGAGAGTTACTTGCCTTTAGTCGATTATGTATCCGGACGGCTTGCCATTGGACTTCCCAAAAGTGTTTCCAAAGATGACCTGTCCAGCTTCGGTGTGATGGGTCTTATTGATGCTGTGGAGAAATTTGATTATGCCCGCGGCTTGCAATTCGAAACCTATGCCTCCTGGCGGATCCGCGGATCGATCATTGATGGGCTTAGGCAGGGCGATTGGGTGCCTCGCTCCGTAAGAGAAAAGGCGAAGAAAGTCGAGGATGCGTACCAGAAGCTGGAACAGCAATATTTGCGCTCTGTGACGGATGCCGAGATCAGCGCGTATTTGCAAGTAAGCGAGCAAGACTTCCAGCAAATGCTGCAGGACATCTCCATCACGACGATATGCTCGATTGATGATCCGATCCGGGAGGAAGATTCGGAAACCCGGCTCTCCCTGCTCGTGGATGAGAAAGCCAAAAATCCCGAATTTCAGGTGAATGAGTTTTTCTTGAAAGATTCACTCGCGAAGGCGATTGAACGTCTTACTGAGAAAGAACGAACCGTTGTATCGTTATTTTATTTCGAAGAGCTTTCGTTAAGCGAGATAGCCGAGGTCATGAATTTATCGCCATCGCGTATTTCGCAGCTTCATTCCAAAGCGATTCTTCGCCTTAAAGGTGTACTCGGGCGATTTAAAAATCAGTTATTTCAGGATACTTAACTAATTTGCTAAAGTTGAAGGGTGGAATTCCATGCTTGAGAGGAACATGCCTTTAGATTATTACGTCACGATCTCGATTTCGGATGACAAATTATCAGCTTATTTGCTTATCGGCAACCCCGATGATAACTTCCATGTAACCGCAGCTCAACTGGAAGAATTGGCACAGAAGCATCATATCATTCATGGTCTAAACCAAGCTTTACTTGCCCAAATCGCAGCTAATCCGAAGCCTTTCTACCATCAGAAGGTGGTGATAGCCGACGGAACGAAGCCTGTCCCCGGTGTGAACGGCTACATTAAATATATTTTCGATTTTGACGTTGAAGATAAGAAACCACTGGAACTCGACGACGGCAGGGTCAATTATAAAGAAGTCATCTCCCTTCATAATGTAAAAAAGGGGCAGCTGATCGGTCAGCGTTTCCTGGCAACCGAGGGGACGTCTGGACGTGCGGTCACCGGCGAAACGATCTTCACGAAAGCCGGCAAAGAGACGCGCTTCAAAATCGGCAAGAACGTCGTGGCCGATGGAGAGCAAATGGCGCTCTATGCGCTCATTGACGGTATGGTTGTCCGGACGGACCGTGACAAGATCAACGTCTTCCCGGTGTATGAAGTGAATGGGAATGTGGATTATAATATTGGAAATATTGATTTTATCGGCACGGTTGTCGTTCGCGGCAGCGTATTGCCAGGATTTAAAATTCGCGCAGCCGGCGATATTCGGGTAACGGGCGGCGTGGAGGCGGCTGAGCTTGAAGCCGACGGTTCCATCGAGATTAATGCCGGCATCGTCGGGCAGAACAAAGCGCTGGTGAAAGCTGGTAAAAATGTGAAAAGTTCCTTCATTCAGGATGCTACCGTTGAAGTGGCCGGCGAGCTGATCGTATCTCAGAGCATCATGCATTCCACGATTCGTGCCGGCAAAGCGGTCAATTGCAACGGTGCCAAAGGGTTGATTGTCGGTGGCACGATTCAGGCGGGAGAACGCGTAACGGCGCGCACGATCGGGAATTCGATGTCGACGACAACGGTCGTTGAAGTGGGCGTGCTGCCTGAGCTTCGCAATGAAATGATTCATTTGCGGAACCAGCTTCGCATCTTTATGGAGAATATGGACAAGACGGACAAAGCGCTGACGTTATTGGATTCATTAGCCGCCGCAGGGCAGCTGACTCCGGATAAAGTAGCCATGCGCGTGAAGCTCAACCATACCAAAAAGCAGGCCATTGAAGAGCAAAACACAATTAAAGAGCGCATTCTGGAAATTGAGAAATCGCTTGAAGACTCCGAAAAAGCAAAAGTGGAAGTATTGTCTACCGTATATGGCGGGACCAAGATTGTCATTGGACGTTATACCAAGTTCATCAAGGATCCTACGAACCGCATGACGTTTCGCTTGAACGACGGGGATATTTCGATGATGGCCAACGTTTGAGCGAAGGAGAGGGTACGCGATGAGTTTGAAGGCCATCGATTTACAGTTCGCTGTACACAAGAATGATGAGGCGGGCATCCGGCAAAACCAGATGATGCAGAAGCCTCGTCAGGACGAGACGATTCTGGAGAATCAATCCTCACAATTGACGGAACAAGACCGCCACCGCAGTGCTATGCTCGAAGAGAGCGTGCGTGCCGACATTAAGGATCATGGCAAGCAGCAGCAGCCGAATACGAATGGGAAACGGTTGCGCAAGGCGAGCGCGGATACGGGGACAACGGAACTGTCGCACCAACCCGATCACCCCTACAAAGGGCATCATATCGATTTATCATTATAAATGCGTTATTTCATTTAATAGAAAAAGGTGAACCCTATGGCTATGCAGCCGTGGATGTATGTCGTGCTTTTAGGCTTGGTCATCATCGTGTACGCACGCTTCCTGCCCAAAGATCAGGCAGGGTCCTCAGCTAAGAAGAACGTAGTTGCCGAGATCGAAGAAACGATCGAGCACTTCGCGGCAGAAATGGATGAGCAGAATCAATCGCTGCTGAATTTATTCGCGAAGACGAAGCAGGATTATGAAGTCGAACTGGCCAAGCTGGCCGGAAGGCTCGAAACGCTGGAGAAACAGAAGCATGAGCTTTCGCAAGAACTGACGAAAGTCCATGTGACCCAACAGATGCATACATCGTCGAATGCTCACATAGAAGCTGCATCCATGACGCAAGCTGCCGCGGCCGCGGTTCATTCAGCAGATACGCTGCCCGTTATGGAGGCAAGCGTACCCGAAGAACCAAGTTATACGGGCTTGAGCATGAAGAGCAGGTATGCTGAGCTTTTTGATTTGCATGAGCAAGGGAAAGGCGTTGAAGCCATCGCCAAGAAATTAGGGATGAACAAGGGCGAAGTTTCGTTGATTCTTCAGCTCTCCAGACAGGAGGAACGAGCTCGTGTTTAGAAACCGAACCTTCTTGGTAGGCATAGGGACTGGCGTTATTGTAGGGGCACTGCTGCTGCAAGTGATGTCTGTCCGTTCCGGTGTTCCGGGCGGATCCGGGTTGACGCTGGAAGAGATGGATCCCCAAAAGTTGAAAGAAGAAGCCTCCAAATATTATCAGGTCTATGATAAGAACACCAAAATGTATACGCAGGCTGAACTCGATGCTAGTGTCGGGCAGAAAGTCAAGGAAGCGACAGAAGGGTTGGCTGCGGCTAAGCCCACCGAGCAGCCAAAGGTCGAAACGGTCCATCGAACGGTGATTTACGTTCAGCCTAATCTTGACGCGACGGCCGTTGCCGAGCTGCTGGTGAAATCAGGCCTGATCACCGACCGCAAAGCCTTCGCCGATGAGCTTGCCAAGCAAGGCGGCAATACGAAGCTGCAGGTTGGCTTTCATGTTTTCGAAGGGCAGATGGATATGAAGCAGGTCGTGACGAATTTACTCACTCAGCAGCAATAAACCGCAGTTCTAACGGATCTCAATTCGAGGTCTTTTTTTATTGAAATCCGACATGAACGTTCCCTTTTCGAGGGAAATTGAGCTTAACGACAAAAGGTTGCATCGCCATTTGAGTTGTGGTATATTTATTCACGGTGTTAAAAACTCACGCCAGTCAATTTGCATAATGGTGCTTACATCGGTAGGTTTTATGCAAAGATGCGACAGGCGGCGGATACCAAATAAACCATTTTAGAGGAGGGATTGGGGATGGCAGTTATCTCCATGAAACAGCTTTTAGAAGCTGGCGTACATTTCGGTCACCAAACACGTCGTTGGAACCCGAAAATGGACAAGTACATTTTCACAGAAAGAAACGGAATTTACATTATCGACTTGCAAAAAACGGTTAAAAAAGTTGAGGAAGCTTACAACTTCGTTAAATCCGTTTCTGAAGATAATGGTACAATCCTTTTCGTAGGAACGAAGAAGCAAGCTCAAGATTCCGTAGCTGAAGAAGCAGAACGTTGCGGAATGTACTTCATCAACCAACGTTGGTTGGGAGGTACGTTGACTAACTTCCAAACAATCCAAAAACGTATCGATCGCTTGAAAACTCTTGAAAGATGGGAAGAGGACGGTACTTTCGAAGTTCTTCCTAAGAAAGAAGTTATCATTCTCCGCAAAGAGAAAGAGCGTCTTGAGAAGTTCTTGGGCGGTATCAAAAACATGAAAACTCTGCCTAGCGCACTATTCATTATCGATCCACGCAAAGAGCGTATTGCTGTTGCAGAAGCTCGTAAATTGGGTATCCCAATCGTTGGTATCGTTGATACGAACTGTGATCCGGACGAAATCGACTACGTGATCCCAGGTAACGATGATGCGATCCGTGCCGTGAAATTGCTGACAGCCAAAATCGCTGACGCAGTTATCGAAGCACACCAAGGCGAGCAAACAACAGCTTAATCAATAAGAATGTGAAAAGGGTGGTTGGAAGGTGTAACAGCCTGTCACCACCCTTTTTTTAAGAAATCAATGGCATTACATATTAAACCATTAACGGGAGGTTTCTTTCCATGGCAGTAACAGCAGCACAAGTAAAAGAATTGCGTGAAAAAACAGGCGCAGGTATGTTGGATTGCAAAAAAGCGCTTGAAGAAGCAAACGGTGATTTGACGAAAGCAGGAGAAATTCTGCGTGAGAAAGGTCTTTCCGCAGCAGCTAACAAAGCTGGCCGTATTGCTACAGAAGGAGCAGTTGAATCCTACATCCACGCTGGCGGTAAAGTTGGCGTACTGGTTGAGATCAACTGTGAGACTGACTTCGTAGGTAAAACGGATCAATTCAAAGCTTTCTGCAGAGACATCGCCATGCACATCGCGGCTGCAAGCCCAAGCTATGTACGTCGTGAAGAAGTACCTACAGAAGCGTTGGAGAAAGAGAAAGAAATTCTTCGCAACCAAGCTCTGAACGAAGGCAAGCCTGAGAAAATCGTTGACAAAATGGTTGAAGGCCGTATTGGTAAATACTACGAAGAGTACTGCTTGATGGAGCAGCCATTCGTGAAAGATCCAGACAAAACAATCGAGCAATTGTTGAACGAGAAAATCGCCACAATCGGCGAGAACATCTCTATCCGCCGCTTCGTACGTTTTGCTCTAGGTGAAGGCCTTGAGAAGAAACAAGAAAACTTCGCAGAAGAAGTTATGTCCCAAGTTAAACTATAATAGCTATATCAAAAAGATGGAACACTTGGTGTTCCTTCTTTTTTAGCCCATAAGTTTTGTTCATGCATGGAAACGGAGGTCTTACAAGTTGGGTCAACCTTATTATAAACGTATAGTGCTAAAATTGAGCGGCGAAGCTTTGGCGGGACAGCAAGGTTACGGCATTGATTCCGAGGTGATTACCTCCATCGCCCAACAAGTGAAAGATGTTGTTGAACTGAATGTCGAAGTTGCGATTGTCGTCGGCGGCGGTAACATTTGGCGGGGGATTGCCGGCAGTGAGAAGGGCATGGATCGTGCGACAGCCGATTACATGGGCATGCTTGCAACCGTAATGAATTCGCTGGCTCTTCAGGATGCATTGGAAAACATCGATGTGCCTACAAGAGTACAGTCCTCCATCACGATGCAGCAAGTGGCCGAGCCTTACATTCGTCGTAAAGCAATTCGTCACCTGGAGAAGGGGCGTGTCGTTATTTTCGCGGCAGGCACAGGCAACCCGTACTTCTCTACGGATACGACGGCTGCTCTAAGAGCGGCTGAAATTGAAGCGGAAGTTATTCTTATGGCCAAAAACAAAGTGGATGGCGTGTACTCCGCTGACCCGTACAAAGATCCAACAGCAAAGAAATTCGAAACGTTGACCTATATGGAAGTCATCAGCAACAATCTTGGTGTCATGGATTCCACCGCTTCTTCCCTCTGTATGGATAACAACATCCCGTTAGTGGTGTTCAACATTACGGAAAAAGGGAATATTAAACGCGTGGTCCTTGGCGAGAAAATCGGGACTACAGTTAAAGGGAGTGTCTAAACGATGCCGCAAACCGTGAAAAAGAATGCAGAAGACCGTATGGATAAAGCGATTGGCGCACTGAAAAGAGATTTGACATCTCTTCGTGCAGGGCGTGCTACACCGTCTTTGCTAGATCGTATTCAAGTGGAGTATTATGGAGCAATGACGCCTGTGAATCAATTGGCTAATTTAACGACGCCGGATTCCAGAACTTTGCTTATTCAACCGTGGGATAAAAGCTCCATGTCCGCTATCGAGAAAGCGATTATGAAGTCCGACTTGGGATTGACGCCGTCCAACGATGGTTCCGTCATCCGTATTGTGATCCCGGCTTTGACGGAAGAACGCCGTATGGAGCTCGTGAAAATGACAAAAAAATTCGGCGAAGAAGCGAAGGTTGCCATCCGTAACATTCGCCGCGATGCCAATGATGACATTAAAAAGCTGGAGAAAGCAGGAATCTCCGAAGACGAGTCCCGCAAACATCAAGAAGATATCCAGAAGTTTACGGACAAGTTCGTAGCTGAAGTTGAGAAAGTTTTGGCTGCAAAAGAAAAAGAAATCATGGATGTATAAGATAGATATGCCCCCGGGTAGTCGCTGGGGGTTTTTCATCTTTCCCTAGTTGGGAGGAACAACAGTGCTCAAGCTATTAAGGCAATGGTTTGGAAAGAACAATCAGCCGGTTTCTGCAGCTAGGCCCGAAATAGAATTAGACAAGGTACCGGCGCACGTCGCCATTATTATGGACGGGAACGGACGCTGGGCCAAGCAAAGAGGCTTGCCTCGCGTAGCCGGTCACCATTCCGGCATGAAGAACGTCAAGAAAATTACGATGGCCGCGAATGAGATCGGTGTTAAAGTGTTGACGATGTATGCCTTTTCTACGGAAAATTGGAAGAGACCGAAGGAAGAAGTCGATTTCCTCATGAAACTTCCGCAAGAGTTTTTTCCGTTGGAGATCGAGGAGCTCATCCAGAACAATGTCCGGATTCGTATGACCGGATGGAGAGAAGGGCTGCCGGAACACACGCTTAGTGCGATTGAAGGCGCGATCGAACGGACTAGAAACAATACGGGACTCATTCTGAACTTTGCTCTTAATTATGGCGGCCGTAAAGAGATGATTGCCGGCGTTCAAGAGATGATACGGGATGTCCAAAGCGGCAAGCTGCAGCCGGAGGAACTGGATGAATCGCGATTCTCCACGTATATGCTTACATCCGATTTGCCGGACCCTGACTTATTGATACGCACTAGCGGTGAATTGAGGCTCAGCAATTTCCTGCTATGGCAATTAGCTTATTCGGAACTGTGGTTTACGGAGGCTTACTGGCCGGAGTTTACGGAATCATTATTTTTGCAGGCTATCGCCGAGTACCAACGCCGCGGGAGACGATACGGAGGCCTTTAAGTTCATTAGCTTGTCTCCCGATGCTAGATGGCGGGCTATCGCCGCCTGACCGAAGTCGGTCATTTAGGAGGATTCAACTTGAAACAAAGAATTATCACAGGGGTCATTGCTGCAGCTGTTTTCATTACTTTATTGGTATTAGGCGGCTACTGGTATGCGGGGTTGATCGTGTTAGTGTCCATACTGGGTTACCGTGAATATCTGCAGATGAATGACTTTATGAAGCACAAAGGAACAAGCGCTGTCGGACTCATTGCGTTATTGTACCTTACCATACCGTGGGAGTTTGTTGGCATCTCCCTGCCGGTTTCTTCTACCGCGATGATCTGGTTGGCGATGTTCGTCCTTCTGTTCATTACGGTCGCTTCGAAAAATAAAATCACGATCGATCAGGTGTCCGTCATCTTATTAGGAGTCATCTACATTGCTTTCGGCTTCTATTATATGATTACGGCGCGTCTGGCGGAGCATGGGTTGTTCTGGTCCATCCTTATATTCGTATGCATATGGGCGTCCGATTCAGGGGCGTATTTCGTCGGTTCGAAGCTGGGCAAGCATCCGCTGTGGCCGACCATCTCCCCGAAGAAGTCCATCGAGGGGGCCATAGGCGGCGTGATCATTTCCATGATCGCAGCTATCTGTTTCGCTCTATATGCACCGGACTTGCTCGGTTTGGGCAAAGCATTGGCACTCGGCTTCATCATTGCAGTCGTCGGTCAAGTCGGAGATTTGATTCAATCGGCCTATAAACGTGTGAAAGGCATTAAAGATACGGGAACATTGCTTCCGGGCCACGGCGGCGTTCTCGACCGCATGGACAGCTGGCTAATCGTCTTTCCTTTTATATATTGGATCGGGATTCTTCCTATATAACACGAAAGGTGAGGTGATTTGGAGATGAAAAAAATTGCCATTCTGGGTTCAACGGGCTCGATCGGTACGCAGACGTTGGACATCGTGCAGCACAACCCGGAGAAATTCCAGGTTGAAGCCATTTCAGGCGGATACAATACGAAGCTGCTGATCGAGCAAGTGAAGCAGTTTCGGCCGAAGCTAGTTTCGGTGGCGACGAAAGAATTGGCGGACGAGGTTGCAAGCTGCGTTCCGGCTCAAACCACGGTGCTGCATGGCGAACAAGGCTTATTGGAAGTCGCGGCTTCCACAGACGCTGATTTGCTTGTAACCGCTTTGGTTGGCAGTCAAGGTCTTAAGCCTACGATGGCAGCAATCGGCGCCGGTAAGCATATCGGTCTTGCCAATAAAGAAACACTTGTTAGCGCCGGGCACATCGTGACAAGCGCCGTTCGCAGCAAAGGCGTTGATCTGCTTCCGATCGACAGCGAGCATTCGGCGATTTACCAATGCTTGAACGGTGAGAACCGCTCGCAAATCGCGAAAATCACGCTGACGGCGTCCGGAGGTTCGTTCCGGGACCGCACGCGTCAGGAGCTCGAGGGCGTTACGGTCGAACAAGCGCTGCAGCATCCGAACTGGTCGATGGGCGCGAAGATTACGATCGATTCCGCAACGATGGTGAACAAAGGACTGGAAGTGATCGAAGCCCATTGGTTGTTCGATCTTTCCTACGATCAAATCGACGTCATCATTCATCCGGAAAGTGTCATTCATTCTTATGTAGAATTCATAGACAACAGTATTATTGCGCAGTTGGGCAACCCCGATATGCGTGTGCCCATCCAATACGCATTAACGTTCCCGGACCGGTATCCAACGCCGACGAAACGTCTCAATCTGGCTGAAGCCGGCAGGCTGAATTTCCGCGAGATGGATTATGAGCGATACCCGTGCATGCGGATGGCGTTCGAGAGCGGCCGACAGGGCGGAACGACACCGACGGTGTATAACGCCGCTAATGAAGTCGCCGTCGCCCGTTTTCTCAAAGGCGAGATCACGTTTCTGCAAATTGAGCAGGTTATCGAAGCCGCGCTGCAGCAGCATGAAAGTTTCGCCAATCCTGAACTCGAATTAATTCATGAGCAGGATCAGTGGGCTAGAGCTTTCGCTCAGTCCATCCGGTTTTAAGGAGAAGAGCTTAAGTCAGCAGGTTGGCTCGGCTCTTTTTTACTCTGACGGCAGGTAAGTCTAATTCAATCTCCCGGCTCGTATACTGTGCATAAAAGGGCTAGCTTGTATTCAGCGGTTCAAAAATGGTAATCTAAGAACATGCTGTCCATGAAGGAGGAAATACGACTTGTCAGCCATAGAAGTGGGATTGAAGGTTATTCTGTTGTTTTTCGTTCTTGTTACGATTCATGAATGGGGTCATTTTTACTTTGCCAAAAGGGCAGGTATTTTAGTTAGAGAATTTGCCATCGGCTTCGGACCCAAGATTTTCTCATATAAAAAAGGGGAGACACGGTATACGCTGCGCATTCTGCCCATCGGCGGGTTCGTTCGCATGGCCGGAGAAGACCCCGAAATCGTACAGGTGAATCCTGGACAAACCGTAGCCATCAAACTGAACAAGGATAATAAAGTGTCTTCGTTATTTCTCGATCAATTGGATCGACGCTCCAACGTCATTCAAGGCGTGGTAGAACATATCGATATGGAGAGAACGCTTCAGGTCACACTCGATGTCGATGGCGAAAGAGTGAGCTATCCGATTGACCCTCAAGCGATGATGGTCACGAAGGGGACCGAGACGCAAATCGCGCCTTATGACCGCCAATTCGGATCCAAAACCGTGGGACAACGCGCGCTTGCCATCGTCATGGGACCGGTGATGAACTTCGTTCTGGCGATTGTGCTGTTCTTGATCGTCGTCATCATGTCCGGCGTCTTCACGAATGTGAAGCTGGACTCTGTCCTTGCCGGCAAAGCAGGCGAGAAGGCAGGCCTTCAAAAAGGCGATATCGTGATGTCCATCGACAATCAGCCGATCGGCGCCGATCGCGAGAAGCTGGTCACGACGATTCAAGCTTCGGCCGGCCAGCCGATGACGTGGGTCGTTGACCGTTCGGGGAATCCGTTAACTTTACAGGTTACCCCCGAAATGGAAGATGGCTCCGGCAAGCTGGGGATCGTGATTTCCGGCGACCGCAGAAGCGCTACCTTCCGCGAAGTGATTAGCGGTACCTATGAGAGCGTTGTAGGAACGACGATCGGTATCGTTACGAGTTTCCAGAAGCTCATCATGCTGCAATTTAAGCTTGATGATTTAGGCGGACCTATTCGAACCGCTCAAGTATCTGCCCAATTCGCGCAAATGGGAATTACCGTATTTCTCTCTTGGACCGCGACGTTAAGCTTATACTTAGGCATTTTCAATTTGTTGCCGATACCGGCATTGGACGGCAGCCGTCTTCTCTTTATGGGATTGGAAGCGCTCCGGGGCAAGCCGATCGATCCGAACCGCGAAAGCATGGTTCATTTCGTTGGGTTTGCGCTGCTCATGCTGCTTATGGTGGCCGTCACGTACAACGACATTTTACGCTTGATTAAGGGCTAAGATCTGGGAGGGTTTATGTCAAACGATAAGCAGTTTGTGAAAGAGATTACACCGCAGGGAGAGGATTTCTCCCGCTGGTACATAGATGTAATTAAGAAAGCGGATCTCATGAGCTATTCGCCGGTCCGCGGCTGTATCGTGTTCAAGCCTGACGGCTATGAAATCTGGGAGAATATTCAACGCGAGCTGGATCGTAAGTTCAAAGATACCGGCCACCGCAACGCTTACTTCCCGCTGTTCATCCCCGAGAGCTTCTTCCAGAAGGAGAAAGAGCACGTAGAGGGCTTCAATCCGGAGCTGCCATGGGTTACCGAGGCTGGCGGCGAGAAGCTGGAGGAGCGCTTGGCGATCCGTCCGACATCCGAGACGATGATCGGTCACATGTACGCCGAATGGATTAATTCCTACCGGGATCTGCCGCTCTTGATCAATCAATGGGCGAACGTTGTGCGCTGGGAGAAGCGGACGCTGCCGTTCCTTCGCACGACGGAATTCCTGTGGCAGGAAGGACATACGGCTCACGAAGATGAGCAGGATGCCCGCCGTGAAACGATGCAGATGCTCGAAGTGTACCGCGAATTCGCCGAAGATTTCTTGGCCATTCCGGTAATCGTCGGCCAGAAGACGCCTTCCGAGAAATTTGCAGGGGCTATCGACACGTTCTCCATCGAAGCGATGATGAAGGACGGCAAAGCCGTACAAGCAGGAACTTCCCACTATTTGGGGACCAACTTCGCAGTTGCGTTCGACATCAAATTTCTGGACCGCGAGAACCAGCATCAATTCGCCCATACGACTTCTTGGGGCGTAAGTACACGCCTGATCGGCGCGCTGATCATGGTTCACGGCGATGACCGCGGTCTGGCACTGCCGCCGAAGGTTGCTCCTACGCAGGTCATTATGATTCCGATCGGGCCGCCGAAAACGAGAGAGCAAGTGATCGCTCGCGTGGACGAGCTTTATGCCGAATTGAAGAAAGCCGGTGTTCGCGTCAAAGTGGACGATCGTGCCGATCAAAGCCCGGGTTGGAAATTCAACGAATACGAGATGCGCGGCGTACCGATTCGTGTTGAGCTGGGGCCTCGTGACATGGAGAACGGCCAGGTTGTGCTTGTTTCCCGTGTTACCGGAGACAAGAGAATCGTGCAACAAGCGAACTTTGTCGAAGAAGTTCAAAATTTACTTGCTGAGATTCATCAGCAGATGTATGATAAAGCGAAGCAGTTCCGCGACGAGCATTACATCGCCGTTGATTCCATTGATGAGTTCAAAACATTCCTGGAAACCAAACGCGGCTTTGCACTTGCCGGATGGTGCGGATCGAACGCTTGCGAGGAGCAAGTGAAGCAAGAGACGGGGGCAACAAGCCGTAATATTCCGTTCGAACCAACAGAAACGAAGTCGACATGTCTGGTTTGCGGCGACGCTGCCAAGCATACGGTTGTTTTTGGCCGGAGCTATTAATTACAATCCTAAGGGCACATGGAGGCAAGTTTTCCATTGCCCTTCGTATTTTTTTGGGGAGGCTGTTCATGAGTAATTTGGCTGATAAACGGAATCGGTTTGAGCTTTTGATGCAGCAAGCCGAGATTCCAGCCGATATGATGCGCTCATTTTTTGCGGAAGGTTATATCGATCAAGTAGAAATCAGTCGGAAGAACCGCGACTGGACGTTTTATTTGGTGAAAAATGAATTGGTGCCTCAGAACATTTACCGCTCTTTCTGCAAAATGATTCAAGAGAAGTTCGCGCAAATTGCGAAAATTCGGTTTATTTGGAAGTTCGAAGGGGCGGAACCTGCCGCACTCGTGGAGGAGTATTGGACCTTATTCATGGAATGGCTGCAGCGCGAGGTTCCTTCCATTAACGGCTGGATGGCCAAAGCAAGATTTGAGGTATCGGGTCCGACGCTTTCCTTGATTATGCTGGATGCGATCGGCCTGGAACTGGCGAAGAAGAAAAATGTCGACACTTATATCAAAGACTTTTTTAACAACTATTTCCAAACGGAATTAAATGTGAAATATGCCATCAGCGATTCCGCCGATATCGAAACGGAATATGAGAAGTTCGCCAAACAGCGGGAGCAGAGCGAGAAGACGATCACGCAAGAAATCATGATGTCGATCGACATGGAAGAGGAAGAATCCTCGCTGCCGGACGATTTGAAGCTGGTGATGGGCTATGAAATTAAGGAAGTGCCGACGCCGCTCAAAGATATTCAAGAGGAAGAGAAGAAAATCACGGTGCAAGGTACGGTCTTCGGCTTGGAAGTCAAGGAGCTCCGCAACGGCAATACGCTCTTTACCTTCAATCTGACGGATTTCACGGATTCGATGGCGATGAAGGTGTTTGCCAAAACGAAGGACGACGTGAAGATCATGAGCCTGCTGCAGAACGGTACCTGGATTAGAGCCAGAGGCAAGGTGGAATATGACCGCTTCATGCAAATTCCCGAGCTCGTCATGATTCCGAACGATTTGACTGAAGTCATGGCGCCTAAGGACCGGATGGACGATGCGGAAGAGAAACGCGTGGAGTTTCATCTGCACACAACGATGAGTACGATGGATGCGTTAACGCCTGTTGACCAATACGTGAAGATGGCGGCCAAATGGGGTCACAAAGCGATTGCGATCACGGATCACAGCAATATTCAATGCTTCCCGGACGCCGGCAAGGCCGCGAAGAAGCATGGCATCAAAGTGATTTACGGCGTTGAAGCGAATGTGGTGAACGACTCCGTGCCGATCGTCATGAATGCGGTCAATATCGAGATGAAAGAGGCGACCTATGTCATCTTCGACGTGGAGACGACGGGGTTGTCCGTTACGAACAACCGCATCATCGAGCTTGCAGGCGTGAAAATGCAGGACGGCAAAGAAATCGACCGGTTCGCAACGTTCATTAACCCGCATGAGAAGATTCCTTATAACATTCAGCAATTGACGAATATTACGGACGATATGGTTGTCGGTGCACCTGACATCGAGGAGGAGCTTCCGAAGTTCGTGGAGTTCGTCGGCGATGCCGTGCTCGTTGCTCATAACGCCCGTTTCGATATGGGCTTCCTCCAAGCGAATTTGAAGCGAATGGGATTGCCCGAAGTAACGAATCCGGTGTTGGATACGCTCGAACTGGCGAGATTCTTATTCCCGGCTATGAAAAATCATCGTCTTAACACGCTGTCAGACAAATTTAAAGTAAGCTTGGACAACCATCACCGCGCGATCGACGACTCCATTGCCTTAGGATTTGTACTATATCATTTAATTAACGAGGCGTACGATCGACAAATTACGAGTCTGGCCAAGCTGAACGACTACGTCGGCAAAGATTTGTCGAATCAGCGGCCGTTCCACTGCTGTGTGTATGCGTTGAATGCCGTAGGCAAAAAGAACTTATTCAAACTTATATCCTTATCCCATACTACTTATCTGCAAAAGTCGGCGACGATTCCGAAGAGCGTGCTTGTTGAACTGAGGGAAGGTCTGCTTATTACTTCCGGCTGTGAGAAAGGTGAATTCTTCGAAGCGGTTCTGAACAAATCCATCGAGGAAGCCGAACAAGTCGCAGAGTTCTACGACATTCTGGAAATTCAACCGGTCAGCTACAATATGCACCTGGTCGATAAGGAGCTTGTCGGCAGCGAAGAAGATTTGCGCAATGCCGTTAGACGCGTCTGCGAGATCGGCTACAAGACGGGCAAGCCGGTCATCGCCACAGGGAACGTGCATTATCTGCACCCGCGCGAGAAAATGTGCCGGGACATAACGATTCACGGGATTACCGGCTTCAGCCCGCTCAAATCGATGAAGAAGCCGGACGCTCATTTCCGTACGACCAAAGAGATGCTGGAGGAGTTTAAGTTCCTGGGCGAAGAGAAAGCGCTCGAAGTCGTCGTTCGCAATACGAATGAGCTGGCAGACCGCTTCGAAGTGATCGAGCTGTTCCCGGACAAGCTGTTCACGCCGATCATCGATGGAGCTGACGAAGAAATCCGGAATACTTGTTATACGACAGCCAAAAATATTTATGGGGATGAACTGCCTGAGGTCATCGTTGCCCGGTTGGAGAAGGAGCTTGTGCCGATTATTAAATACGGGTTCTCCGCCAACTATTTGATTTCCGAGCGACTGGTGAAGAAATCCAATGCCGACGGCTATCTTGTAGGCTCGAGGGGATCGGTTGGTTCATCGGTCGTTGCGATGATGCTCGGCATCTCCGAGGTGAATCCGCTGCCGCCTCACTACATTTGCTATTCCTGTCAGCACAGCGAATGGTTCTTGGACGGCAGCGTGCCCAGCGGCTTCGATTTGCCGAACAAGGATTGCCCGAATTGCGGCGGAAGTCTCAAAGGCGACGGCCATGACATTCCGTTCGAAACGTTTCTTGGCTTCAAAGGGGACAAAGTTCCCGATATCGACTTGAACTTTTCCGGTGAATACCAGCCTGTTGCCCATAATTATACGAAAGAAATTTTCGGTGAGAAATGCGTATTCCGTGCGGGAACGATCGGAACCGTCGCCGAGAAAACGGCTTTCGGCTTCGTTAAGAAATACGAAGAAGAGTATGGCCATAAGTGGCGTGGTGCCGAGCTGAACAGGTTAGCGGCAGGCTGCACAGGCGTTAAGCGGAGCACGGGTCAGCATCCTGGGGGAATCGTAGTCGTCCCTGATTACATGGAAGTAGATGATATTACCCCTGTTCAATACCCGGCGGACGATAAGAATTCGGAATGGAAAACGACGCATTTCGATTATCACGCCTTCGACGCCAACCTGCTCAAGCTGGATATTCTCGGGCACGACGATCCGACGATGATGCGGATGCTTCAGGACTTGACGGGTATCGATCCGACGACCATTCCGATGAACGATCCCAAAGCGATGAGCATTTTTAATTCAACGGACGCCCTTGGCGTCACGCCGGACCAGATTCGTTCCCCGGTTGCCACCTACGGCGTGCCGGAGATGGGAACGAAGTTCGTTCGGCAGATGCTGCAAGAAACGCAGCCGAGCTCCTTTGCGGATTTATTGCAGATCTCCGGATTGTCACACGGAACAGGCGTTTGGCTCGGCAATGCCCAAGAGCTGATCAAGAAGGGCATCTGTAATATTAAAACCGTTATCGGATGCCGTGACGATATTATGTTGTACTTAATTTATAAAGCCGGCATGGATGCGGGTCTCGCGTTCAAAATTACGGAAAGCGTACGGAAAGGGAAAGGCTTGACCGACGAGTGGAAGGAAGAGATGAAACGCTGCAACGTGCCTGCGTGGTATATCGAGTCCTGTGAGCGAATCGAGTACATGTTCCCCAAAGCGCATGCTGCCGCATATGTTATTTCAGCAGTACGTACCGCTTATTTCAAGGTGTATCACCCGATTGCCTATTATGCGACTTATTTCAGCGTTCGTGCGGCGGACTTCGATTTGGACCTGTTGTGCCAAGGTTACGACGCCATACTCAAGCGTCTGATCGAGATCGAAGAGAAAGGCTTCCAAGCTACTCCGAAAGAGAAGGCGATGGTCTCCATTCTGGAGATGTCGCTGGAGATGACTTCGCGAGGGTTCAGCTTTAAGCCGATCGATATTTATCGTTCGGATGCGACGCGATTCACGATCGACGGCAATTCCTTGATACCGCCATTTGCGGCGATGTCGGGGATCGGCGAGAACGCAGCGAAGAATATCGCTGCCGCCAAGGATGATGGCGATTTCCTTTCGATCGAGGACTTCCAGAACCGGTCCAAAGCATCCAAAACGGTCATCGAGCTTTTGACATCGATGGGGTGCTTCCGCGGATTACCGGAATCCAATCAACTGTCTCTCTTCTAAAATGACCAGCTTTTCCATTGGTATAATCTTAGCTGTCAAGTGAAAAACATTTACAACTTGCTATTGTAATGCAAAGATTGGTTATGGTATAATTTTTCTTGGCAATAATGAGGATATCAGCTTGTGATCAAAGAGTGGGGAAACCCACTCTTTACATTTTGATATAGGACTTTTCGGTATGAAATAAGGGGAAAGTCAAATTTTAGGAGGTACATGTATCTGTGGTTACACAAGCGCATATCAAATCCGTCATAGAGGACATGCTGAAAGACTACATGGAACAAAATGGATTTGAACTCGTGGATGTCGAGTATGTCAAAGAGGGCAGCAATTGGTTCCTTCGCGTGTATGCGGACAAAGAAGGCGGAATTGATATAGATGATTGCGGCCGCATCAGTGAGTTTCTGAGTACTCAATTGGATCAGAAAGATCCGATCCCTGATGCTTATTTCTTGGAAGTATCTTCACCTGGCGCAGAGCGTCCGCTTAAGAAAGTTCAAGATTACTATAAGGCTGTAAATTCCCACGTCTTTGTAACGACCTATGAGCAAATCGAAGGTGCCAAGGAATTTGAAGGATTATTGCTCTCATTTGACGAACAAGATCTGGTAATTGAAATTGGCAAGAAGAAAGTAACGATTCCGTTCACTAAGGTAGCAAGCGCTCGTCTCGCTATCGTCTTTTAGTGACCGGTATTTATTGAAAGGGGGGACTCAGTTCAAATGAACACGGATTTTATCGAAGCGCTGTCCGAGATTGAACGCGAAAAGGGTATCTCAAAGGAGTTACTGATTGATGCAATTGAGGCAGCGATGATCTCAAGCTATAAACGCAATTTCAACACCGCACAGAATGTGCGCGTAGATATCAATCGTCATACTGGCCTCATCAAGGTATTTGCCCGCAAAACCGTAACTGAGGAAGTGCTTGACCCAAGATTGGAAATCTCGCTACATGCATCGCGTGAGATCAATCCGAATTACCAATTGGATGATATCGTTGAAATTGAAGTTACGCCTCGCGATTTCGGACGAATTGCCGCTCAAACGGCGAAACAAGTCGTGACGCAGCGCATTCGCGAAGCGGAGCGCGGTTTGATTTACAACGCTTTTATCGACAAAGAAGAAGATATCGTTACGGGGATTCTTCAGCGTCAAGATCAGCGTAATATTTATGTGGACTTGGGCAAGGTTGAGGCAGTGCTGCCTTTGACAGAGCTGATGCCGACCGATAAGTTCAAGCAGGGCGACCGCATCAAAGCGTATATTACGAAGGTGGAGAACACGACCAAAGGGCCGCAAATCATTTTGTCCAGAACGCACCCTGGTCTTCTTAAACGTCTGTTCGAGCTGGAAGTTCCGGAAATTTTCGACGGTGTGGTGGAGATTCGTTCGGTTGCCCGTGAAGCGGGATTCCGCTCCAAGATCGCGGTTCATTCCCGCAATCCGGAAGTCGATCCTGTAGGCTCCTGCGTAGGACCTAAAGGGCTTCGCGTCCAAACGATCGTAACCGAGCTTCGCGGCGAGAAAATCGACATCGTTCGTTGGATGGAAAGCGTTGAGGAATATGTGGCGAATGCGCTTAGTCCTTCCAAAGTGCTTGAAGTCCAAATTCATGAAAATGAGAAAATGGCGCGCGTCATCGTGCCGGACTACCAGCTTTCTCTGGCGATCGGGATCAAAGGGCAGAATGCCCGCCTGGCAGCCAAGTTGACCGGCTGGAAAATTGACATTAAGAGTGAAACACAAGCGGAGCAAGAATTTGGCCGAGTGAAAACTTATACAGAAGAAATGCATCAAGATTCAGTCTCCATCGATTAAGTTTTTGTTTGAAAGCAAGGGGTGATCGGAATGAAGCAGAGAAAAGTCCCTCTGAGAAAATGCGTGGCCTGCCAGGAAATGATGCCGAAGAGGGAGTTGATCCGCGTCGTCAAAACGCCTGAGGATGACATTCTCATTGATCTTAAGGGGAAGAAATCCGGGCGCGGTGCCTACTTATGCGGGAAAGTTTCTTGTTTTAAATTGGCAAAGAAAAGCAAAGCCTTGGATCGAGCACTTAAGCATGCCGTTAGCGCCGATATTTATGACCAATTGGAGCAAGATTTCATTCGCGTCGAAGATGAGTTCCTCTCTTCCAAAGAGGAGGAATCCGATGATGAATCCTAAATTTTCATCCCAATTAGGTCTGGCGATGCGGGCGGGGAAGCTTGTTACCGGCGATGAAGGAGTTTTCAAAGCCATTCGTTCGGGAGAAGCCAAACTTGTCATTATGGCGAAGGACGCTTCGGCTAATACACGTAAGAAATTTCAGGACAAATGCCAGTTCTATGGGGTTTCACTCATGGAAATTGGATCGAAATATGAATTGGGCCGCAGCATTGGAAAAGAGATGCGTGTCACCATAGGTGTATTGGACGGAGGCTTCGCACAGATGCTGCAGAAAAGTCAAGAAAATCCTGCGGAGGTGGAACATATTGACCAATAAACAACAAGATAATAAAGACAAAACGCGCGTATACGAATACGCCAAACAGCTTAATATGAGCAGTAAAGAGATTATAACTATTCTTAAACGTTTGAATATCCCAGTTAACAATCATATGAGTGTAATGGAAAATGACGCGGTTAGTTCCGTTGAAAAATTTTTCCGTGATATAAAAGCAAATGCGGCTGCCAAACGAGCAGCTACGGACGGAGGAAATGTGAATTCATCGACGACGAATCAGAATCCTGCAACGCAGGCTCCAGCACAAGAGAATAAAGGTGCAGCAACGGGGGCTTCCAAGCCTGTTGCTTCCTCAGAACAATTAGCCAACCAAACGAATAATGGTGCAGCTGCACCGGCTCAATCGAATTCAACATCGCCGAATACGAATCGTTCTTCCCAGCCACAACGTGACGGTCGTTCCGGCGGTCAGGGTCAAGGCTCTTATCAAGGCGGCGGACGTTCCGGCGGTCAAGGCCAAGGCGGACAACGTTCCGGCTATCAAGGCTCCAACTCCGGCAGCGGACGTCCAAGCGGCCAAGGCCAGGGCGGCCAGCGCTCCGGCTATCAAGGCTCCAATTCTGGCGGCGGACGTCCAGGCGGTCAAGGTCAAGGTCAAGGTCAAGGCGGCCAGCGTTCCGGCGACAGACCTCCTTTCCGCTCGAATGACAGCCGTCCAGGCGGATCTTCCGGCGGTTACAACAATCAACGTCCAGGCGGTCAAGGCCAAGGCGGCGCTCCTCGCAGCAACAACAATTTCGCTGCATCCCGTCCGAATCCGGGCGCAGGCGCACCGGCTGCCGGCGGATCTAACCTGAGCGGCAACCGTTCGCAAGGGCCGAGCGGCAACCGCAATACAGGTCCAGGCCGTCCTAACAAACCGTATGACAACCGCAATAACCAAAGTGGAAGACCGGTCATTCAAGAAGCGAAGCCGCAGTTCCACGTTGGAGCTTCAGCGGCCGAGTTGGATGATGCGGCAGCGAAGGCTGGCGTAATCACAACGAAGAAATCGAAGCCGACGCCAAAGCGCTTCGACGATAACCGCTCCGGGGGAAATCGCGGACCAGGTAACAGAGGCAATCAACGCGGCAACAACAGAGGCAGATACCAACAGGAAACGGTCAAGAAAGAGAAAATCGATAACACACCTAAGAAAATCATCGTCCGCGGCAGCATGACCGTCGGTGAAACGGCGAAATTGCTCCACAAAGATGCTTCCGAGGTTATCAAAAAGCTGCTGTTCCTGGGAACAATGGCAACCATTAACCAAGAGCTTGATCTGGATACGATCCAATTGATCGCAACCGAGTTCGGCGTTGAGGTTGAAATTAAAATCAAAGTCGAAGAAGATAACTTCGAGACTTTCGAAGAGATCGACGATGCGGCAGATCTGCTTGAGCGTCCGCCTGTTGTTACGATCATGGGTCACGTCGATCACGGTAAAACGACGCTGCTCGATGCCATTCGTAAAACTAGCGTAACCGAAGGTGAAGCGGGCGGTATTACGCAGCACATCGGGGCGTACCAAGTTGAAGTTAACCAGAAGAAAATCACGTTCCTGGATACACCGGGTCACGAAGCGTTCACAACCATGCGTGCCCGCGGTGCACAAGTAACGGATATTACAATTATTGTCGTTGCAGCCGATGACGGCGTTATGCCACAAACGGTAGAGGCGATCTCCCATGCCAAAGCGGCAGGTGTTCCGATCATCGTCGCAGTGAACAAAATCGATAAAGAAGGCGCAAATCCAGACCAAATCAAACAAGCTCTTACCGCTTATGAATTGGTTCCGGAGGAGTGGGGCGGCGATACGATTTTCTGCGAAATTTCTGCGAAGCAGCGCATCGGACTTGAGAATCTCTTAGAGATGATCTTGCTCGTAGCGGAAGTTCAAGAATACAAAGCTAACCCGAACAAGCGTGCAAGAGGTACTGTCATCGAAGCCGAGCTGGACAAAGGCAGAGGTCCGGTGGCTCGCGTTCTGATTCAGCACGGTACTTTGAAGGTTGGAGACAGCTTCGTAGCGGGTGTTCACTTCGGTCGGATCAGAGCGATGGTCAACGACAAAGGCAAACGCTTGAAAGAAGCGGGTCCTTCAACACCGGTTGAGATTACGGGTCTGACCGACGTTCCTCAAGCTGGAGATCCATTCTTGGTGTACGAAGATGAGCGTAAAGCTAGAGACATCGCTGAGCGCCGCGCAATTGCATTGCGTCAATCCGAGATGACGGCGAATTCGCGCGTTACATTGGATGACCTCTTCAAGCACATCAAAGACGGCGAAATCAAAGATCTGAACGTCATCATCAAAGGGGACGTTCAAGGCTCTGTAGAAGCATTGAAGAGCTCCCTCGAGAAGATCGAAGTGGAAGGCGTTCGCGTCAAAATCCTGCATAACGGTGTAGGTGCGATTACGGAGTCCGATATCATTCTGGCTTCCGCATCCAACGCGATTATTATCGGATTCAACGTACGTCCAGAACCGGCTGCGAAATCTACGGCAGATCAAGAGAAAGTCGACATTCGTCTGCACAACATCATCTACAACGTCATTGAAGAAATCGAGCAGGCCATGAAAGGTATGCTGGATCCAATCTTCAAAGAAGTGCTGCTTGGCCAAGCCGAAGTCCGGAACGTATTCAAAATTACGGGTTCAGGAACGATTGCCGGTTGTATGGTCACATCGGGCAAAATTGCTCGTAATGCGCAAACACGCTTGATCCGCAGCGGTATTGTTGTCCATGAAGGCAAAATCGATTCCTTGAAACGATTCAAAGATGACCAAAAAGAAGTGGCCCAAGGTTACGAATGTGGTATATCTCTGGAGCGTTATCATGATATTAAAGAGGGCGACATTATTGAAGCCTTCATCATGGAGTCCGTTGAGAGGTGATAACAAATGGCTAGGGTTCGCGTAGGCCGCGTAGGCGAGCAAATTAAGAAAGAATTAAGCCAAATCGTGCAATCGGAGCTAAAAGATCCGCGTATCGGGTTCCTGACCGTAACGGGTGTCGACGTAACGAATGATTTGTCCATGGCTCGCGTGTTTCTAAGCGTCATGGGTACGGATGAACAGAAAGAGGCTACTTTGAAGGCTCTTTCTGCCGGATCCGGATACATTCGTTCCGAACTTGGGAAACGAATTCGGTTGCGTAAAATTCCGGAGCTGCAATTCAGATTCGATGCGTCGATCGATTACGGCAGTCACATCGAGAATTTGCTGCATAAGCTCAATCAGGAAGGAAATCCAAGCGTATGAACGATAGAATGATCCATGCCAACGAATACAGCCAGCAGCTGGAAGCAGCGGCTAAGTTTATCGAGCAGCATGATGATTTCTTGGTGGTATCTCACATCCAGCCGGATGGAGATGCCGCCAGTTCTACATACGCGACGGGCTGGCTTCTGGATAAGCTTGGGAAATCCTATACGATGATCAATGAAGGTGCCATGCCTTCGAAATTTTCCTATTTATCGGGAAGCGATCGTGTTCTCGACTACAGCCGGAACGTGCCGGAAAGGCAATACCGGACCATCATAAGTGTTGATTGTGCTGATTTCTCCAGAATAGGTAGGGTCAGCACTCTTTTTGATGAAGGAGCCGATTTGCTCAATATAGATCATCACCCGACGAACGATAATTTCGGAACGTGCCATCTCATTAAGCATGATGCTGCCGCAACCGTTCAGATTTTGTACGATTTGGCTATACATATGAACTTGAAGCCCGACCTGGTGTTTGGAGATTGCATCTATACAGGGCTTTTGACAGATACAGGCGGCTTCAGATATTCCAATACATCGCCGGAAGTGATGCAGATGGGAGCATCTTTGCTCGATCTGGGTGTAGAGGGATCTGTTATCGCGGAGCAAGTGTTGGAAAGAGTCACATATTCACAAATCGTCCTGCTGCAGAAAGCACTATCCACGCTATCGTTCGCACATGACCGGAAGTTAGCATGGCTTGCCGTATCGCTTGCCGATCTGGAGGCCACGGGTGCTTCCAGCGAGGACTTGGACGGGCTCGTCAACTATCCCCGGAATGTGGAGGGGGTTGAAGTGGGGATGCTGTTTAAAGAGAAGGCAGCCGGCGTGATCAAGGTCAGTCTCCGCTCATCCGGTCTTGTCGATGTTGCGGCGGTCGCTCAATCGCTGGGCGGCGGCGGCCATGTGCGGGCATCCGGGTGCACGATCCACGGGACTCTGGAACAAGCGGTAGAGAGAATGGTGCAGGAAGTAGGGAGCAAGCTGAAATGACGCAACAATCATTGGAAGGTATTCTGCCTGTATGGAAGCCCGAGGGCTTCACATCTCACGATGTAGTGGCCAAAGCCAGAGGCATACTCGGCATCAAACGGATCGGTCATACCGGCACGTTGGATCCCCAGGTTACCGGGGTTTTACCGCTTTGCATTGGCCGGGCCACCCGTATGGTCGAATACATGCAAGAGCTGCCCAAAGAGTATGAGGCGAAGCTGCTGGTCGGACTCTCCACCGATACGGAGGATATGACCGGTACCGTTACAGCGGAAGTGCCTCACGTTCATTTGGAAGAATCGCAAGTCCGAGACATTTTGCATCGTTTCGTCGGTGACATCGACCAGACGCCTCCTATGTTTTCCGCCGTGAAAGTCGATGGGAAGCGGCTTTATGAGCTTGCTCGCGAGGGCAAGGAAGTCGAGCGCAAATCCCGCCGCGTGACGATCCATCGTTTGGATATTGTTCGAATTGACCTCACAGCCGAGCGACCGGAAATTCATTTCCGCGTGCTGTGCTCCAAAGGGACCTATATCCGAACGTTATGTGTGGATATCGGCAAAGCGCTGGGGTACCCAGCCGTTATGAAAAGTTTGATCCGTACTTCAACCGGCAGTATCCGCAAGGAGCAATGCTTAACCTTCGAGCAAATTGCCGAGCTGAAGAAGCAAGGCGATTTGCAGAATCATCTGATCCCGATGGATCAGGCGATTTCGCACATTCCTGCCGTGGAGCTGTCCGCTCAGGAAGCCGTACATGTTCAGCAAGGGAAGCGAATTGCCTTGCCTGCGCAGCGCGTAGAAGGTGCGAAGGATTCTCAAGTGCTAGTGCGCGCTTATTCGCCCGATCAACGTTTTCTTGGCTTGTTCGAATGGAGAAGCGCTGGCCAAATCCTGATCCCTTCGAAAGTGTTTCATTAGACGAAATGTCCGGGACAGGCTGAAATGGATAGGTGAAATGAACTTATATGCAAATAATACCGATATCATATCCCATCGATTTTGATGCTGCGTCTGTATTTGCAGGCGAGCAGGTTGTAGCGATCGGCGACTTTGACGGTGTCCATCTGGGGCACCAGGAAGTGATCGGACGAGCGCTTAGCACGGCTAAGAAGCTTGGCCTGCCATCGGCCATCATGACCTTTCATCCTCATCCCCGAGCGGTCATGGGGCAGGATAAATACTTAGATCTCTTGACGCCAATGCAAGCGAAGATGGAGAAGTTCGCCTCGCTGGGTGTCAGTCACACGTATGTCGTCACATTCGATGCTTCGCTAATGCGGCTATCCCCTGAGCAATTCGTGGATCAAGTGTTGGATCAGCTTGGTGTGAACAGTGTGATCTGCGGGTTTGATTTTACATTCGGCTACCAAGGCAAGGGCAATCCGGATTCGCTATGTGAGCTGAGTCATGGGAAATTTTCAGTAGAAGTGGTGAGACCTTTTCAAATGGACGGCGAAAAAGTTAGCTCAACTCTGATTCGTGAATCGCTGCAGCAAGGGGACATTGACACCGTAACAAGACTGCTTGGGCGTCCTTACAGCATCAGCGGGAAGGTGGTTGACGGCGAGAAGCGGGGAAGACAGCTGGGATTTCCAACGGCCAATCTGGCTTTAGATGAATCGTATGTTATTCCCAGAAATGGCGTGTATGCGATTAAAGCAATCCTGAATGGGGAAACCTATAAAGGTGTAATGAATATCGGCGTGAAGCCGACCTTTGCTACAGGTGAGCTCAAGCCTTCTTTCGAAGCTCATTTGTTTGACTTCTCCCAGCAAATTTACGGCGAGCGCCTGAAAGTGGAACTGATCGCTTTCCTGCGTCCGGAGCGGAAGTTCTCCTCGATTGATGAGCTGGTCACGCAGATAAAGCTGGATGCAGAAGCAGCCCGCAATTATGAGTAGCGTCGTACGAGCAGAAACAAACATTTACTTCTGCATGGCGACTATGATATACTGAATAACGTTGCCCAAGGGACTCCCTTCGGCATGAACCTTAGCTTGGATAGACGCTCTCATCGGCGATTTCTAGGCTAGTGGGGATACAATAGAATTTAGGAGATGAACAATCATGGCATTGACGCAAGAGCGCAAAACACAACTGATCCAAACACACAAGGTACATGATACCGACACAGGTTCACCAGAGGTACAAGTTGCTATCCTTACGGAGAACATCGTAAACCTTACGAACCACCTTCGTACGCACAAGAAAGATCACCACTCCCGTCGTGGTTTGCTCAAAATGGTTGGTCAACGTCGTAAGTTGCTAGCCTATGTGAAGAACAAAGATGTGAACCGTTACAGCGCTTTGATCGAAAAGCTTGGTTTGCGTCGATAAAATCGACAATGAGAAGCAACCTGTTGCTCCTTCGCTGGGCTTGATAAAGCTTGCGCAGCGTGCAGCAACGAGGTTGCTTTTTCTTGTATTTTTAAAAGGGAAAAAGAAGGAAATACTAGACAGTGCGCAGAAATAGAGGATGACTCCAAGCATAGGGCATACAGGGAATACATAGAGGAGTCTGAAGTCAAGGTGTTTGATTCTGCGTAATTAACCCAAACACAAACACATAGTGAAGCAAGTCAATTCCTTAGGAGGATGTTATGGAGAAAAGGGTACAAATGGAACTTGGCGGTAAACCGTTCATTCTTGAAACGGGCAGACTGGCCAAACAAGCCAATGCGGCTGTAACCGTTCGTTATGGCGATACGGTTGTACTAAGCACAGTAACGGCATCCAGCGGTCCGAAAGACCTGGATTTCTTCCCGTTAACCGTGAATTATGAAGAGAGACTGTACTCTGTGGGTAAGATCCCGGGCGGTTTCATTAAACGTGAGGGTCGTCCGAGCGAGAAAGCGATTCTGGCCAGCCGTCTAACGGACCGTCCGATTCGTCCGTTATTCCCGGAAGGCTTCCGTAATGACGTACAGATCGTTTCCATGGTGATGAGCGTGGATCAGGAATGCCCGCCGGAAATCGCGGCGATGATTGGAACTTCCGCTGCACTTGCGATCTCGGACGTTCCATTCAACGGACCGGTTGGCGGCGTGATCGTTGGCCGCGTTGACGGACAATTCGTGATCAATCCGACAGGCGAGACTGCCGAGAAGAGCGACCTGCACTTAACGGTTGCCGGTACGAAGGATGCCATCATGATGGTTGAAGCCGGCGCCAATGAAGTATCGGAAGACGTTGTACTGGAAGCCATCATGTACGGTCATGACGAAATCCGCAAAATCGTAGCGGTTATCGAGCAATTGGTCGAAATTGCCGGCAAACCGAAAATGGAAGTGAAGCTTCATACCGTTGATGCTGAGGTGAGCAAGGCTACGCGTGATTTCGCACAGGCCAGACTTGTCGATGCGATCAAAATTTCGGAGAAGCATGCTCGTCAAGAAGCGATCGATGTTGTGAACGCAGAAGCCGTTGAACACTTTACGGCGCTTTATGCGGAAACTCCGGAGCTGCTCGCAGACGTGAAAGAAACGCTTTATGACATCGTCAAGGAAGAAGTTCGCCGCTTGATCACGCACGATAAAGTAAGACCAGATGGCCGTAAATTGGATGAAATCCGTCCGATCGATTGCGACATCGACTTGCTGCCGCGCACACACGGCTCCGGTTTGTTCACACGCGGTCAAACGCAAGCATTAAGCGTATGTACGCTAGGCGCACTAGGGGATGTTCAAATTCTGGACGGCCTCGATCTTACAGAAACCAAACGTTTCATGCATCACTATAATTTCCCGCCGTTCTCCGTCGGGGAAGCAAGACCGCTTCGTCCGCCGGGCCGCCGTGAAATCGGACATGGTGCGTTGGGAGAGCGAGCGCTTGAGCCTATTATTCCTAACGAAACGGATTTCCCATATACGATCCGACTTGTTTCTGAAGTTCTGGAATCCAACGGGTCTACTTCCCAAGCAAGTATTTGCGCAAGCACACTAGCGCTTATGGATGCAGGCGTTCCGATCAAAGCACCGGTAGCGGGTATTGCGATGGGTCTGATCAAAGACGGTGACCATTTCTCCATTCTGTCCGATATTCAGGGGATGGAAGATCACCTCGGCGATATGGACTTTAAAGTTGCAGGTACTTCCGCAGGTATCACTGCCCTTCAAATGGATATCAAAATTGACGGTATCGACCGCAGCATCTTGCAGCAATCGCTGCAGCAAGCCAAAGAAGGCCGGATGCACATCCTGGGCAAAATGGTGGACCGCATTGCAGAGCCGAAGAAACAGCTGTCCGAATATGCGCCTAAGATTTTGACCATGAACATCAATCCGGACAAAATCCGTGACGTGATCGGGGCAGGCGGTAAAATCATCAATAAAATTATTGAAGAAACCGGCGTGAAAATTGATATCGAGCAGGACGGCCGCGTATTTATCGCTTCTTCCAACCAAGCGATGAACGAGAAAGCGCGCTCCATCATTGAGGGCATCGTGCGTGAAGTCGTTGTTGGAGAGACTTACCTCGGTACGGTCAAACGCGTGGAGAAATTCGGCGCTTTCGTCGAAATTTTGCCAGGCAAAGAAGGTCTCGTGCATATCTCGCAAATATCCACAGAGCGCGTAGCGAAAGTGGAGGATGTCGTAAATGTCGGTGACCAAATCACGGTCAAAGTGACGGAGATCGATCAGCAAGGAAGAATCAATTTGTCCCGCAAAGCTACACTAACTTCGCAAGTCCCGGCGCAAACTTAAGGCCGCGTGACTTGCGAGGTCACATTCGCATAATTTTCGGATAAAGAGTCAGATCAATCTGTCTCTTTTTTGCTTTTCATCTAGGCCGGACATGCTCCGTTCTAACCTTGTCCCCTCGTGCATACAATCAGGACATAAGGATAAGGGGGACCTGTCTATGCGCTACAAGAAATGGCTTCTTCTCGGGAGTTTCTTTGCTATGGTGATGCTTGGGTTACATACGATCCCTGATGTGGGAATTTATATTGCCGCGGTGAAAGACGGCAAGAGTCCATCTGTATTCGGGACCGATTGGCAGAATCAAGAGACACTGCCCGTCTTCGCGAATACGGCTGGCCGCGCGCGGGTACAAGGCACTGACAATTCCAATACCTTATTGGAAACAATCACGCAGGAGGCGGAGAAGCGCAAAGTCGCTCCGATTAATGCGCGAATTGATTCTGTTTGGAAAGCGATCCCCGGCTATAACGGGCTTGAAGTCGATATTGCGGAGACGATGAAGCTTACGGAGCACAGACTAGACACTGGCAAAATCAATTATGTCATGAAAGAAGTGCCCCCAGCCATTCAATTGGAGGATCTGGGGCCAAATCCGGTTTACAAAGGCAACCCGAAGAAGCCGATGGTTTCCTTGATGATTAATGTTGCTTGGGGCAATGAATTTCTGCCGAGCATGCTGGAGACGCTTCGCAAGGAGAATGTTCATGCGACCTTCTTCCTGGACGGCTCCTGGTTGAAGAAGAATGTGGATGTGGCGAAGCAAATTCAAAGCGAAGGGCACGAAATGTCCAATCATGCCTATTCGCATAGGGATATGAGAAATATAAGCCGCAGCAAGGCGGTGGAGGAGATCTCCAAAACAGAAGAGCTGCTGAAGTCGCAGCTAGGCGTCAATAATACGTTGTTCGCACCGCCATCCGGCTATTTCAAACAGGAAACGATTCAAGTGGCATCTGAGTTTAAGTTGCAAACAGTCCTATGGACATTCGATACGATCGATTGGAAAAATCCGGGTGCAAGCCGAATTCTGCAGCGCCTGTCCGCCAATGTGGAACCGGGCTCGCTCATCCTGATGCATCCTACGCAATCTTCCAAGGACGCACTGCCTGGGATGATCCGGATCATCAAAAATAAAGGGTTAACGCTGGGCACCGTCACGGAGTTGTTATCCTCAAAACGAGTAGCGGAAGCTGAGCCGTTGGCCAATTAGCCTGTCCGCTCGCAGGAAAGTTGAGTCGCTCGTACATTTTTGTTAGACTGAGAAAGTATAATTTGGAAATGGGACTTTACGGGCTTCATTTCGAGGAGGAAACAGAGTGATCAAATATCGCTTACATAACGGCCTGAGAGTGGTCATGGAACAAATACCGACGTTCCGGTCCGTCACTTTCGGGATTTGGGTCAAAACCGGCTCGCGCAACGAGTCACAAGACAAGAACGGCATTTCGCATTTTATCGAGCATATGCTGTTCAAGGGAACGGAGCGCCACTCGGCCAAAGATATCGCGGAGATCTTCGATGGCATCGGCGGTAATGTGAATGCCTTTACATCCAAAGAGTACACCTGCTACTATGCCAAGGTGCTTGATGAGCACCTGCCGCTTGCGATGGATGTGCTATCGGATATGTTTTTCAACTCTTCCTTTGATGAAGGGGAGCTGGAGAAGGAAAAGGGCGTTATCTATGAAGAAATCTCCATGTACGAAGATACGCCTGACGATCTCGTGCACGATTTATTAGCCAAAGCTTCGTACGGATCGCATCCGCTGGGGTATACGATTCTCGGCACACAAGAGAACTTGTCGCAAATGTCGTCCGACGATCTTCGAAATTATATGAAGCAGCATTATAATATCGAGAATACGGTGCTTAGCATCGCCGGTAATATTGATGATAACGTTCGCGAGCTCATCGAGAAGCATTTCGGCGGCTTCGCTTTATCCGGTGAAGAAACGAGCTACGAGGCACCTGATTTCTTGGGTGAGCTTATTTTCCATGCGAAGAAGACGGAGCAGAATCACCTCTGCCTGTCGCTGCCGGGCTTGTCGCTGCAAGAGGATAATTTGTATCCGATGGTTCTATTGAACAATGCGATCGGAGGCGGCATGAGCTCGAGGCTGTTCCAGGAAATTCGCGAGAAACGCGGCTTGGCTTATTCCGTATACTCGTACCATTCTTCTCATATCGATAGCGGGATGTTTACGATTTATACGGGGACTGCTCCTAAACAAACGGAAGAAGTACTTAAAGTGACGATGGAGCTTCTGCATGATATCGCCGTCAAAGGCATGCTGGAGTCGGAATTGAAGAAAGGTAAGGAACAACTGAAAGGCAGCTTGATTCTGAGCCTTGAAAGCACAAGCAGCCGAATGAACCGCTTCGGGAAGAACGAGCTGATGACCGGCAAGCACTACAGCTTGGATGAAATGCTCGCGCGCATCGACAGCGTCCAAATGGAGCATATTTCAGCCTTAACCAAATCGCTGTTCTCCACACCGTTCGCTTTATCCATGGTAGGGAACTCCGACGACGTCGTTTCCTCCTTCAGGAGGGATCAGCTTGTCTCACTCTAAGTTCGAAGTCCAAATCCAACGTCTGCCGGGGCAGGAGGACATCCAGATGCCGCAGCGGATGTCGGAAGCGGCGAGCGGATTCGATCTTCATGCAGCCGTTGACGAGCCGCTCATCCTCCAGCCGGGTGAACGGCGGCTCATTCCGACCGGTTTCGCGCTCAGCATGCCGCCGGAGCTTGAAGCACAGATCAGACCGCGCAGCGGCCTTGCGTTCAAGTACGGCATCACGACGTTGAACTCGCCCGGCACGATCGATGCCGATTACCGCGGCGAAGTCAAGGTACTGCTGATCAATCACGGGCAGCAGGCGTTCACGATCGAGCGCAATGAACGGATTGCGCAGATGGTGTTCCAGCTCGTACCGGCGGTGGAACTGAAGGAAGTGTCCGAACTGGATGCAACGGTACGGGGAGCAGGCGGCTTTGGCCACACAGGCCGATAAGGCATAGATAGAATAGAAGGAGAACCTCTTAACAGGGGTTCTTTTTTTTGTTTCGCTGGCGGGAAGCACCCATCTTTAGGCGAACGCATACTATAACTTATCGAAACGGACCGAGAAAGGGGTGTAAGCAAAGAATGCTTACTGGGATTTCGGTTGCTTTCATGGGCGGAGACGCCCGGCAGCTTGAAGTAATTCAAAAGTTTACCGAGTTGGATGCGACGGTGACATTAATCGGCTTTGACAATCTCGGGAGGCAATTTAGCGGCGTGACGAGCGCCAAGCTGGATCCCGTGCTGCTTCAAAGCGTGGATGTCCTTATATTGCCGGCGGTAGGTACGGATGATTCGGGACAAGTGGAATCTATATTTTCTAGCGAAGAATTGAAGCTGACGGACGTTCACATTTCTTCGCTGCCGAAGCATGCCAAAGTATATACAGGAATGGCCAAAGCGTATTTGAAGACGTTGTGTGCAGGACACGGCATTGAAGTTATTGAGTTGTTCAATCGGGACGACGTTGCGATTTACAATTCGATTCCGACCGCTGAAGGCGCGCTGATGATGGCGATCCAGAATACGGATATTACGATCCATGGTTCTGTATGTATGGTTTTAGGGTTCGGACGGACGGGGTTCACGATGGCCAGAACACTGCAGGGATTAGGGGCTACCGTTAAGGTAGGGGTAAGGAAACCCGAGCATTTTGCAAGGGCGTGGGAGATGGGTTTTCAGCCGTTTTATACGAAAGACCTGTACCCGGAAGTGGGGAATATTGACTTGCTTTTTAACACAATTCCGACTATGATAGTCACAGCGCAAGTAATTACCAATATCCCACATCGCGCGCTCATCATCGATTTGGCTTCCAAACCCGGCGGAACGGACTTCCGATTTGCCGAGAAGAGAGGCATCAAAGCGATGCTGGCGCCCGGGTTACCTGGCATCGTCGCCCCCAAATCAGCAGGCCGCATCATGGCGAACACATTAAGTCAGCTGATCGAGGAAGACTTCAAAGACAGGAGCGATGTGGAATGAATTGGCAAGGGAAAACGGTCGGTTACGCGTTAACCGGTTCTCACTGTACGCTGGAAGAGGTTATGCCTCAGATTAAGAGATTCGTAGACGCTGGTGCGAGGGTCATCCCGATCGTATCCAATACGATCATGACAACCGATACGCGTTTCGGCAAGTCGGCGGATTGGCAGCAGCAGTTGAAGGACATTACGGGGAACGATATTATTTCTACGATTGTAGATGCTGAGCCGCTCGGCCCATCCAAACTGCTTGATGTGATGGTTATCGCGCCTTGTACGGGTAATACGACAAGCAAGCTGGCTAATGCGATGACAGAAAGTCCCGTACTTATGGCGGCCAAAGCGCAAATGCGAAACTTGCGACCGCTTGTTTTAGCGATTTCGACGAATGACGGACTCGGACTCAACGCAATGAATATTGCGAAGCTTCTTATTACGAAGAACATCTTTTTTGTGCCTTTCGGTCAAGATGCACCCGGCGCTAAGCCAAATTCGTTGGTAGCCCGGATGGACTTGATCATGGAGACTTGCGAATCCGCACTGGAAGGCAAGCAGCTTCAGCCGATGATTATTGAGAGATTTCAGTACTAATTCATAGATCATTCTTGAAGGGGAGAGTCCAGCTAATGTCCAACCAGAAGCTTTTTAACGTCGCAGTAGTCGGCGCGACTGGCGCCGTCGGCGAACAAATCATCCGTCTACTAGAAGAACGGAATTTCCCCATCAAGGAACTGAAATTGCTTTCGTCCGCTCGTTCGGCAGGCGTTAGGATCCCTTTCAAAGGCCAGGATGTCATCGTTCAAGAAGCTAACCCCGGCAGCTTTGAAGGTGTGGATATCGCCTTGTTCAGCGCTGGCGGAGACGTTTCCAAAGCATTGGCGCCGCATGCGGTTGAAGCGGGAGCGATCTGTATCGATAACACCAGTGCATTTCGTATGGATGCCGATACGCCGCTTGTCGTCCCGGAAGTGAACATGGACAAAATCAATGAGCACAAAGGAATCATTGCCAACCCGAACTGTTCCACGATCCAGATGGTAGCCGCGCTGAAACCGCTATACGATCGGTATGGCATTTCTCGCATTATCGTTTCGACGTACCAAGCGGTATCTGGAGCGGGCGCGAAGGCAATCCAGGAGATGCTGAGGCAATCGAAGGAGGTTTTGGCAGGTCACGATGTGAAGCCGGATATTTTACCGGTGGGGTCGCTTCCTGTGAAACATCAAATCGCCTTTAATGCGATTCCGCAAATTGATAAATTTTTGGATAATGGATTTACGAATGAAGAAATGAAAATGATTCTTGAAACGAAGAAAATTATGGGCGATGAGTCGATTGATGTGACGGCAACCTGTGTGCGCATCCCGGTCGTGTACGGCCACTCCGAGTCCGTCTATGTGGAATTGAAAGAAGATTTCGACATCGAAGATGTGAAGTCGTTGCTTGCCGATGCTCCCGGTATCGTCCTCGTTGACAATCCGGCTGAGCAGCAGTATCCGCTGGCAGCCGATGCGGCTGGCAAGCTGGATACGTTCGTTGGACGTGTACGCCGCGATTTAAGCAATCCGAGAGCACTGAATATGTGGATTGTTTCTGACAACCTGCTCAAAGGCGCTGCTTGGAATGCTGTGCAAATTGCTGAATATATTGCTATAGAACAGTAATCGGCATGTCTGCGACCAACATGCAGTGAATATGGGGGAAACTCATGCGAATCCTTGTACAAAAGTTTGGAGGTACTTCGCTTTCCACCGCTCAGGCGAGAGAACATGTTATCGGACATATCCAAGATGCACTAATCGATGATTATAAATTAGTAGTCGTAGTATCTGCGATGGGAAGAAAAGGCGAACCGTATGCGACCGACACGCTCTTGGACCTCGTTCGGAAGAACGGGGAGGGGCTGCCGGCGCGGGAACTCGACATGCTCATGGGCTGCGGAGAATTAATCTCTGCGGTGCATTTGTGCAGTCTTTTGCAATCAAGAGGCATCAAATCTACGGTTTTGACAGGTGGGCAAGCCGGCATTCTGACGAATGACGACCACGGCAATGCGAAGATAGTTGCCATGCAGCCCAATCGTATAATAGAATTATTGGAACAAGATATGGTCGTCATTGTGACCGGATTTCAAGGCGTAACAAGCCAGAATGAGCTGACGACACTCGGACGCGGGGGCAGCGATACGTCCGCTACCGCGCTTGGAGCAGCGCTAAAGGCCGAGATCGTGGACATTTTCACAGATGTGAATGGGATTATGACAGCGGATCCAAGAATCGTCGAGGATGCCAAGCCGTTGATCCGCGTCAGCTTTGCCGAAATTTGCAACATGGCGCACAACGGCGCCAAAGTGATCCATCCGCGTGCCGTCGAGGTCGCCATGCATGCCAATATTCCGATCAGGGTGAGATCGACTTTCTCCAAAGATCCAGGAACTTTGGTGACCGCTACAGATACGATCCCGCATGATATGAATCAAGTCAGGGACCGTTTCGTAACGGGCATTGCGCATTTTACGAACATTACGCAGATTCATGTCGCTGCCGTTGAAGGGCAGTTTGATCTGCAGCTTCGCGTCTTCAAAACGATGGCGCAGAACCAAATCAGCGTAGATTTCATAAGCGTTAATCCGTCGGCGGTCGTATATACCGTATTCGATCATGAAGCGGAACGCGCCGTCAAGCTGCTCGCAAGCCAGGGCTATGAGCCACATGCACTCAGCGGCTGCGCGAAGGTTTCCGTCATCGGCGGAGGCATGAACGGCGTGCCCGGAATTATGGCGCAAATCGTAGAAGCATTGACGGTGGAAGACATACGCATCTTGCAATCAGCCGACTCGAATACGACGATCTGGGTGCTTGTGCAAGGGGAAGATATGGTTAAATCCGTTAAAGCTTTACATCATAAATTTAACTTATACAAATGAGATTCAGGAGGTGCAAACGGTGGATTTTGGAAGAGTCATTACAGCCATGGTCACTCCGTTTGACGAGCAATTGCAAGTCAACTGGGACCAAGTAGAACCGCTAATCAATTATCTGATCGAGGAGCAGCAGTCCGATAGCCTCGTGATCTGTGGGACCACCGGTGAGGCGCCTACATTAACCGACGAGGAGAAGCTGAAGCTGATCGAGCTATCCATTCGTTATGCCAAAGGCCGCTGCAAGATCATTGCTGGCACTGGAAGCAATGACACGGGCCACACCATCCATTTCTCCCAACAGGTCGAGAAGCTGGGAGTCGATTGCTTGCTCATCGTCGCTCCTTACTATAACCGTCCGTCGCAGGAAGGGCTGTACCAGCACTTCAAAGCGGTTGCTGAATCCGTTCAAGTGCCGGTTATGCTGTACAATGTACCGGGACGTACTGGCGTTAACGTGGATGCGGAGACGACGATTCGTCTATCGCAGATTGCGAATATCGTGGCAACCAAGGACTGTGCGAATACGGACCAATTGACACGCATTATCAGTGAAGCGGCACCGGGATTCCTTGTATATAGCGGGGATGACAGCAATGCGCTGCCGGCGTTATCCGTTGGTGCGTATGGCATTATCAGCGTGGCCAGTCATGTGATTGGAAAAGAAATGCAATCTATGGTAAAGTATTATCTAGAAGGCAACATTCAGCAAGCGGCAGAACTTCATCGTAAGCTCCATCCTATCTTTACTGGCATTTTCCGTGTACCGAGCCCTGCGCCAATCAAGCATGCTCTAGCACTGAAAGGGATCCAGACAGGGGGAGTCAGACTTCCGTTGGTTCGCGTATCCGAGCAAGAAGGACAATTCATCCAATCACTTTTTGTATGATAACGCCTAATGAATCGGTGCTTCCGGCATCGGTTTTCTTTTTTTGGGGAAGCTAGTGCAAATAGCAGTAAACTTGTATTTGTAGTTTTTTTTCATGTATAATGGTGGCAAGTGACTAGTTCGGTTTTTCATTTAAAATTCGTCGTCCAATCTATGAAGGAGGTATATTCTTGTCCAAAAAAAATATTGATAAACTTTTGATCTTCGCTCTTGGCGGCGTGGGCGAAATCGGGAAAAATATGTATTGCGTTCAGTATGCGAACGATATCATCGTTATTGATAGTGGTTTGAAGTTTCCTGAGCAGGACATGCTCGGAATCGATATTGTCATTCCAGATATCGGATACTTAACGGAGAATCGGGATAAAGTACGCGGCATTATTATTACTCACGGCCATGAAGATCACATCGGCGGCTTACCTTACGTGCTGAAGCATTTGAATGTTCCTTTGTATGCGACTAAGCTTACAATGGGGCTGATCGAAGCGAAGCTGAAGGAAGCGAATTTGCTCGGTACGACGAACCGAATCCTCATCAATGCGGATTCCGTGCTCTCTCTAGGCACTATTACAGCAACTTTCTTCAAAACCAATCACAGTATCCCTGATTCTGTTGGTGTTGCGCTCGATACGCCGGAAGGCGTCGTGGTCCATACAGGGGACTTCAAATTTGACCAGACTCCTGTGAATGATCAATACGCAGATTTGCACCGAATGGCCGAGATCGGGAAAAAAGGCGTTTTGGCCTTGCTTTCCGACAGCACCAACGCTGAGCGTCCCGGTTACACGGGATCCGAGCGCAGTGTAGGCGTCGAGATTGAAGAAGTGTTCCGTAAGGCTAAGCAGAGAGTCGTCATTGCTACTTTTGCATCTAACATTCACCGCGTACAGCAGGTGTTCGATGCAGCGGCAGCGACGAATCGTAAAGTTACCGTCATCGGTCGAAGCATGGTGAATGTCGTATCGATTGCCAGCGAATTAGGTTACTTGAACATTCCGGATGGCATGTTGATTGAGCCTGAGGAAGTAAACAAGCTGGCTGCTGACCGGGTTGTCATTTTGTCTACAGGTAGTCAAGGCGAGCCAATGTCAGCACTGACTAGAATGGCGCGTTCCACCCACCGCAAGGTAGATATTTTGCCTGGAGATACCGTCATCATTGCAGCTACGCCGATTCCAGGTAATGAACGAGACGTAGGACGTACTGTGGACGAACTGTTCCGTATTGGCGCTAACGTTATTTATGGCCCAGGTTCCGTTACCGGCGTACACGTTTCAGGTCACGGCAGCCAGGAAGAATTGAAGCTGATGCTCAATTTGATGAAGCCTAAATACTTTATTCCGATTCACGGTGAATATCGCATGCTGCGTCAACACGGTCATCTCGCGGAGTCTGTCGGAATGGAAAAAGAAGATATTTTCATTTGCGATATCGGGGATACGGTAGAAATTCAGAACGGTGTTGCCCGCAAAGGCTCTAAAGTTCAAAGCGGTAACATTCTGATTGATGGACTGGGCGTCGGAGATGTAGGCAACATTGTGTTGCGTGACCGTAAGTTGCTGTCTCAAGACGGTATTCTGGTGGTCGTTGTTACTCTCAGCAAACAAGATGGCAAAATTTTATCCGGACCGGATATCATTTCTCGCGGATTCGTCTATGTACGTGAATCGGAGGGCCTCTTGGAAGAAGCCAATCGAATCGTAACCAATACGTTAACGAAGCTTATGAATGAAAATGTTAATGAATGGGCATCTTTAAAAACTAACGTGAAAGATGTTCTCGGACGCTTTTTATATGAACAAACCAGAAGAAGACCAATGATCCTTCCAATTATCATGGAAGTCTAGGCTCGAACAGTCACTTGAACCTATGCAAATAGCAAAGCTCTCTCCTTAACCGGAGGGAGCTTTTTTCAGTTGGTTCTGTGCACGGGAGGATGCATGAAAGAGAGCAAGCTTATTCATACTATGGGAGATAATGCACCATGATGGCAAGGTCATTTCGCCAAATTCGAAGGGGGACTCTTAATGGCATCATCTAATGATCCGAAGCAGCAGGAACCGGGATCCGAGGAAATCAAGAAAAATCCAGTACTGGAGAACATTCAGCAGCTGGGTCAGACGAATACGATTTCGGGCGAATCCAACATTTTTTGTCTCACCATAATCGGGCAAGTGGAAGGGCACATCGTCCTCCCCCCGCAGAATAAAACAACCAAATACGAGCATCTGATTCCGCAATTGGTTGCGGCTGAACAAAATCCGAAGATCGAAGGGGTCATGATCATTCTCAATACCGTAGGCGGTGATGTGGAAGCCGGGCTGGCGATTGCAGAAATGGTGTCAACGCTTTCGAAGCCTTCCATTGCACTTGTTCTGGGCGGCGGTCACAGCATCGGCGTGCCGATCGCCGTGTCGGCCGACTATTCCATTATTGCGGAAACGGCCACAATGACGATTCATCCGATCCGGTTGAACGGGTTAATTATCGGCGTGCCGCAAACATTCGAATATTTGGATAAAATGCAGGAACGCGTCGTTCGGTTTGTGACGAAGCATTCCAATGTTACCGAAGAGAAGTTTAAGGAATTGATGTTCAAAACGGGAGAGTTGACCCGGGATATCGGCACAACGGTTATTGGCGAGGATGCCGTTAAATACGGTTTGATTGATCAGGTCGGCGGCATAGGCGACGCCATCAGGGAGCTGAACAAGCGGATTGAAGCCAAGAAAGCGACGGCGGGCGGTGGCATTGTCCAATGATCCATTATTCGGTCGTCCCGATGGATGTGATATTTGAAGGGGCAGAGGCGTTCCGGCCTCAGTTTATCGATGTCGATCAAGGCGGCGTCAAGCTGCAAATCGAACCGCTCAGCGGCTTTCAAGGACGAATTGTCAGACTGTACAGCTGTAATCCTCAAGATTTTTTGAAAGAGCAATATGCCCCAGGCACTATTATTTCGTATAGTCCTGCTCCGGAAGGGACTTCACTCACATAAAGCGCCGCTGCTGTATCATCCCTCTAGCCAAATATGGTATAATGTGGACTCGGGGGTGACAGGCGTGGCGAAACGCAAGAAAAAAGGCAAAGCTCTAAAAACAAGCTTACTATTTGAGTTATACGGCATACTGATTTTGATTTTCTCGGTCATTGCGCTTGCCCATCAGGGGCATGTCGGGAATTCGCTCATTTACCTCTTTCGGTTTTTTGTAGGAACGTGGTACTCGCTAATACCGCTCATATTCATATATGTGGCCTTATATGCCATGATCAAACGGGCTTGGCCGCAGATGGTGACCCCCAAGAAAGTCGGTATTCTGCTGTTCATTCTTGGACTATTGATCAAGAATCAGATTGATTTGTTCGCTCAGCTTTATCCGGATGGCGGCTTCAGCTCCGGCAAAATCATTTCCTCTACATGGAATGCCATGCTGGACGGATTGAAGCCTACGGATGCCGGCAAAGCCGCTTTGGAATACGGGATCGGCGGAGGCATGATCGGTGCCGTACTCTACAGCATCTTATACTTTCTGTTCGACTATCTGGGCGCTAGACTCATTCAATATGCGCTGTTTGTTATCGGTTTCATCCTGGCCACAGGAATTTCCTACGTCGACATCGGCAATGTGATCCGCGGCCGATTCAGCAACGTCGGACAAAATTTCAAGGACAGGATGCAGGAATGGCTGCAGGACCGGGATGCCCGCCAGCCTCAACCTGCCACAGCGGGGGCCAGCGAGAAGAAGGTGAGGAAGCCGGCCTACGTGCCTGTCGACGATGAATTCGACGAGGAAGTGTTCCAGCCGGTCAAGAAGGCGAAGAAGTCGCCCTTGTTCATGGAACTGCTGCGTCCGATCAAAGAGGGGCGCAAGAAACGTGAGACTGCTCCAGTCGATGAGCAGGACGATGACTTTCAACATGCAACGGATGACGAAGCTGCGGAACAAGTCGTTTATAAGTCTGGCACCGTACAAGCTGCAGACGATCTTGCGGGCGACGAAGGTGAGCTTCCCGTAACGCCGATCATTCGCGATTTCCAAGAGCAGGTGTTCCAGGAAGCGCAGCAAACGGTCAAGCCTGCTGCCGCCCCACCGCTCAGCGCGGTTCCCAAACCGCAGTCCGGAGGATCCGCAAGCGCGGAAGGGGACGATGAACCGGTTACGCTCGAATTCCAAGAGAATGTGCCCGTTGTCCAGACACGGCCCTACGAAATGCCGTCGCTTGAACTGCTGGCTAAGCCGGCAGTCGGCAAAGGCAGCGAAATGTCCGACTACAAAGCCAATGCCAGGAAGCTGGAAGCAACGCTGGAGAGCTTCGGCGTCCGGGCGAAGGTGCTTGAAGTCGTCCGCGGACCGGCAGTTACTCGCTATGAGATACAGCCGGATGTCGGCGTGAAGGTGAGCCGGATCGTCTCCTTGACGGACGATATTGCCTTGGCGCTGGCTGCCAAGGATATCCGGATGGAAGCCCCGATACCGGGGAAATCGGCCATCGGGATTGAAGTCCCGAACCTGGAGGTTTCGGTCGTTACGATGCGGGAAGTGATGGAAACGTCCGCCTTCCAAGAATCCGCCTCGCGGCTCTCCGTGGTGTTAGGGCGCGATATTTCCGGACAGCCGATTGTCGGCAACCTGGCGAGAATGCCCCATTTGCTCGTAGCAGGAGCAACGGGTTCAGGGAAATCCGTCTGTATCAACGGGATTATTACAAGCATTCTATACAAAGCGAAGCCGAACGAAGTGAAATTTCTGATGATCGACCCCAAAATGGTCGAGCTCAATGTGTATAACGGAATTCCGCACCTGCTGGCTCCGGTCGTTACTGACCCGCGCAGAGCATCGCTTGCGCTCAAGAAAGTCGTTGTCGAGATGGAGAAGCGATATGAGCTATTCTCCAAAAGCGGAACACGCAACATCGAGGGTTATAATGCGATGCTGACTGAGAGCGGAACAGCCGCTCCGCTGCCGTACTATGTGGTCATCGTGGACGAGTTGGCCGACTTGATGATGGTCGCCGCGAACGATGTGGAGGACTCGATCTGCCGATTGGCGCAAATGGCCCGTGCTGCGGGCATTCACTTGATTATTGCGACACAGCGTCCATCCGTTGACGTCATTACAGGGGTCATCAAAGCGAACATCCCTTCGCGTATCGCCTTCGGTGTATCTTCGCAGGTGGACTCTCGGACGATCCTGGATATGGTCGGGGCGGAGAAATTGCTGGGCCGGGGCGATATGCTATATTTGCCTGTAGGCGCATCCAAACCTGTACGCGTACAGGGAGCCTTTCTTTCCGATCAAGAGGTCGAGCATGTCGTTACATTCGTTCGGACTCAAGAGCAAGCTAATTACCAAGAGGAATTGGTACCGCAAGTAGAGGATATGCCGGAGCAAAACAACGAGGTTGAGGACGAGCTCTACGACCAGGCGGTCCAGATCGTGCTGGAAGCGAAACAAGCGTCCGTCTCCCTGCTCCAAAGGCGCATGCGAGTCGGCTACACACGTGCGGCCAGACTTGTGGATGCAATGGAAGCCAAAGGCGTCGTCGGCCCTTATGAGGGGAGTAAGCCTCGTGAGGTGTTAATGTCGATTGAGCAGTACCATCATAACCGAATCTCCTCATAATTCTCGATGTCGAGCACACTCTCCGGAAGGAGAGTGTTTTTTGTTTGCATAAACGATGTCTCCCTTTCTCATAATAAGCAAAGAAAAGCAAGAAAAGGCTCTTATTTGAAAAGTGAGGTTGAGAAGGGGAATGAATAAACGGTTAATCGTGTTAACTTTTTGTATTGTTTTCGTTCTTGTTGTCGCTTTCCAGTTAAAAGGGAAATTTAATCCTCCGGCACAAGAGACGTTCAGCAAGAATGAAATCCGTTATGGTGCAACGGGCTCGGACGTGAATGAGCTGCAGGGCCGATTGAAGTTCATAGGCTTCTACGGCGGTAATATTGATGGCGACTTTGGCTATAAGACATTAACAGCCGTGAAACGTTTTCAAGGTGAGTTCGGAATGATTGTGGATGGCATCGTGGGCCCTAAGACGAAGTTGAAGCTGTGGGAAGCGACGAAAAATTGGAAGCCGACTGCACCTGCGACAGGCGGAGGGGGAAGCGGCACCGGCACCGGCACTGGCACCGAGAATACGACTTCAACCGATAAGCCGGCAAATTTAATTCCTTCCAACAATCTGGGGCTGTCGGAGCAAGATATTAATTTGATGGCTAATGCCGTACATGGCGAGGCTCGGGGTGAACCGTATGTGGGACAAGTGGCCGTGGCCGCCGTCATTTTGAACCGAGTGAAATCGGCGAGCTTTCCGAATACCGTGTCTGGCGTTATTTTTCAACCGGGCGCTTTCACAGCCGTAGCCGACGGTCAAATTTGGCTCACGCCGAACGAGTCGACGAAGAAAGCGGTTCGAGATGCTTTGAGCGGATGGGATCCGACAGGCGGATGCATTTACTATTTCAATCCGGCAACCGCAACGTCCAAATGGATTTGGAGCCGGCCTCAAGTGAAAACAATCGGTAAACACATCTTTTGTAAATAAATGATTAAAAGGACAAGGAGAAGGAACCGCCTTTGGTTGCTTCTCCTCTTCGTATAGGAATATAATGGATGTAGATTCCGATCTCAGAAGGGAGACTGACCTTTGAAGCATATACAATTTGAGCGCACTACGTTGAACCACATTCGTTTGCATGTGCTGCCGACAGACCGGTTCAAAACGTTTGCTATTTCCGTGTACATAGGCCGGCCCTTAGACGAAGAAACGGTCACGAATACGGCGTTGACCCCGTTCGTATTAAGAAGAGGAACCGAATCGCGGCCGGAAACCAAGCAATTTCGCGAATATTTGGACGATTTATACGGCGCTGGATTCGGGTTCGATATTTATAAAAGAGGCGACTACCAGATCGTACAGATGCGGATGGATATTATTAACGACCGGTTCGTGAAATCGGCGGAATCCCTGCTGAAACAAGGGCTTGAGTTTGTAGGGGAGACGCTGACGCGCCCGGCGCTGGAGGAGAATCGTTTCCGCAGCAAATATGTGGACTCCGAGAAACAGACGCTTCAGAAGCGGATTGAATCGGTGATCAATGATAAAATCCGTTACGCGGCTGAGCGCTGTATCGAAGAAATGTGCAGCGGTGATCCGTACCGGCTCCATCCGTTAGGCAAAATTGCGGATTTGGACCGTATTAATCCCGAACAGCTGTACGAACAATATAAGGAATGGCTGCAAACGTCTCCGTTGGATATTTATGTCGTAGGGAATACGACGCTTGCTGAGGTTGAGGGCATTGTCCGGACTGCATTCAATATCGATAGAAAGCAGGACGTCAGTTATGTAACTTCCGCACCGCGGGGGACTTCCGGCGAAGTGAAGACGGTTGTCGAGCGTCTGGATGTCAACCAGGGCAAGCTGAATATGGGTCTGCGCACGAACATATCGTATCGTGATGAGCTTTATCCGGTTGCTTTGATGTACAATGGTGTTCTTGGCGGTTACCCGCATTCCAAACTATTCATCAATGTCCGTGAGAAAGCTAGCTTGGCTTACTATGCTTCATCCCGTTTCGACGGACACAAAGGGATTCTGACGATTCAATCCGGGATTGAGATGGCGAATTATGAGAAAGCGGTTGATATTATCCGCAAGCAGCTAACGGCGATGGAGCAGGGAGACATCAACGACATCGAACTGAGCCAAACCCGGGCGATGATTGCCAATCAATTGAGAGAAATACAGGATTCCGCGTTCGAACTGATTTCTTTTGATTTCAATGCGATCTTATCGGGGAAAGAACGTACGGTAACCGGCTTGATCGAGTCCGTGGAACAAATCGATGTTGCGGCGATTGCCGACGCAGCCAAGAAAGTTCAGCTGGATACGATTTACTTTTTGCGGGATCAGAAAGGAGAGTAGGCCATGAAAGTTGTTCCATATCCACACCTGGGTGAAACGATTTATCACGAAGTGCTTGAGAATGGGCTTCATGTGTTTGTTCTCCCCAAAGAAGGGTTTCAGAAAACGTACGCAACGTTCACGACGAAATATGGCTCGATCGACAATGATTTCCAAGTTGAGGGCAAGGAAGCCGTGCAGGTGCCGGACGGCATCGCACATTTCCTGGAGCATAAAATGTTTGAGGAGCCGGAAGGCGATATATTCGCTACATTCGCATCAAACGGAGCTTCGGCTAACGCATTCACAAGCTTTGACCGGACCGCGTATTTGTTCTCCTCTACTGACAATTATTTAACGAATTTAACGACGCTAATTAATTTCGTGCAAAACCCATACTTTACCGACGAGAACGTCGAGAAAGAGAAGGGCATTATCGGTCAGGAGATCAAGATGTATGAGGACAATGCCGACTGGCGCAGCTATTACGGATTGATCGAATCCTTATACGCCAAGCATCCTATTCATATCGATATCGCCGGAACGGTAGCCTCGATTTCCGAGATAACCAAAGAAACTTTGTATGAGTGCTATAACACGTTTTACCATCCGAGCAATATGAGCCTGTTCGTCGTGGGAGGCGTAGATCCGGAAGAAGTCATTAAGCTTGTCAGGGATAACCAAGCGGCCAAAACATTCCCGCCGCAGGGCGAAATCAAGCGCTTCTTCCCGGAAGAGCCGGCAGAAGTGAACGAGGCTCGCAGAGTGACGATGCTGCCGGTTTCGATGCCCAAATGTTTAATCGGTTTAAAGGAGGCGGCGCCTTCCGTACAAGGCAAGGAGCTGCTGGTCCGCGAATTGACGACGAAAGTGATGCTGGACGTTCTATTCAGCTCAAGCTCGGATATTTATCAATCGTTATATGATGAACAACTAATTACGGATAACTTCGGACATGAGTATAACTGCAGCGATGGGTACGCCTTCTCCATTCTCGGCGGCGATACGAAGCATCCCGATCAGCTGGTCGCCCGCATCCGGGAGGAAGTGGAGAAGCGGAAGAGTACGGGGCTGGACGAAGTGACGTTTGAGCGCAGCCGGAAGAAGAAAATCGGCAATTTCCTGCGAATGATGAATTCACCGGAATCCATTGCGAACGAGTTTACGAAATACCGGTTCAAAGGAATCGATCTGTTCGATATATTACCGGTCTATGAGCAAATTACCCTAGATGATGTGAATCGCCGGTTCCGGGAGCATTTCGATTGGAGTAAGCTTGCGGTATCTATTGTCCAAAGCCGTGAGAAGTCGTGACCTTCACGAAGCCGTTTAACGAACAAACCGTCCTCATCACGGGAGCAAGCCGCGGCATTGGAGCAGCCATTGCCGAGCGGTTTGCCGCGGTAGGCATGCAAGTCGTCATCCACTACCGCGACTCCCACGAGGCGGCGAATGAAGTGGCGAGAGCTTGTATGAAGCATGGCGCCAAAGTATTGACGGTATCAGCTGATGTGAAGTCGCGTGAACAGATTATGGCGATGAAAGAGAAGCTAGAGCAGAAGGATATGATCCCCGATATCGTTGTGAATAACGCCGGTATTGCCCATTATGGTTTGCTCTCCGATGTTAGCGAGGAAGAGTGGGATGCGGTGATGAACGTGAATCTTAAGGGAGCTTTCCTCTGTTCGCAAACGTTCATGAAGGCTATGATCTCCCAAAAGTACGGACGTATCATTAATGTTTCTTCCATATGGGGCATCTCGGGCGCTTCCTGCGAAGTCGTTTACTCCACAGCCAAGGGCGGCCTGAATGCTTTCACCAAAGCGCTGGCTAAGGAGTTGGCCCCCTCGGGAGTGACGGTGAACGCCGTTGCACCGGGAGCGGTCGAAACTGAAATGATGTCCGGCTTCGAGACGGAAGAGCGTGATGCGATTGCCAGCGAAATTCCGGTCGGCCGCTTCGCCATGCCGCATGAAGTTGCTTCGCTCGTCTATTTCTTGGCTCTTCCGGAATCAGGATACATAACGGGTCAGATTATTAGTCCCAACGGCGGTTGGCTGACTTAGGACGATTGTAAGAACTCCGCGCATATTTTTGAGCTGAGAAGCGAATATTACTTATGTAATGACCATCTCTCATAACTCAAAGGAGGCTTCTTACAATGGCTACAGTACTTAAGGTATTTGATAAGTGGAAAGAATTCCTGGCAGAGCGTGTCAGCCAAGCTGGACAAGCTGGGATGAGCGATGAAATCATCTCGAAGCTCGCTTTTCAAATCGGTGAATTTCTAGCAACTAAAGTGGATCCGGAGAATGAGCAAGAACGTTTGCTCAAAGAGCTATGGGACGCAGGGGATGAGCAAGAAAAACGCACAATCGCCCGCCTCATGGTAAAATTAGTAGACAAAGGGTAATAACCGTTTTACAATTCAATAGGGTACTATGTGAAAGCCTCCTTCTTTCGGAGGCTTTTGCACGCTTTCTAAGGTAGAAAGGAATCGAAGTCATGGTAATCAAACGTTCTTTGCTTCTTGTTTTGCTCTTATCGATTTTTATAACAGGTTGTGGTAGTCGGGGAATTCCTGTCATTAAGCAGGAGTTAATGGATAAGAAATTGTCTGTCTTGATGCTTTCAAGCGCCAGCTTGTCGGATACGGCGAAGCAATCCGTCGGGAATGCCCTTCAGAGATGGAGAAACGTCAATTTCATCGCCTATGATTGGTTCAAAGATTTGAATGCGATTGATGACGCTGTGCTTGCCAAATTGAAAGCGAGTTCTTACGATTACATTTATGTCATTGGCAACGATTTATTTCCTTCCGCCAATGCCGTGATTCAGCAAGGGCTCACTACGGGTAAATGGACACTAGTACAAAGCAAGCTTGACCCGGCTGGAACCGCTAATGGTGCCATCGATCAAGCGGCATTCCTGCAAATTGACGCAGGGCAGATTGAGGGCTTGAAAACCAAATGGATTCAAGATTTGTTAGCGCAAAATGTGACCGTCGAATGGGTGACGCGCAGCGACCGTCCGATCCCGTCGGAATGGGCGCCATCCGAGGAGTCCGACCATATCGTTCTCCTCGATAACAATGAGCAATGGTTCCAGCAGTTATCGTTCCAGACTAGACAGCATTCCGCCAGCTGGATCATTTTCTATTCGCCTGCAACGGAAGCGCAGCTGCAAAGAGCGAAAACATTGGGCGTCTCGGTAATCGATGTTTCCAACGCGCTGTCGGCAGATTTGAATTGGGACCAGATTCTGGAGAACCGTTTGGCGGTAATGGTCAACCATTCCTGGCAAAAAGGTTCTTTAAGTTATAATGCTCAAGAATTGACGACCTTGAAAATGAATTAATTTTCATGTGCAAGAGCAGGAAAATGACGAAATTTGTAGAAATTTAATATGTATGAATTAAGTAACGATTCGTTTGTTACAGATTGCGATGAGGTGGAAGAATTGGACGTTAAAGAGTGGTACATGGAGTACAAAATTCACAAGAACCGTCCGGGTTTGTTAGGGGACATCGCATCCTTGATGGGGATGCTCGACATTAATATTGTGACCATTAACGGGGTTGAAGACCGCACCCGCGGGATGCTGCTTCAGACCAACGATGAAGAAAAAATTGACTTAATGGGTAAAATGTTAAAAAAAGTAGATAATATTACTATTACTGCTCTCAGACCGCCTAAACTTGTTGATATTTTGGCGGTTCGCCATGGACGGTATATCGAGCGCGATTCCGATGACCGTAAAACGTTCCGCTTCACGCGCGATGAACTGGGGCTGCTGGTTGACTTCCTCGGCGAGATTTTCAAAAGAGAAGGCAATCAAGTGGTAGGTCTTCGCGGCATGCCGCGTGTCGGTAAAACCGAATCGATCATCGCAGGCTCCGTATGCGCGAACAAACGCTGGACGTTCGTCTCGTCCACGTTATTGAGACAAACGGTTCGTAGCCAGCTATCCGAGGACGAGATGACCACGAACAACGTGTATATTATCGACGGTATCGTATCGACGATTCGCTCGAATGAGAAGCATCATGGTCTGCTGCAGGAAATTATGGCGATGCCGTCCACGAAGGTGATTGAGCATCCCGATATATTTATTCGCGAATCCGAATACACATATAATCACTTTGATTATATTATCGAGCTTCGCAACAGTCCGGATGAAGAAATTAATTACGATTCTTTTACGTATACATCCGAACCTTTTTAAGATTTGTAACGTCATTAAATAAATAAGATTCCCGCGGGGAGGTGACCATGATGTCTGATCTTGGATACATTTTACGAAAGGCACGACTGGAAAGAAAGATTTCGCTTGACGATCTGCAGGAAGTGACGAAGATTCGCAAGCGGTATTTGGAAGCGATCGAGGAAGGGAACTACAAGGTGCTTCCCGGCAGCTTTTATGTACGAGCTTTTATCAAAAGCTATGCGGAAGCGGTAGGACTGGATCCAACGGAAGTGCTGAATATGTACCAATCGACGAATCCTTCGCCAGTGGTGGAGAAGCCGGTTGTAGAGACGATTCGCAAGAATCGAACGAGTGTTCGGAATACGGAGAAGATGAGCCGCTGGGCGTCCAGCGTGATGTTTATATGCTTCATTTTGCTCATTTTCGGTATCGTGTATTACTATACATATAAGAATTATAAGGGAACGCCGGCAGAGGAGAAGCCTTCACAAACGCAATCTCCGAGAATCACGGATTCGACGAATCCAGGAGCAGGCACGGCTCCGAATACGACTACGAATGCGTCCAGTGACGGTAAAGTGGTGCCTCTTTCGTCCACGGCGCCAACACCGACACCAACGCCTACACCAACCCCTCCGGCTGTTCAAGTGAAGTTCAGCAGTAACGAGAAGGGTGTAGACAACTATACGATTACCGGATCGGCAAACTTGAATATTCAATTGAAAATCAACGGCTCATGCTGGATTCGAGTCGATTCGCTAAATGAAGGCGGCGGCAAGGAAATGCTTAGACAAAAGCTGTACAAAGCCGGTGACACGGATTCGTTCGATCTGACAACTTCCGCATACTTGAATGTTGGGGCGGCCAGCGCGCTGGAGCTGACAGTGAACGGCACCGTCGTGCCTGTCGGCGATACGCCTAACCCGAAGCGGGTACAGCTGAACCTGCAGAAAAGCTAGCTTTTTGGCAATTCCTGCGCTTTCCCGGGTAATTGAAATATTTCCTCATGAGCATCCTGAGCCGACGGTTCGGGATGTTTCTTTTTACTACACTTCTTGCTATAATGCTAGTGTAATTTCATGGAAAGGGTGTTTGACTCGATGAGTTCAGAAAGCTCGTTTGATATCGTATCCAAGGTGGATATGCAAGAATTGAACAATGCCATTCAGCAGGCGGAGAAAGAAATTCAGACCCGCTTTGATTTTAAAGGCAGTAAGAGTTCCATCAAGCTGGAGAAAGATCAGTTGGTCGTAACGTCCGATGACGAATTTAAGCTTCAGAATGTGCTCGATATTTTGCATGCCAAAATGACCAAACGCGGAATTTCAATCAAAAATCTCGACTACAGCAAGGTTGAACCAGCTGCCGGATCGACCGTCAGACAGAAAATCAGCATGAAACAAGGCGTTGATCAGGAAAATTCGAAGAAGATCAATACCCTCATCCGGGATTCCAAGCTGAAAGTGAAAACACAGGTACAAGGCGATCAAATCCGTGTCACAGGAAAGAGCCGGGACGATTTGCAAGCCGTTATCGCACTGCTGCGCAAAGCCGATATCCCTCTCGATCTGCAATTCGTTAACCTGAAATAGTCATACATAAGAGGTTCATTGATGAGAAACCCCCTAGATTTAGGGGGCTTTTAATTTTGACACCCTATATGGCTTGTATTATACTTGTAAAGAGTGTTTTTAGGACTATTGGAGGTTGTTTTTCACATGACAGAAAAGGTTAAGGTGGTAACCCTCGGATGCGAAAAGAATATGGTCGACTCCGAGATTATGGCAGGGCTTATACATGGACGAGGCTTCCAGCTTGTTGAGAACAAGGAAGAAGCTACGGTTATTATCGTGAACACTTGCGGGTTCATCGATGCAGCGAAAGAAGAATCCGTGAATACAATTTTGGATATGGCCGAATTGAAAGAAACAGCGAATCTTAAAGCGCTTATCGTATCGGGGTGTTTGACACAGCGCTATAAGAAGCAGCTGCTAGACGAAATGCCGGAGATTGACGGTATTGTGGGAACGGGGGATTTTGATAAAATCAACGAGATCGTAGACGAGGCGCTTCGGGGCAAAAGACCTTTCCTCGTTGGGAATCCGGTCTTTAATTATGATGCGGACCTGCCTAGACTCGTTACTACGCCGCGCTATACAGCCTATGTGAAGATCGCCGAAGGCTGTGACAACGCCTGCACCTTCTGCTCCATCCCGATTATGCGCGGAAGCTTCAAAAGCAGAAGCATGGAGTCGATCGTTGCCGAGGTCGCTAACCTGGCCTCCCAAGGCGTCAAAGAAGTTAGCTTGATCGCACAAGATTCTACGAATTACGGTACGGATCTGTATGATCGTTTCATGCTGCCTACTTTGTTGAATAAAGTGAGCGAAGTGGAAGGCATCGAATGGGTACGTCTGCATTATGCCTATCCTGGCTTCTTCAGCGATGAATTAATCGAAGTCATGGCTACTAACCCTAAGGTTTGCAAATATATCGATATGCCGCTGCAGCACAGCGAGGATTCGATTCTGAAGCGGATGCGCCGTCCTGGCCGCCAGAAGGATACGCGTGAATTGGTGCGTAAGATTCGCGAAGCGATTCCGGATGTTGCTCTGCGTACGTCGCTCATCGTCGGTTTCCCGGGAGAAACGGAGCAAGACTTTGAGAATTTGAAAGAGTTTGTGCGTGAAGTGCAATTTGACCGTCTCGGTGTGTTCACCTATTCCAAAGAGGATGATACGCCAGCGGCGCGCTTGCCTGATCAAGTTCCGGACGATGTGAAGGAATATCGTGCGAACACGATTATGGAAATTCAACGCCAAATTTCGAATCTCCGCGGAGGTCGCCGCATCGGTCAAGAGATCGACGTGTTGATCGAGAAGTATGACGGCAGAAGCGACGTGTATGTTGGCCGCTCGCAATTCGATGCTCCGGAGATCGACGGAGAAGTATTCGTATCCAACGGCCATCAGCTGAAAATCGGTGAACTCGCCAAAGTTCGCATTACCCACTCTTATGAGTTTGACTTATCCGGGGAGGTTATTGCATGAACCTGGCCAACCGCATCACCGTGGCGAGGATATTACTAGTACCGATCATCATGTTTTTTCTCTTGATTAAGGTCAAATTTCCTCATATACGGATAGAGGAGTTTAGCATTACGTATAATCAAATTATTGCTGCTTTAATTTTCATTATTGCAGCGAGCACGGACAGCTTGGACGGTTACATCGCCCGCAAACGCAATCTTGTCACCAACTTGGGCAAGCTGCTTGACCCTTTGGCGGATAAGCTGCTTGTTACGGCTGTGCTCGTATCGCTCGTGGAAATGGATAAAGTGGATGCTTGGATCGTCATTGTCATCATCAGCAGGGAATGGGCAGTAACAGGACTACGCCAAATCGCGCTTCTGGAAGGGACAGTGATGGCGGCCAGCAAGTGGGGGAAAGCGAAGACGGCGGCTCAGATTACTGCCATCATTGCGCTACTTATCAATAATTTTCCGTTTACGTTTTTGCATATTCCCTTTGATGTCATAGCCAGTTGGGCAGCGGCCATCATAACGGTTTACTCAGGCATTGAGTATTTTGTCAAAAACAAACATGTCATAGACTTTTCAGAAAAGACACAATAGGGCGACCTATTGGTTTTTTTCTATTCAGGAGGCGGCTTGGATGAAAGCAGAAATCATCGCAATTGGAACAGAGCTCTTGTTGGGGCAAATCGTGAATACGAACGCCCAATTCCTGTCCAGGGAATGCGCAGCGATCGGTGTAGACATGTATTTCCAGACCGTTGTCGGAGACAACGAGCAAAGACTGCTGGAAAGCTTCAAATTAGCCGCCTCAAGGGCGGATGTGGTCATCTGTACGGGAGGGCTTGGGCCGACGCAGGACGACCTGACGAAGGATGTCCTAGCGGCGTACGCAGGCCGCCAGCTGCTTATCCACGAGCCGTCGATGAAGGCCATCGCGGAAATGTTCCAGAGCCGCGGCATCCATATGGTCGAAAGCAACAGACGCCAGGCACTGATGATCGAAGGCAGCGACCCGCTGTATAACGAGACGGGGCTGGCCGTCGGGAATGCCTTCACGTTCGAAGGGACGCATTTCATTCTTCTTCCCGGACCGCCCAAAGAAATGAAACCGATGTTCACGAAATATGCGGTACCTTGGCTTCGCGGGGTAATGAGTGAGGAAGTTCCGCTGTATTCCAAAATGCTGAAATTCGCCGGGATCGGCGAATCGAATTTGGAGCATGAATTAATAGACTTAATTCATGCCCAGACGGATCCTACCATCGCACCGTATGCCAAGGAAGGAGAGGTCACGATCCGCTTAACGACGCGGGCTCATACCGCGGATGAAGGGGAGCGGAAGCTGTTCGCGACCGAGCAGGAAATTCGCAGCCGTCTAGGCCAGCATATTTATGCCGATGAAGACGTCCCGATCGAAGCGATCGTGCTACAACTCCTTGGCGAGCAGCAGATGACGCTGGCCGTCGCCGAAAGCTGCACAGGCGGCTTGCTAAGCGATATGCTTACTTCGATACCCGGGAGCTCCCGATCGTTCCTTGGCGGAATCATCGTATACTCCAACGCGCTGAAGCATAAGCTGCTCGGCGTTCCGATGGAAGTGTTGGAAGGCGAAGGGGCGCCCGGCGCGGTCAGCCAAGAGACGGCGGAGCTGCTCGCCGAACATCTGCTGACGGTGACGGGAAGCGATTATGGCCTTTCTGTAACGGGAGTGGCTGGACCCGATCCTTCGGAAGGCAAGCCGGTAGGGCTTGTTTACGTGGGATTCGCTCAGAAGAATAGGGAAACGCAAGTATTCACGCTGCAGCTTTCCGGAAACCGCGAGTCTATCAAGCACAGAGCCGCCAAAAGCGCACTCTATCAACTCTGGAAACGCTTGAAAGAAAGCAAGAACTAGCCTATAATTGAAAGAGTGTTGACGGAAGAACCGTAGCAAAGCGATAACTTTGTTACGGTTTTTTGTTTGTTCGCGAAAAAGTCGAATGTATGTTCGAAAAAGTACTTGGCAAACACCCAAAAACAAGTTATCATATACCTATAATGATAGAAGGAAGTGAGTGTTTTGACAGATCGTCGCGCCGCACTTGATAATGCATTACGACAAATTGAGAAACAGTTCGGAAAAGGCTCCATCATGAAGCTTGGAGAGTCAACACATATGCAAGTTGAAACGATCTCAAGTGGTGCGCTAGCACTTGATATTGCGCTTGGAATAGGTGGATTCCCGAGAGGCAGAATTATTGAAGTATACGGCCCTGAATCTTCAGGTAAGACAACAGTAGCCTTACATGCCATTGCAGAAGTACAAAAGGTTGGCGGACAAGCAGCATTCATCGACGCGGAGCACGCCTTGGATCCTTCTTATGCAAGTAAGCTCGGCATTAACATAGATGAGCTTTTGCTTTCCCAGCCGGATACGGGGGAGCAAGCTTTAGAAATCGCAGAAGCGCTAGTACGAAGCGGTGCAGTAGATATCATCGTTATCGACTCCGTTGCGGCACTTGTGCCGAAAGCCGAGATCGAAGGCGAGATGGGGGATTCTCACGTAGGTTTACAAGCTCGTTTGATGTCCCAAGCTCTTCGTAAGCTTTCCGGTGCTATTAACAAATCCAAAGTTATTGCGATTTTCATTAACCAATTGCGTGAGAAAGTCGGCGTGATGTTCGGGAATCCAGAGACAACGCCAGGTGGCCGCGCATTGAAGTTCTACTCCTCGGTCCGACTGGATGTGCGTCGCGTAGAAACCATCAAACAAGGCAATGACATGGTTGGTAACCGGACAAGAATTAAAGTCGTTAAGAATAAAGTGGCACCTCCGTTTAAACAAGCGGAAGTCGACATTATGTACGGCGAAGGGATTTCGCGTGAAGGCAGTATTATCGATATTGCGACTGAGATGGATATCGTAAATAAGAGCGGTGCGTGGTACTCCTATGAAGGGGAGCGTCTCGGACAAGGCCGTGAGAACGCGAAGCAATTCTTGAAAGAGAATCAGGCCATCGCTGGAACTATTGAACAGAAAATTCGTGAGAACAGCAATTTAATTATTGCGGTCGGGCCGAACGTTGACGAGGAAGACGATGAGTTAGAAGCGGCTTTCGAATAAAGCTCGCATATATCATATTAGGGGAAGCACCTTTAACCTTGGGTTAGGGTGCTTTCGTTCATTAAGGAGCTGAAAGAACGTGGAGCGGGAAGAGCAGCAGCCGACTATCATTACCAAGGTTGAGAAGCAAAAGCGGGGCAAGCATCGTTATAATATATTTCTGAATGAAGAGTATGCGTTTTCGGTGCATGAAGATATTTTGATCAAACATCGCTTGGCGAAAGGGGAGAATGTCAATCTCCAAGAGATTGAAAAGATTATTGAGGACGAGGAGCGCAATAATGCTTATATGAAAGCAATTCGGGTGATCGGCCGGAGACCGCATTCGTCCAGCGAGTTGAAGCGCAAACTCAAAGAGAGCGGATACGAACTGCCGATTGTGGAATGGGTGCTCCACAAGTTAGATCAGCAAAAATATCTCAACGATGAAGAATTCGCGAAGATGTGGACGGAGAGCCGGGTCATCTCTCAGAAGAAAGGCCGCAATCTGGTTCGGCAGGAGTTGGAACAGAAGGGCATTCACAAGGACTTGGTGAAGCATGCATTGGAGCATATTAACCCCGAGGATGAGTTGGCGGGAGCGTTGAAGCTGGCCCAGACGAAGTGGAAGACGACGTCAGGAGAGCCATTCGATAAACGCAGGAAAACAGCGGCGTTCCTCATGCGAAGAGGTTATACGGGTTCCGTTGTCAACAAGGTGCTTAGCCAAATTAGCAGCGATGCAGGCGAGGAGGAATTTGAAATTTCCGACGACTACTTTTAATAGTTAATGCCATTAAACATGTGGCAGAATTAGTTAATGGCATTAACTATTTGAGGCGGTATGGAGCGACTGCCAAGTTCATCCGAGGACAATCGCTTGACAAGCTTCTTCGACAAAAGATAAAATAACAGTGTATATTTTCATAATGTATTCAAAATCATACTAATTTCATTGATTTTGAGGGGACAGCTGTAAAAACCGCCAATTTTTACGCTGTTGATTATGGATTATTAGCACTATAGTGCCTCTAAGGCGCGGTGCGCATTCCTTTAAGAGCCATTTGGGTATGTAATGAAAGTTTAACAATTAAAAATCGGATCAAAAAACCGAACGGAATCCCAGGCTAACACCTTGGAGAAACCAACGAGGAGGTGAACAAGATGATGACTTTCATCTGGATCGCGATCATTCTCATTGTTGGAGCTGCATGCTTAGGGATTGGTTATTTTATCCGTAAATCTCTTGCAGAAGCGAAAATTTCCAGTGCTGAAGAAGCCGCTGAGCAGATTAGAGAAGCTGCTAAGAAAGAAGCAGATGCACTGAAAAAAGAAACGGTTCTGGAAGCGAAGGACGAAGTGCACAAGCTTAGGTCCGAAGCTGAAAAAGACATTCGTGAACGTCGGAATGAAATTCAACGACAAGAAAGACGATTGTTGCAAAAAGAGGAATCGCTGGATAAAAAATTAGAATCTCTCGAGCGTAAAGAAGAGCAAGTTGCCAACAAAGAGAAGCGGATCGAGGATACGCAAAATCAAATTGATCAGCTTTATAAGAGCCAGGTTTCGGAGCTAGAGCGAATTTCCGGACTTACCATGGAAGAAGCGAAGAGCATCATTCTTACCAATGTGGAGCAGGAAGTGCGTCACGAAACTGCACAGCTTATTAAGGAAATCGAAACGCAGGCCAAAGAAGATGGCGATAAGAAAGCTCGTGAAATCATCACGCTCGCCATTCAACGTTGTGCCGCAGATCATGTTGCGGAGACGACCGTTTCCGTTGTTTCATTGCCAAATGAAGAAATGAAAGGCCGCATCATCGGTCGTGAGGGACGGAATATCCGCGCATTGGAAACTTTGACGGGGATCGACCTTATTATTGACGATACGCCAGAGGCAGTTATTTTATCTGGATTTGATCCAATCCGACGTGAAATTGCACGCACATCTTTGGAGAAGCTTGTTGCGGATGGACGGATTCATCCTGCACGCATCGAAGAGATGGTGGAGAAGTCCCGTAAGGAAGTGGACGAACGGATCCGCGAATACGGCGAGCAAGCGACGTTCGAGGTTGGTGTTCACGGGCTGCATCCTGACTTGATCAAGATTTTGGGTCGACTGAAATTTAGAACAAGCTATGGTCAGAACGTGCTGAAACATTCCATGGAAGTAGCTTATCTGGCTGGTCTGATGGCTGGAGAGCTCGGGGTAGACGTAACTTTGGCGAAACGTGCCGGGCTTCTTCATGATATCGGTAAGGCGCTTGACCACGAGGTAGAAGGATCTCACGTAGAAATCGGCGTAGAGATTGGTAAGAAATACAAGGAGCATCCAATCGTAATTAACAGTATTGCTTCGCACCATGGCGATGTTGAAGCAACTTCGGTGATTGCGATGTTGGTCGGAGCGGCGGACGCCTTATCGGCTGCCAGACCTGGAGCACGCAGAGAAACACTCGAGACTTATATTAAGCGTTTGGAGAAGCTCGAAGAAATATCGGAATCCTTTGAAGGTGTTGAGAAATCTTACGCCATTCAAGCAGGCCGCGAAGTACGCGTCATGGTTCAACCGGAGAAAGTGGATGACACCGAAGCGTTCCGCTTAGCCCGTGATATTACCAAAAAAATCGAGGGTGAACTCGATTATCCGGGACATATTAAGGTTACGGTCATTCGTGAAACACGAGCTGTTGAATACGCGAAATAGAGTAGACTATGCGAAAAGTGGCTGATACAGCCACTTTTCCTTATTTTCAGGCGGTCCATATGAGTGCTGCTGAAATGACATAAAGGAGTTACAACTGTTATGAAAATTGTATTTATCGGTGATATTGTCGGATCTGTAGGGCGTAAAGCATTGAAAAACGTCATGCCGCGATTGAAACAAGCCTATCCGCACGCTGTTTTTATTGCCAATGGAGAGAACGCGGCGGCAGGGAAAGGGATTACCTCGGCTATCGCTAAGGAAATCTATGAGATGGGCATTCAGGCCTTGACAATGGGCAATCATACATGGGATCAGAAGGAGATATTCGATTTCATCGACAAGGACGAGAAGATGGTGCGTCCGGCTAACTTTCCGCCGGGAACGCCAGGCAGGGGACATACGGTCATTAAGGTCAAAGACCAGGAACTGCTTATTATCAATCTGCAGGGCCGGACGTTCCTGCCGCCGATTGATTGTCCTTTCCGCAAAGCGGATGAAATTCTGGATGCTCAGAAGAAGAAGCACAAGTTCGTATTCGTCGACTTTCATGCCGAGGCAACGTCGGAGAAAATTGCGATGGGCTGGCATTTGGACGGGCGGGTATCGGCTGTCGTAGGAACGCATACGCATGTGCAGACGAATGACAATCGTGTTCTACCGCAAGGGACCGCTTACGTGACGGATGTCGGCATGGTAGGCCCGCGGGACGGCATTCTCGGCGTCGAGCGCAGTGCGGTACTGCAGAAGTTCAAGACGCAGCTTCCTGTGCGTTTCGTGACGGATGAAGGCAAGTGGCATTTCCATGCAGTGGTCATTGATCTTAACGACCAAACGGGACTAGCCAAAGATATTCAGCTTATCCGTTACGATGAAGATCAAGTATTCATGGATTGATCAACTTTCAGAATATTGCAACAATTCATTTTGATTGGAATGTCATGTTTGGGCATGCTCCGGAATATGATGGGTAATGGAACTATCCATCATTCCCGAGGAGGTACTATTCATGGATGTATTAAAAGTTTCAGCAAAATCCAATCCAAACTCCGTTGCCGGTGCATTGGCAGGCGTTTTGCGAGAGCGCGGAGCTGCAGAGCTCCAAGCGATCGGTGCAGGCGCCCTCAACCAAGCCATTAAAGCAGTAGCTATCGCAAGAGGATTTGTGGCGCCTAGCGGAGTTGACTTAATTTGTGTACCAGCCTTCACAGATATCGTGATTGACGGGGAAGATCGGACGGCCATCAAACTTATCGTAGAGCCTAGGTAACGACATTCCCATACATAATGCACACAGCCTGTTTACCTTGTAGACAGGTTTTTTATTTTGTCTTGCAACTCAATTGACGAGGAGGCTGAAGACATGAGAATTGTGGATACTCATTGCGATGCGTTGACGAAGCTGTATGCGAATCCCAAACTTGATTTTGCCAAGGAAGAACAAGAGCTGGACGTCAGCTACCCCAGGCTGCGGCAGGGCGGTGTGAAGGTCCAATGCTTTGCCATCTATTTATCGGATACCATTCAGCATCCTACGTTCGATCATATTTTGCAAATGGTTGATATTTTCCATCGGCAGGTCGTCCGTCATCCCGGGATGCGGTTTATTCAGAATGTGAAGGACTGGCACGAAGTCGAAGCAAGCGGGCTGACGGGGGCAATCCTTACTCTTGAGGGGTTGGATGCAATCGCCGGCAATATGACGCATCTGCGTATCCTCTATCATCTAGGGGTAAGGAGCATCGGATTGACGTGGAACTATGCCAATTGGGCTGCGGACGGTGTTATGGAGCCGCGTAAAGGCGGGTTCACAAGAAAAGGGAAGCTCATGTTAAGAGAATTAGAAACTATGGGTATAATAGCAGATGTATCACATTTGTCGCCCGCGGCGTTTTGGGAAATGATCGAGGCTTACAACAAGCCGTTTATCGCTTCACACTCGAACGCCCAGAAAATATGTCCTCATCCAAGAAATTTATCAGACGAACAAATTAAAGCTATCATACAATGTCAGGGACGAATCGGGCTGACGTTTGTACCCTATTTTGTGGATAGTGTGAACATGACGGTTCCCGTAACAGCCATGCTCAAACACATCGATCACGTCTGTTCATTAGGAGGAGAAGGGCATATTGGCTTCGGATCGGACTTTGACGGCATTGAACAATGGATCAAGGGATTAAGGCACACGGGACAATACGGAAACTTAGTCGAGGCTTTATGCAAAAACTATAGAGAGGCGCAAGTCGAAGCTTTTTTGTATGGAAATTGGCGGAATTTCATGCTGGCGAATCTTCCGAAATGAAAACTGAAGATCGATCTAAAATTGATATGGGTTCGATCTAAAAACTCTATCTTTTAGATTTGTTTGAACCCCTTGCAATTTGCTTCATAAAGGCATAGAATTTGGTTGACAAGTGAAAGAAATTTTTTATTGCATCATCTTTATTTACTAGGAATTTAGCTAATTCAATGTCTTCGAGCAGCTACAATCAAAAGGAGTGGACGTACGGTGATTAGTCAGTTATCTTGGAAAATCGGAGGTCAACAGGGGGAAGGGGTCGAAAGTACAGACCGTATCTTCTCTACTGCATTGAACCGTCTCGGTTACTATTTGTATGGGTACCGTCATTTCTCTTCACGGATTAAGGGGGGACATACAAATAACAAGATTCGCATCAGCACCAAACCGATTCGCGCAATTTCAGACGATTTGGACATCCTGGTCGCATTTGACCAAGAAAGTATCGATTTCAACGCTCATGAGCTTCGTGAGAACGGCGTAATCGTCGCAGATGCCAAATTCAATCCGGTATTACCTGAAGGAATTAAAGCTCGCTTGTTCCCTGTACCGATCACAGCGATCGCAGAAGAACTTGGTACATCCCTATTTAAGAACATGGCCGCATCAGGTGCATCTTGGGCGCTGCTCGGTTTGCCTCTTGATGTGTTTAATAAAGCTGTAGAAGAAGAGTTCGGACGTAAAGGTGCAGCTGTTGTTGAGAAGAACGTCGAAGCAGTGCGTAAAGGTGCTGAATCCGTTCTTGAATTGGCAGGCGGCCCGATCGCTGACTTCCAACTTGAGCCGGCTGACGGCAAACAGAAATTGTTCATGATCGGTAACGATGCGATCGCTCTTGGCGCAGTAGCGGCAGGCTGCCGTTTCATGCCAGCATATCCGATCACACCGGCTTCCGAGGTGATGGAATATCTGATCAAAGCGCTTCCTAAATTCGGCGGCACGGTCATTCAGACCGAGGACGAAATCGCAGCATGCACAATGGCAATCGGCGCTAACTACGCAGGTGCGCGTGCACTGACGGCTTCAGCAGGTCCTGGTCTTTCCTTGATGATGGAAGCGATCGGTCTTGCAGGTATGACGGAAACTCCGGTTGTTATCGTCGATACGCAGCGTGGCGGTCCAAGTACAGGTCTTCCAACGAAACAAGAGCAATCCGACTTGAACGCGATGGTGTACGGTACGCACGGTGAAATCCCGAAAATCGTATTGTCTCCAAGCACAATCGAGGAATGCTTCTACGATACAATCGAAGCTTTCAACTTGGCTGAGAAATACCAATGCCCGGTTATTCTTATGACAGATCTTCAGCTTTCCCTGGGTAAACAGTCCGCAGAAATGCTGGATTACAACCGCATCGTTATCGACCGCGGCAACCTGGTGACAGAAGCTCCTGAGCTGACAGACAACCAATTGTTCAAACGTTATGAGTTCACAGCGAACGGTATTTCTCCTCGCGTAGTCCCAGGCGTGAAGCATGGGCTTCACCACGTAACAGGGGTTGAGCACGACCAAACAGGCCGTCCTTCCGAGAGCACAGAAAACCGTCAAAAAATGATGGATAAACGTCTTGAGAAGCTGAAACACATTCAAGTGACAGACGCGATCAAAGTAGACGCTCCGCATGAGAACCCAGACCTCTTGATTATCGGTATGGGATCCACCGGCGGTACTATCGATGAAGCTAGACGCCGCGTTGAGAAAGAAGGCATCAAAACGAATCACGCGACTGTACGTTTGATTCATCCGTTCCCGGCCGAGCAGCTGAGACCGTATATTGAGAAAGCTAAGACAGTAATCGTTGTTGAGAACAATGCGACAGGTCAACTAGCCGATCAAATTAAACTGCATGTCGGTCATGCAGATAAAATTAAGAACGTTCTGAAATATAACGGTAATCCGTTCCTTCCAGCAGAGATCGAACAAAAATGTAAGGAGTTGACTTTAGCATGGCAACATTAAAAGATTTTCGTAACAATGTAAAGCCAAACTGGTGCCCAGGATGCGGAGACTTCTCCGTACAAGCAGCTATTCAGCGTGCAGCAGCTAACGTTGGTTTGGAACCTGAAGGTTTGGCTATCGTATCCGGTATCGGTTGTTCCGGCCGTATCTCCGGTTACATCAATGCGTACGGCTTCCATGGTATTCACGGCAGATCGCTGCCGATCGCTCAAGGCGTGAAAATGGCTAACCGCGATCTGACAGTTATCGCTTCCGGCGGTGACGGTGACGGCTTCGCGATCGGTATGGGTCACACGGTGCATGCGATTCGCCGCAACATCGACGTTACTTACATCGTTATGGATAACCAAATTTACGGTTTGACGAAAGGTCAAGCTTCCCCGCGAAGTGCGGAAGGCTTCAAAACGAAATCAACGCCTCAAGGTACTATCGAGTCCGCGATTTCTCCGCTAGAAGTAGCGATGGCTGCGGGTGCAACGTTCGTAGCTCAATCCTTCTCCAGCAACTTGAAACAGCTGACAGCAGTGATCGAAGCGGGTCTGAACCACAAAGGGTTCTCCTTGATCAACGTATTCAGCCCTTGCGTAACGTTCAACAAAGTGAACACGTATGACTGGTTCAAAGAAAACATCGTAGACTTGGATGAAATTCCTGACTATGATTACACGAACCGCGTAATGGCAATGACCAAAATCATGGAAACCAATTCCATGCTGACTGGTATCATTTACCAAAACAAAGATAAGAAGAGCTATGAAGATTCTATTCCGAACTTCGCGAAAGAAGGACTTTCGAAACAAAATCTTCAACTTTCAGAAGCGGATTTCAACAAAATGCTCACTGAATTTAAATAAACGTTCCACCTTAAGGGCATATGGAGATACTCCGTATGCCCTTTTTGCCGAGCGGCAATACTGACATCTATACAACGATAACTATACATAAAAGGATGATGATCAATGAAAACCGTACCCGTAGGCGTTTCAGCCCGACATATACATTTGACTCAAGAGCATGTGGAAGCTTTATTCGGAGCAGGCCATGAGCTGACGCATTTTAAAGACCTGTCACAGCCAGGTCAATACGCAGCCCAAGAAACGGTTGCCATCGTAGGACCAAAAGGCAGAATGGAAAAAGTAAGAATTCTGGGTCCAGTGCGCCCGGCATCTCAGATTGAAATATCTCGAACCGATGCATTCTCGCTCGGTGTGCATCCTCCAGTTCGCGAATCAGGCAAGATCGAAGGAACACCCGGACTTCGCGTTGTAGGCCCAGCCGGTGAAGTGGAGCTGAGCCAAGGCGTCATTGTCGCAGCGAGACATATTCATTTCCATACGAGCGATGCGGAGAAGTGGGGCATTCAAGACAAGCAGCTGCTTCGTGTCAAAGTGAACGGGGAGCGGCCATTGATATTCGAAAACGTCATTGCCCGAGTGTCCGATCAGTTCGCGCTGGATATGCACATTGACACCGATGAGGGGAATGCTGCAGGAGTGAAAACAGGAGATCTCGCTGAGATTATCGATTGATCCGACAGGGCTTTTTCACACTTATGCCAATTTCCTTTTGTACTAAATAGGCTTGTGATGTTATAATAAAAGTTGCGTAATTATTGATGAATGACGTAAGTTTTACCAACGCATAACGCTTAGGAGGAACGAAAGTGGCTAACCAAGTGAAATCCGACAAGGATTATTCCCAATATTTTCAGCCTCCTTCACTGACAGATGCTAAGAAGCGCGGAAAAGAAGAAATAGCCGTCCATTACGACTTTACTATCCCTGAGGAGATGCAGGGGTTCGGCAAGGATAAATATTATTTGATTCGCACTTACGGATGCCAGATGAACGAGCATGATACAGAAGTGATGAGAGGCTTACTGGAACAAATGGGCTATCAGTCTACGGAGGACAAGTATCTGGCAGACGTTATTCTGCTGAATACCTGCGCGATCCGCGAGAATGCTGAGGACAAAGTGTTCGGCGAGCTTGGCCATCTGAAGGCGCTGAAGGCGCAGAAGCCGGGTCTGGTGCTGGGTGTCTGCGGTTGTATGTCGCAGGAGGAAGCTGTTGTGAACCGAATCATGCAGAAGCATGCTTTCGTAGATTTGATTTTCGGTACGCACAACATTCATCGTCTGCCTGCTCTGTTGAAGGATGCCTTCTATAACAAGGAAATGGTCGTCGAGGTTTGGTCCAAAGAAGGCGATATCGTAGAGAATTTGCCTAAGAAGCGGGAGGGTATCCGCGCTTGGGTGAATATAATGTTCGGTTGTGACAAGTTCTGCACCTATTGCATCGTTCCTTATACACGCGGTAAAGAGAGAAGCCGCAGACCGCAGGACGTGCTGGCAGAAGTACGTGACCTGGCTCGTCAAGGGTTTCAGGAAATCACGCTGCTCGGACAGAATGTCAATGCCTATGGCAAAGACTTCGAAGATATCACCTACTCCTTCGCCAATCTGATGGATGATATCCGCAAGATCGATGTGCCGCGCGTTCGCTTTACGACTTCGCACCCGCGTGATTTCGATGACGATTTGATCGAAGTGTTGGGCAAAGGGGGTAACTTGGTTGAGCATATCCATCTGCCGGTTCAGTCGGGCAACACGGAAGTGCTCAAACGGATGAGCCGCAAATATTCCCGTGATCATTATCTGCAGCTGGCGCACAAAATTAAAGCGACGATGCCGGACGTCGTGCTGACGACGGATATTATCGTTGGCTTCCCCGGCGAGACGGACGAGCAGTTCGAGGAAACGATGTCGCTCTATGAGGAAGTCGGGTTCGATTTCGCGTTCACGTTTATTTATTCACCGCGTGAGGGCACGCCGGCAGCCGCAATGGAAGACAACGTTCCGATGGAAGTCAAGAAGCAGCGTCTGTACCGCTTGAATGAGCTGGTGAACGCTCACAGCAAAGCGAGCAACGACAAGCTGCTTGGCCAGACGGTGGAAGTGCTGGTCGAAGGCGAGAGCAAGAACAATGCCGATGTATTGGCTGGCCGCACGCGGACGAATAAATTAATTCACTTCACCGGTCCCAAAGAGCTTATCGGCCAAATGGTTGACGTGCAAGTCACGCATGCGCAAACCTGGATCTTGAAAGGCGAAATCGTATCGAAGCCTATGCAAATGTCCATTTAATTCGTTGCCATAATAGATAGGAGTGTGTACGAGTGTCTCACTGTGATCATCAACATAACGATAACCAACCTCATGCTTTCAAAGTTCCGGAGTATACGAACACGGAAATGATCGTTCGCGAGGATATTTTGGCGAAAGCCAAAGAATTAGCCAATCTGCTCACAACTTCGAATGAAGTGCAATTTTACCAAAAAGCAGAGAAGCAAATTTCGAACAACCCGGAAATTCAAACATTAATTAACGCCATTAAGAAAAAACAGAAGGAAATCGTCGCTTTCCAGACGTTCCAGAACGAGAAAATGGTGCAAAAGATTGAGAATGAAATCGAAGTTCTGCAAGACGAACTTGATGGCATTCCGATCGTGAACGAGTTCAAACAAACGCAAGATGACATCAACTACTTGCTGCAGCTGGTGATGTCGGTTATTCGTGACACGATTTCCGATAAGATCAACGTGGAAGCGGGAACGGCAGAAGCACCTTCCAAATGTGATTAAGATGACTTCCTGCAGGAATTTGAGAATCGCCCTCGACTCAGGCTCCGCTTGATTTGAGCGGCGATTTTTCCAAAAAACACGAAGGAGAGGTTGTCATGCTTACTGTACGTAATTTGAGCAAAGTATATCCGCCAGACAATCAGGTGCTGTCCCAAATCAGCTTTCAAGTGGATGAAGGCGAGTTCATCGCCGTTATCGGAGGCAGCGGAAGCGGGAAAACGACGCTGCTGCGCTGTATTTCTCACCAGGAGAAGTGGACAAGCGGGCAGCTGATCTATAACTCCAACGATATTACGAAGCCAGGGCCATGGGAGCGTTTCAAGTTAGGCAAAGATTTCGCTTACCTGGAAGAGAAGCCTTCGCTGAATCGAAATAAAAGCGCTGTCAAGAATGTGATGATGGGCCGTGTATTCCAAACGCCGATACGGGTACTTACAGGCATGACCTCCAGAGATGAGCACGTAGACTCCATGGATTATCTAGAGAAAGTAGGCTTGCTCGATAAAGGCGACAAGAAAGTAGGCCAGCTCAGCGGCGGGGAGCAGCAGCGCGTGGCGATCGCCAAAGCGTTGATTCTCGGTCCCAAAGTGCTAGTGGCCGACGAGCCTGTGTCGGGCTTGGATCCGAAATCGACGGAATATATTCTTCAAGATTTGAAATCATTATGCAAAGACAGGAACATGAGCGTTATTGCCTCTCTGCACAAGGTTGAATTGGCAGAACGGTTCGCGACGCGAATCTGGGGCTTATCGGAGGGCAAGATCGTACTTGACATTCCGGCCAGATCGCTGACAATGCGTGAGAAAAAGCTCATATTTGGTGAAGTATGATTAAGGTATTATTCGTCTGTTTAGGTAACATTTGTCGATCCCCTATGGCAGAAGCGGTATTTCGCCATCAGGTCAAGCAAGCGGGATTAGCGGAGCAGATCATGATTGATTCCGCAGGGACCGGCGATTGGCATATCGGTCATCCTCCGCATGAAGGAACGAGGAAAATTTTGGATCAATACCGGATTGATTACAAAGGAATGCAGGCCAGACAGGTAAGAGCTGACGATTTCATTGAATTTACATATATCATTGCAATGGATGAGAGCAACGTGAACAATTTGGCCGGATTCGCTCCTGCTGAGCGGACCGGCGAGTCGCGGGCGTCCATACACAAGCTGCTTGATTTCGCCCCAGACCGCAAGCTCAAGAACGTGCCGGATCCGTACTATACGGGAAACTTTCAGGAAGTTTATGAAATGGTGGAAGAAAGCTGTGCGCGGCTGCTTGCTTATGTGAAGGAACATCATCAGCTTACATAACTTAAGGTAAAATAGAAAAAGCAAAGGCGAGGAAAATAACTTCTCGATCTTTGCTTTTTTATTTCTATAGGATCGTTAATCCGGATCGCGCCAGGCAATCGGAGATCGCTTTGAGCATACTCGGATAAATGGGGATAATTACATCGGTCGGTCCAAGCTCGAACAAGCCGCTTCGGTTGTGCACGGTTGCCTTTTGCACATAGATGCGAAAGTGCTCGGAGCCCGGTGATAAATGGGTGGATTCTTGGCCCTTCGATCTGGAGTTGACAAATGTGATGGCTTTGAACCTCGAATTATCGTAGGGGATAATACTGATGATATCGTCAAGCTTGAAATAGTAGTTAACGTGCGGTTTATGAAGAATAAGCTCTTTGGTCGTAACCGTAAGTCCATAGTCCTTCTTCTTATGAGACATTTTCAAGTCGCCTTCCAGCGATTTGATCTGAATGAAATCCGAATTCATAGCAAAAGCCCTCCTTCACGAGTCATGTTGTTCGCGCTTGTCTTAACAGAATAACACAGATCATCACTCCTGTTAATGGAGGGACTTGGGTTCTATTTCTGATGGAAATGGATGGAGCATTGCGTGCCTTGATTAATGGCACTGTTGAAAGTGATCGTGCCGTTCATCATTTTGATGATACTCATGACGACTAACAGGCCCAAGCCTGTGCCTTGCTCTTTGGTTGTGTAGAACGGAACCCCGAGGGAGTTCAGCTGCGCTGGCGTCATGCCGACCCCCGTATCGGTGATGCTTATTTGGACAGCATCAGGCATCCGGCAGGTGCGCAGCGTGATCGTACCGCCGTCCGGCATGGATTCGATGCCATTCTTCACCAAATTCATTAAGCACTGCCGCAGCTTCTTGGATTCGCCCAAAATATAGAGCGGACCTTCGGACTCGTGCGTCGTCTCGATGACGACTCCATGGTCCGTTGCAAAAGGAGTAATGAAGCGAAGCATCGCTTCAAGCTCCTCTCTGACATCTAATTGTTCCTGTAAGCCGGAGGAAGGCTTGGCATAGTTCAAATAATCGTTGATGATGGTGTTCGCTTGATCTACGCCGGACATGGCCAATTCGACATAACGCTTATGATCGTACATCGAAAGCTCTTTGCGTTCCAGCAGCTGCAGGAAACCGCGGATCGAAGTTAGCGGATTGCGAATTTCGTGCGAGATGGTGGCGGCTAGCTGGCCGATCATGCGGTCTTTCTCCAGAGCGACGAGCTGCTGCCGGTGAAATTCATACTGCTTCACTCGGTAAAGTAAATATATGATGCCCCAGAGTGAAATAAAAGTAAACATGATGGTATACAGAGCATACAAAGTGAAGAAGGACGCAAAGCCGGCCGGCGAAAGCAGTGCATACAAGAGATGGTATACAACCATCATGCTTATGCTGAATGCGAGTTTGCGGACCAAATTCATACGTTTCAATTGGTTTCTTATGAAATAACTGCCGATTACTAGAAATGCACTGCTAAGCAGGGCCGGCTGCCAATAATAATCAAGGACCAGACCGCATCCCAGATTTAGAATCGCCCCGGTTAGTACGGCGGGCACAAGCCCTGCATACAAAATGACGGTAACTAGACAGAGGGGCAGCAAGTGAAGCGAATAAATAAGTGGATCGATCTCCGCATATTGCCAATACAATGAAATAAAAATGAGAAGTAAACATCCGAAAAGAATATGCCGCTGCTTCTCTTTATAAACGAATATAGGGGTTAAAACCATATGGATGAGGGTAGCGCTCATGAAGTAGAAAAGTCCATGCAGTTCGTGGGAAATGATCGAATGGAGCAAATCAGTGCCGTCCTTTCCGCTTGTCCGACAGTATCTTGTTTGTTTCTACATTATCTCACAGGATTTGACCTTATCAAGAGAGATGACACGTTTTGTATGCTAAAGATTTGCTAAAGATTTGATAAAGACTTATGGTGTTATCGCTATACAGCGCTGTATAATAGAAAATACGAGTCGTGCAAGCGTTTACAAATTCATTGGATTTGAAAACGAGGAGAGATGAGGATGCGGGCGTGCTCACAAGTTTGCGGTGTTGTCTTTAATCCGATTGATGATGATTATTTGAACGTTTGCGAGGAATGTGAATTTGCCGGCAAGGAGGAACAGGAAGGCGCAGAAGAGTCTGAAACGACGTCCAGCTATTATCTTGGACAATGCGGCCTTATCATCGATTATTTACTGTGAGTGCGCCTAGGCTAAAAAAAGGTTGCTTACCAGAGATTTCTTGTTACAATGAAAGTAGATTTACTATTCATACTATTCATTCTTTATGCGGTTCATTTTTGAAAGGAGACCTTGCATGGTAACTTTGCCTAAATTGAACGATCTCGGTTTTTTCGAGATACGACTGGAGTCCATCGGCGGGCTCGGTGCGAATCTGGCCGGCAAAATGCTGGCGGAAGCGGGAGTCGTTGGGGTGGGCCTGAACGGAGTCAGTTTTTCTTCGTACGGTTCAGAAAAGAAAGGGTCGGCAGTGAAAGCGCACATCCGGTTTTGCGATATGGATACGAAGATACGGGATACGACGCCCGTAGAAAGACCGCACGTTGTTGGTGTTTTTCATGAATCGCTCTCCAAAACTGTAAACGTTATCAGTGGCATCTATGAAGATAGTACTGTATTAGTAAACTCGACGAAAACACCAGATGAACTCAAGGAAAAGATGAAGCTCAAGGGCGGCACGATCGCGGTAATCGACGCGATTGGCATCGCTCTGGAGGAGAAGAACCGCGTCAATATGGCGATGCTCGGAGCACTGTTCCGGCTGTGCGATTTCCTCGACCCGGAAGTGATGAGAGGCGTTATTCGCAAATCGTTGGAGAAGAAGTATCCGCAAGCCGTAGCACCCGCCATTCGGACGTTCGATCGCGGGTTCAATGAAGTCAAGTTCCAGTCCTATTCGCTGCCCGAAGGGGAGACGATGCCGGACTTCGTCCGATTCGATACGCCTGTACTTGGCTATGAAACCCAGACGATCGGCGGCGTCATTGCCAATCCCGGCAACAGTATTCTCAAAGACCTGAGTATTTCACGTGCGGGGATGATGCCCCATTTCCATGAAGATAAATGTATTCACTGCGCTTCCTGCGATAACGTTTGTCCGGATTTCTGCTTCGTCTGGGATGAGCTTCCCGACAAGAAAGGGCGTCCGCAAATGTTCCTGCAGGGCATTGATTATCAATACTGTAAAGGCTGTCTGAAATGTGTACAGGCTTGTCCGACTGAAGCGCTCTCTAGCGAGCGGGAAGCAGACGGATATGCCGATGCACACCGTATGCCACATCGCTTCAATCTGGCTGTAAACTCTTAGAGAGTATTTATGGGAGAAGGGTGGAACTACGCGTTATGTCTATTGATATCAAGAAGGAATTAGGGCAGGCCAAGGTCGAGCAGCGCATCGTCTATGAGTCAGGCAACGAAATGGCAGCTTATGCCGCACATCAAATTAATTATCATATTATGGGGTATTTCCCGATATCACCGTCTACGGAAGTCGCCCAGTTCCTGGATTTAATGAAGTCTAACGGACAGCATGATATCGTGCTCATCCCTGCCGATGGGGAGCATGGTTCCGCAGGGATCTGTTATGGCGCATCAACAGCTGGCGGCCGTGTGTTTAACGCTACCAGCGCGAACGGTTACTTGTACATGCTGGAGCAAATGCCGGTACAATCCGGTTCCCGGTTCCCGATGGTCATGAACCTCGTTTGCCGCTCGGTCTCCGGACCCCTCAATATTCATGGAGACCATTCGGATCTTTATTATGCTCTGAATACGGGGTGGCCCATCGTGATGTGCCGCGACCCGCAATCCGTCTATGATATGAATATTATCGCACTTAAACTGGCGGAAGATCCGGCTGTGCGCTTGCCGGTACTGGTCGCCTCGGACGGTTATTTCACGTCCCATCAGAAGCGCAGAGTCCAAACCTTCGCGAATCGCGAAGATGTACACGCCTTTATCGGCGAGCAGCCGACAGGCTTCCCGGATACGTTGGATCGCAACAATCCGATTACGGTCGGTCCTTATATGAATGAACCGGACTACATTAACAACTGCTATCAGCAGAGTGTTGCCATGTACAACGCCGAAGGCGTGTATGACCGCATCCGGCAGGAGTACGCCGAGCTGACGGGCCGCGACTATCCGATTCTCGAGCTGTATCGGATGGAGGACGCGGAAGTCGCGGTGTTCCTGATGAATTCGGCCTCCGAGATCATCAAGGACGTCGTCGACCAGCTCCGCGAGAAGGGCATTAAAGCCGGATCGATCGCTCCGAATATGATCCGTCCGTTCCCCGCTAAGCAGATTGCCGAAGCTTTGCAGAACGTGAAGGCGATCACCGTCGGCGATCGCGCGGATTCTTATGGCGGCCATGGCGGCAATATGGTCAATGAAATTAAGGCGGCGCTGTTCACGCACGGGAACAGGGATACGCTTGTGATAAGCCGCATCTACGGCCTTGGCGGCAAGGACTTTTATGCCGAAGACGGGCATAACATGTTCCAATTTGCCATTGACGCCGCACAAAGCGGCAAGGTTGATGTGCCATTCGATTACTATGGCCACACGCCGGGTGATCCGGCGAAGGCGCCCAAGCGCGTGCTGACGCCGATGAAGTATGAAGATCTGAAAACCGGACTCATTACGGTCACTCCGGATGAGGCGAGCGGCAAGCTGAACGTGCGCATTCCGCCGCTGCGCGCCTTGACGAAGAAACCGAAGCGGATTGCTCCGGGACATGGCGCATGTCCGGGCTGCGGGATTTTCTCCGGTCTGGAAATGTTTTTCAAGGGAATCGAAGGAGACATTGTCTCCATCTTCCATACAGGGTGCGCAATGGTCGTTACGACAGGCTACCCGTACTCGGCGCATAAAGCGACGTATATCCATAACTTGTTCCAGAACGGAGCGGCAACTCTCTCCGGGGTCGTCGAGATGTTCTGGGAACGCAAACGCCGGGGCGAGCTGGACCATCTCGGACTCAAAGACGATTTCACCTTCGTCATGATTACCGGTGACGGCGGGATGGATATCGGAATGGGACCGGCGATCGGCGCTGCCCTGCGGAACCATAAAATGATCATCCTTGAGTATGATAATGAAGGATACATGAACACGGGGGCGCAGCTGTCCTATTCCACACCGATGGGCCACCGCACGTCGACCTCGAACGTCGGGAAGCACCAAGGCGGTAAAGTGTTCCATCATAAGGACACGGCGCAAATTATGGCGGCTACGCATATTCCATATGTGTTCACCGGATCTGAAGCCTATCCGCAGGATCTTCTGAAGAAGGCGGCGAAAGCCCAGTGGTACGCCCAGAACGAAGGCTTGGTGTACGGCAAGATTTTGATTGCTTGTCCGCTGAACTGGCTGTCTGAAGATCAAGAAGGTTCGAATATCGTCGGCGCAGCTGTAGATTCCTGCTTCTTCCCGCTGTACGAAGTGGAGCACGGCATCACGAATATCACCTATAACCCGGAGGACAAAAACAAGAAGATTCCGTTGTCGGATTGGCTGAAAACGATGGGCAAAACGAAGCATATGACGAAGCCGGAATATGAAGGCTCCCTGAAGTCGTTCGAAACGGAAGTGGAACGACGGTGGAACCAATTGAAAGCCAAGCATGAGAACGCGTATTTATAAATCGTTAATTCATTGTGCACGTATATGAATAAAGAAGGCACGTTCGCCTCTTGGTCAAGACCCCAAATTGTAGACATTGAAAAAAAGCCCTATACTGCAAGCTGGCGCCGATACTCTATCGGTGTCAGCTTGTTTAGCTTTAATTGGATACGTTCTTCATTATAAAATTGGATAAAAGCCTCAATTCGTTGTTGAGCTTCTTCAATCGAACGGATATCATATGGGTAGAGCGCTTCCGCTTTAAGATGCGA
>NZ_JAVDUS010000022.1:0-172435 GCF_031456485.1 Bacillus sp. 3255
CGAAGTGCTCCGCTCGACTTGCATGTATTAGGCACGCCGCCAGCGTTCGTCCTGAGCCAGGATCAAACTCTCCATAATAGTTGAACGATTGCTCGTCCTTATTGAAAGCTGAATAGCTCAATTGACTTGCTAGCGAGATTGTTAATCTCATTAATGAACGATTGCTCGCTCAAGTTTACTCACTCGTTGTTCAGTTTTCAAAGATCAATGTCTTTCGTACACTGCCGCGTTTCCGAAGCAGCGAGAAGTAATATACCATGTCGAAATTTGATTTGCAAGTATTTTTTTTAATCTTTTTTGAAGAGCATTTCATGCTGCTTTCAACTTGCCTCACAACGACAGAATAGCAATATACCATGGTTCCAGCATGAAATCAACCTCGAAAAGAACAAAGCCGAAACTTTGTTCTTTCCCTAGGTATCTCGCTCTTCAATACCAGCTTGTGAAAACTGAAGAAGTCCCGTAAGCCAAAGGTATTGCTGCTCCAATCATGATAATCGGCCCCCACCACGTGAACATAGAAATCCCCAAAAACAAACTAATCAAGATAAGCGCCGGAAGCACAAGAATTGGAGTCGCCAATTGAAGAGCTCGATGCTTCTCCGTATCCTCAATTGAGAAGAGGGACAGAAACGGTGCCGTTAACTCATCTTTGCAAAACGATTTCCTCCAAAAGGACAGCAGACATGCTGCAAGAATCCAGACCGTAATTTTCAGAAATCCGGGCAAAATAAACATAACTCCGCTGATCAAGGCGGCAAACTGCAGAGACTGCTTCCACTGCGTACCGTTTCTAAAGAAGGATTTGGCGAGCAGATCGGCGATTCCGTTGCTTGCGCCCTTTCCCTTGAACAAACGCTGAGAGCTCTTGAACAACAGCGGCCGCTTCCGCTTCGGTCTTCTGTTCCGTTCCACGACGCGAATCAGCATCAGAGAGACGATCCGCATCCGCGCATCTCTTTCTCTGGCGATGTCCGCGAAGAACGTCCCCTTTTCACGCAGCCGCACTCTCCCTAAGTACACAATCAAAGCCAAGAGAGCAAGCAAAACCGCCCAAATATAACTCGTGTTATGGCTAATCGCAGCAACCAATGTTTGATACAGGAAGAAAAGCGCCGCAAAAGCCGCGATCCGCAGCAGCCAAAGCACAACACCACGAAAGCGCAGTGCCAGCAGTTGGCGAAGCAAGCCTAGATTAATTTTAAGCAAATAAGTAAGCAGCCAGAGGCTGACAGCCTGAGACACTCCAAAGGCATACGTCTTAACCAGCAGGGGCAGGAACAGAAGCATAAGCAGCAGCGTTGTGACCCCTTGCAGCACAAGCGAGTACCTGTAGCCAAGCAGCATGAGATGCTGAAACCATCCCTCGTTCTGTCTGAGAAAGAGCTGGTCCCCTTCTTCGACATAATACCGAATCGTTCCGAGCCAAGTGAACAGATAGCATACCGTGCCGACAGTGAACAGCGGGATCATGCTAAACCAGGAAGGCGGACTCATCCACCATGAGTAATATTGATAGCCTGCCACAATCAACAGCGGAATGACGAAATAAATGGCAATAATCCAATCCACCGCTGTTCGCAAAGCTTTATATTGATACAACCAATCGGACCGAACACGCCGCGCAAAAATCTGAAAGCTGTTAGTCAAGGTTCACGCCCCCTCTCACAATAAAGAGTGGAAGCAGTCGAATAACGGCGCGTCCGGCATGCCGCACTGCTGCCTGATGTCCTGCAGAGTGCCTTCCGCCACCAATCTTCCCCCCGACAGCAGCACGAACGAGCTGCAAATTCTCTCCGCCGTATCCAACACATGAGTGCTCATCAGAATACCGGCGCCGCGCTTGCGTTCCTCATCCAGCATCCCCAAGAAATCCTTGATCGCCTTCGGGTCCAAACCAATGAAAGGCTCATCGACGATATACACATCCGGTTTATTCAAAAAACCGAGAATCAGCATAATTTTCTGCTGCATCCCCTTAGAAAACTTCCCCGGCAATTGATGCTTCTCATCCAGCAGCCGAAAACGGTGCAGCAGATCGTCCGCACGCTCCAGAAATACGTTTCGATCCAGCTCATAGACGGAAGCGGCGAATTCCATATGCTCCCACAGCGTCAGCTCGTCATACAGAATCGGATGCTCCGGAATGTAGGCATAGCTTTTACGTTCCCCTCTAAAGGAAACCGTGCCCTTGAAATCCTTCAACAAGCCCAGGATGCTTTTCATCGTTGTACTTTTGCCGGCTCCGTTCGGTCCAAGCAGGCCAACAAGCTCGCCTTGCCGCACCTGAAAATGAATGTTTCGGATCGTATCCGGAGCCTCTTCGTAACCAGCCTGATCGATATGTACATCTAATACAGCCATTCGTTGTTCTTCTGGCATTCCCGGCCACATCTCCTCGCGTCGCATCCTATATATTGAATTCTTGCATGTCCGCCCTTATTTTTCAAGTTAGACATCCCTAGGCATGGTCTTATCCAGCGTCCCCAGTCATATAGTACTAAGTGAATAACTGAACCGTCCTATCCTTCGATGATGAGGAGGTGTGCATGATGTCAGGACAGCACGAGCATGGATCTGCTTATTTCGAGAAAGTGCTGAATATCATCGATGTCGGCGTTCATCTTATCGACCGCAAAGGCATCACTATTTTCTATAACGACAAAATGGCGGAAACAGACGGGCTTCAGCGGGAGGAGGTCGTCGGGAAAAATTTCTTCGAGCTCTTCCCTTCGCTCACCCACGAAACAAGTACATTCATGAAGGTGCTCCAAACCGGCGTCGAGATCCGGGAGAAAATCCAAACCTATGTCAGCGTCACCGGCAAAAGAATTACCACCATCAACAGCACATACCCGCTTCTGGATAACGGAGAGGTCATCGGTGCTCTCGAGGTGGCGAAAGACATAACGAGCATCGTTCAGCTCCACGATCAGATCCTGGATCTGCGCCATCAAATTTACGAGACCCCCTCCTCGGCCAAAGATAAAAAACATGCAGGCTCCGCCCGCTACCATTTCAGCGATCTGATCGGACATAACAAGCAGTTCCTGGAGACGGTCTCCTTCGCCAAAAAAGCATCGCGTACAAGCTCGCCCGTCCTGATCTGCGGTCCTACCGGCACTGGCAAAGAACTGTTCGCCCAGAGCATCCATAATGCCGGGGCGCGGAGAAGCCGCCTGTTTATTGCACAAAACTGCGCCGCCGTCCCCAATGAGCTGATGGAGGGTATTATGTTCGGTACCGCACGGGGCGCCTTCACGGGGGCCATCGATAGGGCGGGTTTATTCGAGCAGGCCAGCGGCGGGACGCTTTTTCTCGATGAACTGAATTCCCTGGATCTGTTCCTGCAAGCCAAACTGCTGCGCGTGCTGCAGGACGGGCTCGTTCGCCGGGTCGGGGGGACGAAGGAACAGCAGGTGGACGTCCGCATCATTACCGCCATGAACATGGATCCCCAAGAAGCCTTGGATAAAGGCCTTCTGCGCAGCGATCTTTTTTACAGGCTGAATGTCGTCAATCTCACTCTTCCCCCGCTATCGCTAAGAACGGATGATATACCGCTGCTTACCCATCATTTTATCGATAAGTTCAATGCCATGTTCGGGATGAAAATAGCGGGAATCACGCCGGCCGCCATGGAGCGCCTGCTTCACTATCCTTGGCCGGGGAATATTCGCGAGCTGAGCCATGCAATCGAATCGACCTACAATATGATGGATCTCGAATGCGAAATCATTGAGGAAGCCCATCTCCCCTCGTCGATACGCAACCACAAGTCGATAAGCATCGAGGAGGCTCCTGTCGTCAACGGGCTAACCGATAAAGTGAAGCAGTTGGAAAAGGATGCCATCACCGCCGCCCTTGCCCGGCATCAGTACAACATCACCCTGACGGCACAGGCGCTTGGAATGAAGCGGCAAGCGCTGCAATATAAGCTGAACCGTTACGGCATTGTGAGGAAGCCATAGCAGGTCGTTCGACTCCGTAGGGAGTCTTTTTTCGTTGTGACGCGGGGCTGAGTAAACGTTGGCATGCTTCTTGCATCTTCTATAACTGAGACGACATCAATACTGGAGGTGCCCATATGGAACGACGTCACTGGAAACAGATTTCGCTATGGAGCAACGTCACGGATGAGCAGTGGAACGATTGGCTTTGGCAGCTGACACATACCATTCGTTCCTTGGATGATTTAAAGAAGGTGGTCCATTTAACTCCCGAAGAAGAAGAGGGCGTGCGTATTTCGACGCAAACGATACCTTTGAATATTACCCCCTACTATGCATCCCTGATGAATCCCGACGATCCGCGCTGCCCGATTCGGATGCAGTCCGTCCCGGTCTCCGCCGAATTATTGAAAACCAAATACGACCTGGAGGACCCCCTTCATGAGGATGAGGACTCCCCCACGCCCGGTTTGACACATCGCTACCCGGACAGAGTGCTATTCCTCGTCACCAACCAATGCTCTATGTACTGCCGCTACTGCACGCGCCGCCGCTTCTCCGGCCAGGTCGGCATGGGCGTACCCAAGAAACAGTTGGACGACGCAATCGCCTATATCCGCAATACGCCGGAAGTTCGCGATGTGCTGTTATCCGGCGGTGACGGGCTGCTAATCAACGACAACATTCTGGAGTATATATTGAAAAATTTGCGGGCGATCCCCCATGTAGAAATTATTCGCATCGGCACGCGGGCGCCGGTTGTATTCCCGCAGCGGATTACGGAGCATCTGTGCACCATGATCAAAAAATACCATCCGGTCTGGCTGAATACGCATTTCAACCATCCGCTCGAAATGACGGAAGAAGCCAAACTGGCCTGCGCCATGCTCGCCGACGCCGGGGTACCGCTGGGCAATCAGTCCGTTATTTTGGCCGGCATCAACGACAGCACCTACATCATGAAGAAGCTGATGCATGACCTCGTCAAAATGCGCGTGCGCCCTTATTACATTTACCAGTGCGATTTGTCCGAGGGTATCGGCCATTTCCGCGCGCCGGTGTCGAAGGGGCTGGAGATTATCGAGTCGCTGCGCGGGCATACGTCGGGCTACGCTGTGCCTACTTTCGTCGTCGACGCCCCCGGCGGAGGCGGCAAAATAGCGCTGCAGCCGAACTATTTGATCTCGCAGAGCCAGGATAAAGTCATTTTGCGCAACTACGAGGGCGTGATCGTCGGATATCCCGAGCCCAAGAACTATGTGCCGGGCCGTGCAGACGAATATTTCAACGAGGTATACGGTTTGGAGAAGCAGCCGGAAAGCACAGGCATCATCGCGCTCATGAAAGATGAAAAATTCAACCTGGTGCCAGAAAATTTGCGCCGTATCGGCCGCCGCAAAGCGTATCTGGACTCGCCGGACCACGCCTCCTTGAAGGATCGCCGCTCCAAGCGGGATGAGATGAAGGATAAGCTGATGAAGGCGCAGCAGAAGGATAGTAAGGCGACAGGATCCGAGATGGAGAGCAAGGCGACAGGATCGGAGATGCAGAGCAAGGCGACAGGATCCGTGATGGAGAGCAAGGCGACAGGATCCGTGATGGAGAGCAAGGCGACAGGATCGGAGTTGGAGAGCAAGGCGACAGGATCGGAGATGGAGAGCAAGGCGACAGGCGAAGGGACGAATGGTGAGTAAGGCGGTAAAAAGCGGAACGAACATAAGGTGTGTGAAGAGCCGAACAGCGAGTAAGACGTGCGATGAGCCGGACGGTGAGTTAGGCAATGAGCGAAGAGCCGAACAGTGAGTAATGCAGGTGAAGAGCGGAACAGTGAGTAATGCAGGTGAAGAGCGGAACAGTGAGTAATGCAGGTGAAGAGCGGAACGGTGAGTAAGGCGGTAAGCGCTTGGCAGCTTGCGGCGGACAAAGTCATCTGCTGCTCGGGGAGAATTGAGCGAACGCCTGCGGAACCCTGCTCCTTTTAAATGACAGGCTATCTCATCCGGTCCTAGTGACCTGAATGGATAGCCTGTTTTTGCTTGCTTGTTAGACGAACGGAAATAGGATGCGCTAATCATGTTGAAAGTCCCCTTCTCGGCCGGATGAGGGAAATAGGATTCGCTATTTACCTCTTTTCCGACCACTTATAAGCATTTGAGTGCAATTAAGGAACTGTATTTCCGCTTAACCTCGAAATTCTCTTATCTTCGTTCAAATAGCGGATTGTATTTCCCCTTCCCTCCAAAGGGGACTCATTTGGGAAGGTTGCCGCTTAGGCTCCAATTATAGGCGCAAAAGCAGCGCTCCTCTACTTTTTGAAACAGACCAGCTTCAGCTCCGTCATCTCTTCTACCGCGTATTTGACGCCCTCCCGCCCGGTTCCGCTCTCCTTCACGCCTCCGTACGGCATATGGTCGACGCGGAAAGTGGGGATGTCGTTGATCATAACGCCACCCACCTCGAGCGCCTCTGCGGCGGCAAAAGCCGTTCGCAGATCAGACGTATAAACGCCCGCTTGAAGGCCATACCGGGAATCGTTGACCAGCTGTATGCCCTCTTCGACCGAGGCGATTTTGTTGATCATCACGACGGGAGCGAAAGCTTCCGAGCAGGAGATGCTGCTGTCAGGACGAACAGCAAGCAGCACCGTCGGATGCACGAGATTGCCGTCGCTGCGGTTACCGGCAGCGATGACCGCGCCCGCCTGCTCGGCTTCCGCGACCCAAGCCAATGCGCGTTGCGCATCATGGGGAGAGATGACCGCGGACAGGTCCGTCTGCGGATCGAGCGGATCGCCTAGCTGGAGCGATTCCGTCTGTTTGACAAATTTCCAGACGAACTCGTCAAACAATGCCTCATGCACGTAGATGCGCTGCAAGGAGATACATACTTGGCCGGCATAGGAAAATGCCCCGGTAACGGCCCTGGCGATCATTTCATCCACGTTCACGCCTTGATCCACGATGAGCGCCGAGTTCGATCCCAGCTCCAGGGTAACTTTCTTAAGTCCAGCCTTATTGCGGATCGCAATCCCGACCTCCGGGCTGCCGGTGAAACTCACCGCTTTGACGCGCTCATCCGTCACCAGCATGTCGCCGATCGCGCTCCCGCTTCCCGTGACGACATTGAGCGCCCCGGCAGGGAGTCCCGCCTGCTCCAGCAGCTCCGCCAAAAGCAGCGCGGACAGAGGAGTTTGACCTGCCGGCTTCAGCACGATCGTATTGCCGGCAGCGAGCGCAGGCCCTACTTTGTGGGCAACCAAGTTCATCGGGAAGTTGAACGGGGTGATTGCCGCCACGACGCCCAGCGGCTGGCGAATCGTGTAGGCGATCCGATCCTCCCCGCCGGGGGCAGCGTCCATCGGAATCGTTTCACCGTGTATCCGCTTCGCCTCTTCCGCAGCGAACTTGTATGTCGTTATGGTTCGCTCTACCTCTTGCCTTGCTGTTTTCAGAGGTTTTGCCGCTTCCAGCGCGATCAACTGCGCGCATTCTTCCGCTTTCTCGCGAATCAAGGCGCTGAGCCGCTCCAAGATCGCGGCACGCTCATGCGCCGGCATCCGCGCCATCCGCGGCTTCGCACGCTCAGCCGCTTCAATCGCGCGCTGTACGTCAGCCGGACCCGCGTATGCAATTTCGGCGATTTGTTCGCCGCTATAAGGCGAGAACAATGGGCGGTAATCATCTGCTTCGACCCATTGCCCATCAATGTATAATTTTTTTCTCATGCTGTTCTTCCTTTCAGCGTTAGAAGTAGCACCGTCAGCGCTCGATTAGGACGGGGTTAGGACAGGAGCAAGAACAGGCTAAGACGGCTAGCACCGGGGCTGGGACGAGCTGGAACGGGCTGAGTTGAGCTGAGTTGAGCTGAGTTGGGCTTAGCTGGCTGAGCTGGACTTAGCTAGGCTGAGCTGGGTGAGCTGGGTGAGCTGGGCTGAGCTAGCTCTGAGTTGGGCTTAGCTGAGGGCGGAATTGAATAGCGCGCATCTGCAGTCCGCTACTCCGCCGGCACGCAAGCCCGCAAAGCAAGCTCCAAAACATCCAACCCTTCCGCAAGCTGATCGTCCGTAATCACCAGCGGACTCAGCATGCGAATCACATTCCCGTAGATGCCCGCGCTCATCACGATAACCCCATGCCGGTGGGCCTCCTGCAGCACCCGCGCCGTCAACGCTTTATCCGGCTCCCGGCTCTCCCGGTCCTTCACCAGCTCGATCGCACTCATCGCGCCGAGCGTGCGAACGTCCCCGATGCAGCCGAATTCCTGCTGCAGCCGCAGAAACCGCTCGCTGACGGCATCCCCGATTGCCACAGCGCGATCGGCTAACCGCTCCTCCAGCAGCATGTCAATGACCTGCAGCGCAGCTGCGCAGCCAAGCGGACTGCCGCCGTACGTGCCGCCGATTTCGCCGACGCCGGGAGCGTCCATGATGTCCGCTCTGCCGGTTACGGCGCTGATCGGCAGGCCGGCCGCAATCGATTTGGACATCGTCATCAAGTCGGGCACGACGCCATGGTGCTCCATGGCGAACATTTTGCCCGTCCGCCCGAAGCCCGTCTGCACTTCGTCGGCGATCAGCAGAATGCCATATCGCTCGCATACGGCCTTAACACCCTGAATGAAGCGCGAAGACGGAATGACGAAGCCCCCTTCGCCTTGAACCGGCTCCAGGATGACGGCAGCGACCTCCTCGCCCGGCACCTCGACCAGAAAGAAGTCGTCGAATTTCTGCAGCAAGAAGGCATCCAGCTCCTCGGCGGACATGCCCTCCGGCGCTCTGTAATAGTACGGATAAGGCAGCTTATACGTATCGGGCGCGAACGGGCCGAAACCGTGTTTGTAGGGCTTCACCTTGCTGGTCAGCGACATCGCCATATAAGTGCGGCCGTGAAAGCCTCGCTCGAAGGAAATGACCGCTCTGCGCCCCGAATATTTGCGGGCGATTTTCACCGCGTTCTCGACAGCTTCCGCACCGCTGTTCAAGAAGAACGTTTTCTTCGGATGCTGCCCCGGCGTAATCTCGTTAAGTTTCTCGGCCAAAGCCACATAGGGTTCATACATCATGACATGAAAGCTGGGATGCACATAGAGATCGAGCTGTGCCTTCAGCGCTTCGACGACCTTTGGCGGGCAATGCCCGACATTCAAGGAGCCGATGGCCCCTGCGAAATCGATAAATGTATTGCCGTCGACATCGGTGAGCAGTGCTCCCGCACCCTTGGCTGCAAAGGTCGGGACCGTATTGAACGGCCCCCGCGGGATGCTAGCCAGCCGGCGCTCCAGCAGAAGCTGCGCTTGCGGTCCCGGCAGCGCAGTTCGCATCTCAATGAATTTCGTCGGCTTCCCTTGGGTTTCCATTTCCATCTCCATTTCCATTTCCATTTCCTTCTCCATCCCCATCCCCTATGACCTCCATTCTGTCAAAACCGCACCAGTGAATCAAGGTCAGCGCAATGATCTCCGCCGCCGCAAACAAGTCATCCAGCACGATGTGTTCGTTCGGATAATGCGCAGCTTGCGTGATGCCGGGGCCGAAGATGATGCAGGGCGTCTCCCCCAGCAACGTCAACAGCCCGCCGTCGGTCCCCCAAGGCGACGCCTCGATCGCAGGCTCCTCCCGTTGAACCTCCCGGTACTGCCGAATGAGCACCTCCATGAGAGGATGAGCGGGATCGACGCTGCCCGGAACCCATTGCGCCCCGAACCATTCCAATTCCGGGGGATGCTCGGCAAACCAAGGATCGGCTTGCGGCAGCCGTTCCATCCACGTTCGCATTTCCGCTTTGGCTTCTTCCAGCAGCTCCTCCGGAGCCACCCCCATGCGGCCCTCCAGCTTCACCGAATCGGGAACGGACGATGGCCAGTTCCCCCCTTGAATGACCCCCAAATTAATGGGAATCGGAATCGGATTGTTCGCGTACAGAGGATCTGTGATCCGGTCATTGCGAACACGTTCCAGCTCCCGGATATGTTCGATGACCTTCACGCTTTTCTCGATCGCGCTGACCCCTTCATACCTCGTTCCGCCATGGGCCGAGCGGCCCTTGACCGTCACGCGGAACCACATCGACCCCTGCTGCTTGGGAAAAATGCGCATGTTAGTCGGCTCCGGTATAAGCGCCCCATCGGCCCGGTAGCCTTTCACAATGGCAGCCAGCGTTCCCGCTCCGCCGCTCTCTTCCTCTACGACGCTTTGGACAATGACGTCGCCCTTCAGCTTCAGCCCCAGCCCTTGAATAGCGCCAAGCGCGAGCATAATCGCAGCGTTGCCGCCCTTCATATCCGTCGCCCCGCGTCCGTACAGCTTCCCGCCCGCGACTTGGCCGCTGTACGGATCGTGCCGCCACTGGCCGCGCTCCCCTTCCGGCACCACATCCACATGACCGTTCAGCAGAAGCGAGCGGCCTCCGCCGGCTCCCTTCCATACGCCCGCAACATTGGGGCTTCCGGCAAACCTGCTGCGCGGCGAGCAGAAATAAGGATGTCCGGCAAGCTCTTCGCCGTCCGGCTCCCACATCTCGACATCCATGCCCAATCCCCGCAACCGCTCGGCAACGAGCAGCTGAACTTCCTGTTCGTTGCCTTGCGTGCTGGCCATTCTGACCATGCGCTGCAGCAGCGCCGTTCCTTCATCCCGATGGTCTGCAATCCATGCATGCACCAGCCCCCGCAGATCGGGCGGCTCCGGTTTCGTCATCGCAATCCCTCCTCAGGTACGGCTTCCCGGCATCCCTTCAGGGGATGTAAACGATATGCTCCGGTATCACTAAAGCGGCTTCCGTGTTCCGCACAACGTCTTCAACCGTGTAGGGAGACATGATCTCTTTGAGCAGCAGTCCATGCTCCGTCACTTCCATCACAGCCATTTCCGTAATAATCAGCTTCACACAGCCCATCGCCGTCAGCGGCAAATCGCACCGCTTCTTGATCTTCGACTCGCCCTGCCGGTTGACGTGGTTCATGAGCACGATCACTTGCTTCGCTTTCTGCGCGAGTTCCATAGCGCCGCCAATGCCGGCCACCCGTTTGCCCGGCACGATCCAATTCGCCAGATCGCCCCGCTCGCTAACCTCAAGCGCCCCGAGAATCGTCATGTCGATGCGGCCGCGGCGAATCATGGCAAAGGCGATCGAGCTGTCGCAGTAAGAAGCTCCGTCGACAACGGTCACCGGGTACCCGCCGGCATTGCAGAGGAAGGCATCCTCCTCCCCCGGCTCCGGGGCTCCCCCCGCGCACAGAATTCCATTCTCTGCATGAAAAACGACGTGCACATCCTCCGGGACATAATCCGCAACTTGGGTCGGAATGCCGATGCCGAGATTGACCACCATGCCGTTTCGCAGTTCCTGTGCGGCACGCCTCGCTATTCGCTCGCGGTTTTCTTTTCCCATACCCATTGCCAGTTCACTCCTTTGCTCTGGATGACCATATCGACGAAAATGCCCGGTGTCACAATGCTCTCCGGATCCAATGTCCCCAACGGTACAATTTCGTCAACTTCAGCAATCGTAAACGCTCCGGCCATGGCGACCAATGGATTCAAATTTCTGCCGCTTTTCTCGTAAACCAGGTTGCCGAACGGGTCGGCTTTCCGCGCATGCACGATGGCAATGTCGGCCGTCAAAGCCGGCTCCACCAGATACGTTCGCCCGCCGACCTCGACCGTCTCCCGGCCCTCCCCCATCATCGTGCCGACGCCGACGTCGACCAGGATGCCGCCGAGTCCGACGCCGCCGGCCCGAATTTTTTCCGCCAGCGTACCTTGGGGGTAGAAGACGACCTCCATCCTCCCGTCCTCCATCCGCTGGCCGGCGTGCGGGTTGGAGCCGATATGAGAGGCGATGACCTTCCTCACTCTCCCTTCCGTCACCAAACGGCCAATGCCGATATGCGGGAACCCGGTATCGTTGCCGATTAACGTCAGTTCGGCGACCCCTTTGGCCAGCATACCTTCGACCAGCGTCGGCGGCGTACCGATCCCGCCAAAACCGCCGTACATCAGCGTGCAGCCGTCGTTAATCTTGTGAAGCGCCTCCTCCAGGCTCCTCACCTTGCTCCGTTCCGCTCTTTCCATCCGAGCCACCTCCTACGGGTCTATCGCGAGCTCCTCTATGACTTCCCGAACGGCTTCCTCCAAAAGCTGTACGAGCAGATCGATCTCCGCTTCCGTAATGACCAGCGGCGGGGCCACAATGATCGCATCCCCCGCGCCATCGACTGCGCCCCCGGCCGGATACACCAACAGCCCCTTGGCAAAGGCGCGGTCGATGATCCTGGAGGTGACGCCAGCCTCCGGCGGAAACATCGACCGGTCGTCGCGGCTGCGGACGAACTCGAGCCCAAGCAGCAGCCCGCGGCCTCTGACATCGCCGATCTGGGCGATGCCGTCCGCCATTTGCCGCAGCTTCGCAAGCAAATAATCGCCTTTGCTTTGCGCAGCCTCAGCCAGCCGGTGCTTCTGGGCGTACTCCAGGACGGCCAACGCCACGGCCGCCGACTGCGGGTTGGCGCTGTACGTATGGCCGGCCATGATGCTCTTGGAGCCTTGCAGGATAGGCTTCATGACATGGTCCTTGACCATCGTGGCAGCCATAGGCGTATAGCCGGCGCTCATGCCCTTGCCCAGCGCGATCAGATCGGGCTGGACGCCGTCATGCTCGATGCCGAACATCGCGCCCGTCCGGCCGATGCCGGTCATGACCTCGTCGGCGATCAACAAAATCTCATGGCGGTCGCAGATTTCCTTGATCCTGCCGAAGTAGCCTTCGGGCGGCACAAGAGCCCCTCCGGCAGCCCCGACGACAGGCTCCGCGATGAAAGCGGCGATATGCTCGGCGCCGATCCGCTTGATCGCGGTATCCAAGTCATCGGCGCAGGCCAGCTTGCATGACGGCGACGCCAGCTTAAGCGGGCAGCGGTAGCAATAAGCCGGTGCGACCACCGGGTAATCCTCCAGCAGCGGAATAAACCGCCTGCGTCTCAGCACATGTCCGGACATCGACAGCGCGCCCATGGTGATGCCGTGATAGCTCATCCGCCGGGAAATAACTTTGTTCTTGCCCGGGCGCCCGCGCTCTTGCCAGTGTTGGATGGCGATCTTCATCGCCGTTTCCGTCGCTTCGGAGCCGCTGTTCACGAAGAAGGACCAGTAGTCCCCTCCGGGCGCCAAATCGCTCAGCTTCTTCGCCAGCTTCTCGGCCGGCTCGCTTGTAAACTGGGACCGGTATACAAAGGATACCTTCGCCGCCTGCTCCATCATCGCATCGATGATTTCCTGCACGCCGTGCCCGATCCCGGCGGTGACAGCTCCCGATGACGCATCGAGATACGCCTTACCCTGCTCGTCGTAGAGGAACACCCCTTTCCCGTAATGGACAGTAGGATATTGACGATTCAAAACCGGCTTGATGACATGCTCCCGCTCCATAGGACACCCCCTTGAAGGCTTACTTCAAGAACATATTTTTGATGCGCGGAGCTTTCAGCAGCTCCTCATAACGGAATGCGCTGCCCAGCGCGGAGACATCATGCCAGTACAGCATCTCCTCAATTTGCTGGGCCGTCTCTTCGGACACATAGGTGCGGCAATTGGCGCACTCGATGGCGGGAACGTCCTTGATCTGCACCGCCATTCTGCCATCCGGCATGATCCAATAGCAGTCTTTAACACTCTCGCGGACGTCTTCTCTTTCACACCACATGCATGGCATCGGTTTCATCCTCCTTATGGCTTGCCGGGTTCCTTGCGCGCAGCTTGCTGCTGCCTATTTACGAAGCAAAATTCATGCCAACTTCAAAGCAGGCAGGACGATTAGATTCAAGGCTAATCTGACGGAACGGTGCATATAACCTTGGTAAGAAAGGGGAAATGCGAGATGCCAAGCGATCGGCCGGCTTATACGAATGAGGTTGAGACAGGCAGCGACTATACGGTAAGCTTTTGCCTCGATTACAGAAATAAGCGATTGCGGGTGGACGACTACCAGGGCAACCCCGAGGCCATATACAGACGGGTCGCCGAAGCGGCTCAAAGCCATGCGTTAACGAAGGTTTTCATCAAATCGCGGGAGCAGGACTGGCAATATTTCCTGGGAAAAGGTTGTATGCTTGAGGGCATTTACAAGGGCTACTTTCACGGCATGGATGCGTACTGCATGGCCTTTTATACCGATCTGGAGCGGAGAAGCAGCGATTATTGGATCGAGGAGGACCGCATTTTGCAGCAGGTGTTGGCGCTTGCCCGCAAACCGGACCGGCCCAAGGTGCCGGACCATCTCACCCTGCGTATCGCGCTGGCGGAGGATGCGGATCGGTTGTCAAATTTGTACGGCCGCATTTTCCAAACCTATCCCACCCCGATGAACGATCCGGCATATGTAGCCGCAACGATGCGGGAGGGAACGATTTATTATCTGGTCGAATCGCAAGATGAGCTCGTCAGCGCCGCTTCGGCAGAAGTGAATGCGGCCTACGCCAATGCGGAAATGACCGACTGCGCCACACTGCCTGCATACCGGAATCAAGGGCTGATGCGGCTTCTGATGCATGCTTTGGAGGATGAGCTGCTCACCCGCCGAATCACCTGCGCGTATTCGCTGTCCAGAGCCTTGTCGCCGGGCATGAACGCCGTTTTCTACCAGATGGGCTACGGGTATTACGGCAGGCTGACGAAAAATTGCGATATCTACGACAAGTATGAAGATATGAATTTGTGGGCCAAAGCCTTAAACGCGCCTTGACCCTCTAAGCTATCTATATGCGTTTCCTCCGCAAGGAAGAAGAAATGCCTAGTTCTTCGCGGTATTTGGTCACCGTCCGGCGCGAAACGGCAATGCCCTCCCCGGCGAGCAGATCGGCCAGCTTCTGATCGGAGTATGGCTTCGTAAGCTGCTCGCCTTGAATCAGCTCCTTGAGTCTCGCCTTCACGCGCTCGGACGACGTATCGTCTCCGCTGCCCTGCGCCAGCCCTGACGGAAAAAAATACTTCAGCTCGAAGATGCCCCACGGCGTTTGGGCGTATTTGCCAGCTGTCGCCCGGCTGACGGTCGATTCGTGCATGCCGAGCTTATCGGCGATCTGCTTCAATGTCAGCGGCCTTAGGTAGGCTGCACCCTGCTCGAAAAAGGCGCTCTGCTCCTCTGCAATCGCCGCCGCAACACGGAGAATCGTCTTGCGCCTCTGCTCCAGGCATTTCAGGAAGAACGTCGCCGCCTGCCATTTGCCGGCAAGAAACCGCGCCGCCTCGCTCGCGTCCCTTCCCTCCTTCACAATGCGCTCATAGTAGCCGTTCAAGGACAGGCGCGGGAGCCCGGCCTGGCAGACAGACAGGGCGAGACGGCCGTCCGCCTGCTCATAGATGACCTCGGGTATGACATAAGGAACGGTTTCCGTCTGAAAGGCAGCGCCGGGCTTCGGATTGAGCCCTCGAATAACGTTCATGGCCGCTTGAATATGCTGCGGTGATGCCTGCAAGACCTGCGCCAATTTGTGTACATGATAGTCCCCGACATCCTTCAGGTGGCTGCGGATCATCTCCGCGACAAGCGGGAAGCTTTCGGCCACAGGCCCGATTTGCAGCAGCAAGCATTCCCGCAGATTCCTGGCGCCTACGCCGGCCGGCTCCAAAGACTGCAAAATGGCCAACGCCTGCTCGGCACGCTCACGGTCGACCTTCAGGATGTCCGCTATTTCATCGATCGAGGATCTCAGGTAGCCGTTGCCGTCCAAATTGCCGATGAGGAACATAACGATGCGCCGCATGGCTGGCGGGAGCTCACGGGCGAAGAGCAGCTGCTCTTTCAAATGCCGCTCCAAAGAGATCTCATTCGAAGCCGCTCGATAGAGCGGGTCTGCTTCCATGTCCACCGCATCCCGGCGATTGGATATATAGCGGGATCCCCCCCATGCATGCGGCGAGGAGAATTCCAAAAGCGGATTCTCCAACATCTCCTGCTGGACAACCTCCATGAGTTCCGGCGCTGACAGCTGCAGGATCGAGATGGCTTTGCGCAGCTGCGGTGTCAGCCGCATTTTCACCGATTGCTGTTGATACATCCCGTATCCCGGGCGCATAAGCATCATTCCTTTGAGGTCGCAACTCTAGTAAATTTCGATAGATTACGTATAGAAAAATAGAAAATAGACAACTCTAGTAGCTATAACTCTATTATTTTTCTTTTGAGGAGGAGCTACGATGTTGCTAAGAATCTTATTTACGGTGTTGACCATTCCTTTGTTGTTCAGTTTATGGCTTGCAGATAAAGCCTATTCCTATCCAAGCAGTGATGATCATACAGATCTTCCCCCTTCCTACACGGTTGCGGCAAAGGTCACGGAACCGGAGCCTGACACCGGCGCGTCAACGGCTGCATCCGCTGCGGTGCCTACGACTCAGTACCAGATAAACCGGGGAGATACCCTTTTTCAAATCGCCCGTGATTTCGGGATCGACGTCAACGACTTGATGGCTGCCAACCAAATTTACAATCCGAAAAGCTTAACGATCGGCCAAACACTGACCATCCCGGCATCGGTCGGAGGCACAGACGCCCCCAGGTCGCAGCCGAAAATTATAAAAAAAGTGATCAACACCACACTGACGGCTTATACGGCCGGCTTCGAATCTACAGGCAAAAAAGCCTCTCACCCCGAGTACGGAATAACGTACAGCGGACTTAAGGCCAAAGAGGGACGAACGATCGCCGTCGACCCTAACGTCATTCCGCTGGGATCTACGGTGTTCATCGAAGGGATCGGCATTCGCAAAGCGGAGGATATCGGCTCGGCCATTCGCGGTTCGCGCATCGACGTGTTCATGAACGATCTGGGACAAGCCAAGGAATTCGGCATAAAGAAAAATGTGAAGGTGTATGTACTGGATAGGGAACTGATTTAGACGGTAAAAAAACCTAGTGCGTGAAATGCCCCCCATGGTTAAACACCATTGAAGAATTGGAGGTGCAGTTCACTGCGACTAGGTTTTCTCCGTCACTACGAATAAGAAGCCAGTTTATGAAACACGACGTTCATCTCGCGCAACCCGTCATGCAGCGCATCGATCGGCACATGCCGAATCTCGCAGGAACGGTCTACGGCAATTGATGCTGCGATGCCGGCCGCCTGACCCAGCGCATAGCAGGTCGGCTGCACGCGCATGGAAGACATGGCGACATGCGTAGCGGAGATCGCGCGTCCCGCCACCAGCAAATTGTCGATGGCAGCCGGCACCATACAGCGGTACGGAATATCGTAGCCGCTGACTTTGCGTTCGTCCGTCGTCTTCTTCCCGTCAGGACTGTGGATGTCGATCTCATAATTGGTCTGAGCCACAACATCCGGGAAGCGGCGTCCTTCCACCACGTCGTGCTCGGTGAGCGTATATAGTCCTTGAATTTGATTCGTTTCCCGCACGCCGACCTGATTGGCTACATGAGACAGCGCGTACGTCTCGAAGCCGTTCCGCTGCAAGTAATGCACAATGGAGAACACCTGTCTGAGCGCCTCGGTCTCTGCGTAATTGACATCCTTGATCGTGGCGCCGTTTCCTTTGACCCGGGTCATGTTCACGAGCAGCTGCCCGTCCTTGTTGCGCTCCCAATACAAGTGCCGTCCCTGCGGGAGGTCGGACACGTTCTCGTAATAGTAGCAGCCTTCCGGCAAAATCGGAGTTACCGGCTTCCCCGTGTTCTGCATCATGAACATAAGCGTCATCGGCTGTGTCAACCCGTCGCCTTCCCTTCCCGAGGTATGCGGCACCCCGGCATCGAGAGCGACCCTGGCATCCCCCGTGCAGTCGATAAACTGCAGCGCTTCAAATGCTTTCAGCCCTTCGCGGGTCGAAGCGACCACGGCCTCCAAGCGGCTTCCGTTCTTAACCGCACCGACGAACTCCGTGTGATAAATGACTTCGACGCCTTCTTTCTTCATTTTCTCATTCAAATAATGTCTGAGCTCAAACGGCGAATATTGCGGGGCAATGGACACATCGTGATGCTCCGGCAAATATTCGGCAAGCACCTCGGCGATCATCTCCCGATAGATTCCGGTCACATTCCCGATCGGCATGAAAATACTGACGTTCCCCAGCGTCCCCATGCCGCCGAGCTGCCCGGATTTCTCCAGCACAATCACCTTCTTGCCGCGTCTGGCTGCAGAGATCGCAGCCGCCGTTCCGGCAGGCCCTCCGCCAATGACCACTACATCGGCTCGATCGTAAGTCTCTATTTGTCTTTGAAAATCGTAAGTCCGCTTATCATTCGTCATTTGTCTTCATTCCCTTCCCGTTTGGCCCATGCCTCAAAGGCTTTCTGCCGCTCTTCAAATTCGTAATCCGCCACCTGGCGCACGTAATCGAGATCCTCGCCAAACAGCTCCGGCGTCCACTTCCTTCCGAAAGCGGCATGCGTCACTTCATCCGCCCAGTCATAATCCTGGAACCGTTCCATCAGCTTGTGCTTCGCTTCATCCCGGCAAAACTCGTATTCGGCGATTTTGCCCGGGCACCGCATCGCCTTCTCTTCGAAGCCGATGCTAAGAATCGCATAACGCTGGGCCGGGTGCTTGACGATCAGCGGGTCGTAACCGCCGACATACTGCCGGAGCGCCATCCAATCGATACCCTCCGCCTCCATCGCCGCCTGCCCGAACAGCGCATGCCGCACTTCATCCCATAGATGGCGCGCCAGGTCCTGATAAAACTCCCACGGCATATTCGCTTGATCGTAGATAACGCTCGCCACATTTTCTACCGCCGCCATTTCCTCTTGCCGGGATTTCATCATACTTAGCAGCTTCACGCGCACAGGGTCATCGGATTGACCCGGGATGGCGGTGCGGCCGAGTGCCGGCGGGCCCATGCGCTTGGCGTCGCGAACGGCCTGCCTCGGCATTTCGTAGGCCGTGCCCGAACGCCAGCGGGGCGGCAGCTTAATCGAAGCGCCTTGCTCGCCGGTCATACCGCCGGCTGCAGCCAGGAAAGAGCCGATCCGGCGCTCGAACTCTTCGGCCTGCGCCACGGACTCACCCTCGCTTTGCAGCGTCTGAATCATGCTTTCGCCCCACGCGATCGCTTCCTGCAAATCGGTACAGAGTCCCCTCAGCAGGCGAATGGTCGGATAGTCCACCAGCTGCTGCGTGTCCGCCATATGCTGCGTATACGCTTTCAGCAATGCCGGCTTCACCACTCGGTAGATGCCTACCAGCAGCTCCATGTCGCTCTCAGCATGGATAAGCTCATCGAACAGCAGCGCCAGCGAGATGTTCGGCTCTTTGTGCAGCATCATCGGAGACGTTCGCAGCTCCATCATGCGGCGGCGCAGCGATCCGACCGCTTCAGCGTCTTCATAGAGATGCTTGCCGAGCGCAGCCTTAAGGTGCCAATGGCTTCTCGCCGGAAGCTGGCCGGCGGCGCAGCGAAACAGCCGCTCATGAATATAGCTGTATCTTCGCAGCAGCTTGGAGTTCTGCTCCACGCTGTACCTGCCCGTTTCATATGGATGAAGAATGCCTACATACGCAGTTCCCGGCATCGCCTGGCAGCCTCCCTATCATGAAGTGATGTTTATGTTCGCTCTCTGGCTTCATTATAGGGGGCTAAGCGACTCTCTGGCTTTGTCAAAATGCATAGGTAATTTATCAAAACGTCTTTTTCATGATTTGCGTCTGATTTGACTTGGCGGGCATCCGAAGCGGAGTTTATACATTTTTGAAAAGTGGTGCACACTCGAGAAGCCGCAGCTGTCCGCGATGTCCTGAAGCGGTAAAGCCGTGCTTCGCAGCAGCTCCGTCGCGTAGTCGAGACGCAGCTTGAGCAAATATTGATGGGGGGCCATGCCGAATTGCGCGCGGAAATGCATGGAGAAGTAAGAACGGGACATGAGCGCCTTATGGGCCATTTCCTCCACGGTGAGCGGCTCGGCCAGCCGGTACTGCATATAGGCGGGAACCCAATTCAGCGAAGTGGAGCGGTTATGCTCGGTCGTGATGTCGGTCGTGTACTCTTTCAAAATTTCCAGCACCATCTCTGCAGCATGCACCTGCGCCTGGAGGAAATCGAGGGCGTTCTTGCGGTTCCAGTGCGCGATTGCCTGCTGCAGCGACTCCAGCATCCATTCGTGTCTGGGCAGCTTGAGCACATACGGAATCGCGATATCCGCGTAAGCTTTCAAATTTGGCTGCATCGCAACTGCATCGGGATTATAGCCTTGGTCGACCGGCACGATCATTTCGGGGCGATTCTCCGCCAAGTAGGGGAACAGCTCCAAATGCAGCGACAAAAGCGTCAACTGCGACTGGGATTCCATCTGATGCACGATGCCCGGCTGGACGAAAATGAACTGCCCCTGCTTCACCTCATATTGCTCTCCCTCTACCCGCAGGCGGAATGACCCATTCTGCACATAAAGCAGCATATAATCGGTGATGATTCTCGGCGGCGTAATCCATTGCTGGAAGTGCAGCAGGTCCGCGTAACGGATGTACGGCTGCAGCTTTTGATTGAAAATCGACTCGGCGGACATGGGGATTGGGATTCTCCGTTCTTCATAGGATCTTTCTATTCTAAAAGAATCCGGGAGGATTGGAAAGTAAGTGCTTTCAACCAGAGTTCCGCTGGCCTATCAGGCGGTGCGCAGAGGGGTGTAAGGGAGTCCGGATCGGGCTTGATCCGACACATCGTATAGATTCTTCGGTGATCACTGGAAATCGGTGATTCTATTCGAAAAATCATATAGATTCTTCGGTGATCGCGGGAAATCGGCGATTCTATTCGAAAAATCATATAGATATGCAGCAAGGAGGAGGCCGGGGCAAATCTGCAGACAGATGGTGCGTGAAGTCGAGGACATAACTCGGGGACTTGGCTGCAAGCGGATATATGATGTGTAAAGCCGGGTATCATCGAGACGATTGCTCCGCTGTTCCGTGGGCCGCAGTCAGGCTTGCCCCGGCTGGCTGCGAACTCCCCCTAACGGACACAGCAGCCCTTATTCGGCCTTTTGCGGCCGAATTCATGATCTAACGGACACACGTGCAGCTATTTGCCCAAAATCAGTGCGATACCGCACCGATCTCGGCAAATAAGGACACGGGTGTCCGTTAGATCGGCTAGCTCGCGCTCCTGGCACAAATTACGGCCGTACTGTCCGTTAAACGTGGAGGAGCGCGTCTGCTCTCCGGTGCCTCGGCATAGCCGCCGCAAGCAGGCCCGGTCGGCCCGCAGCGACCGCAACCCTCGGTCCGGCGAACGGCCCGCGGCCGACTTGCAGCCCGTACATGCAGCTAGTCTTCCGCAGATTGGCGGCGCCCTGGTTCACTAGCTGCCGCCTAGAGGGAGCGCCCATCGGCCACACCACAAAATGCTGTCTGCCCAGGCTTCGTTAAGCCTTGAGTAGACAGCCTTTTTCACGGCAGTCGTGCTGCCCGGCCCCTGCGAAGCGGATCACTCCCCCAGCTGCCAAGCATCCAAGCTCTCCAGCCGAGCCGCTCCCCTCTCGGCAAACAGCTTGATGCCGACGCTGTCCGCCGCCGGATAGATCCGGTTCGTGACGGTCTTCATCCCGTCATTGGCGAACAGCTCGACCGACGAGCGGTCGAGGAACAGGTGCAGCTTCACGCGCCCGTCCGCCAGCGGCTCCAGCTGCACCTCGCTGACGCCCGCGTCGCCGGCGCCGGCGCGCGTGCGGTCAACGCCAAGCTTGCGCTCAGCCGCCGAGTACACCACCTTGGTGTACTCAGAGCCGTCTTCCGAGCAGCGCAGCAGCAGGCCGAATTCCGCATGCTCAGCGGAATTGCTCACATCATAGACGGCGATAATCTCCAGCGAATCGCCGGCCACGCCCGGCAGCGCCACCACCGTACCGGCGCCGACGGTAAGCCCGCTCACACGCCGGTGCTCTCCGCGCAGCGCGGTCAACTCCGCTGCAGGCCGCATCCGCAGCGTGCCGTCCTCCGCCAGCGTCAGCTCGCGGGGCAGTGTGAACGCCCCCATCCAGCCCCGCTCCTGCTCCGGCATGCGGGCCCCCCAAATATTCATCCAACCGAACAGGATGCGCCGGCCGCTATCGTCGGCGAACGTTTGCGGAGCGTAGAAGTCGAACCCGTAATCCAGCCGCTCGGCATAACGGCGCTCGAAAACCCCCGTCTCGTAATTTAGCGAGCCGGTCATATACATCGTCTTCGTCGCCCCCATATTCATCGGGGAAATGATAAGGACATGGTCGTCACCTGTGCCTAAAGGAAACAAATCCGGGCATTCCCACATATCGCCCATCGTACCGTCGCTTTCGGCGGCTGCGCCCAGATAGCGCCAATTGCGCAGATTCGGCGAAGTATACAGGAGCGCTTTGCCCAAGCCGTCTTTGCCGTAACCGACGACCATGTACCAAGCCCCGTCATGACGCCATACTTTCGGATCACGGAAACCGAAGCCGCCTTCTTCCGGCGGTCCGGCAACGACCGGGTTGCCGGCCTCCTTGCGGAAGATCACCCCGTCGCCGCTTGTCGCCAGACACTGGACTTCCGTCGGTGTTCGCCCGTCGACATGTCCCGTATAGATCAGTGTCAGCACGCCGTCATCATCGACAGCGCTGCCCGACCAGCAGCCGTAGCCGCCGGTCTCTCCCGCGTCGTACGTCTCCGAAGGAGCGAGAGCAACCGGAAGGTGTTCCCAGTTCACGAGGTCTTTACTTTTGGCATGCCCCCAATGCATCGGCCCCCAAGAGGATTCGTACGGGTAGTGCTGATAGAAAGCATGATATTCATTTTGATAATAAATGAGTCCGTTCGGATCGTTCATCCAGCCTGCCGGCGGCATCAAATGATAGCGCAGTCTGTAGCTGTCGTCTCCCATCCCGGCCGCTTTACCCTCCAATACCGCACCAGCCCGCTCCACATACCGCTCATGCTTCGCGTTTTGTTCCCGTTCATCCAATCGCTCACTCATACGCCTTCTCCCTTCGACTGCATCAGTGTTTCTATCTCCGCCATCGTCCCCAGCGACGGAATCGCCCCTTTGCGGGTTGTCGCCAAGGCTCCTGCCGCATTCGCGAAAGTCAGCGCTTGCCGCATTTCATCCTCGCTCCATCCCAGCACAGGCTTGCCGGCCTGAAGCACCCGGTATAGGAAAGCGCCCAGAAAACCGTCGCCCGCCCCCGTCGTATCCACCGTCCGTACAGGAAAACTGCCGACCTTGCCCCATTTGCTGCCCAGCCGGTAATAGGAACCGGCCCGCCCGGCCGTGACCAGCACAAGCCCAATGCGATGCCGCTCCGCCAACTGATGCGAGGCTAGCTGAATATCCGCCTCCCCCGTAAGGAACGTAAGCTCCTCTTCCGATACCTTAACCAGATCGGCCAGATCCAGTCCAGCCGCTATCGCCTTCCTCGCTTGTTGACCGCTCTCCCATAAAGAAGGCCGCCAATTCGGATCATACGAGATAAGCGCTCCACTCTCCTTAGCCTTGCTTACAGCATAAACGGTCGCCGAACAGGCGGGCTCCACTGTCATCGAGATCGATCCGAAATGGCAAATGCGGGCTCCCTCCAGCAGCGCCAGGTTCACTTCATCCTCACGCAGCAGTTGATCCGCACCGGGACTTCGCGAGAAATGAAACGACCGCTCCCCTTGCGCATCCAGCTGAACGAAAGCCATCGTCGTATGCGCCTCTGCCGTGGTAACGAGCCCCTGGTCTGTGATGCCATATTCCAGCAGCGCTTGCCGCAAATATGTTCCGAACGGATCCGCGCCTACTTTGCCGATAAAACCGCTCTTCCCGCCCAGCTTTGCCGTCGCCGCCGCGACATTCACAGGCGCGCCTCCCGGATTGCGCTCGTAGACCGGCTGCCCGGCATCGGATACGCCATACGGTGTAAAGTCAATCAAGAATTCCCCTATTGCAATTACATCATAATTCATCTTAAGCTTCCTTTCACCCGGTTTATACAGTCCTTTCGACCAGCTTTAATTAGGTATGCGTGCAAACCAGTAAAGCCCTATCCTTTTATGCCCGACATCGTAATCCCCTGAATATAGTACCGCTGTAGAAAAAGGAACAACAGCAGAATCGGCGCCGTCGACAACGTATTGGCCGCAAGCACTTTGGACCAGTCCGTCCCTTCATTGGAGGAAAAGGCGGCAATGCCGACTTGAATCATCTGCATTTTCTGATCGTTAATGACAATAAGCGGCCAGAGGTACGAGTCCCAATTGCCAAGGAAGGTCATCAAACCTAATGTAATCAAAGCCGGTACTGCCGCCGGAAGCACGATCGATACGAAGGTGCGCGGCAAGCCGGCCCCGTCTATGCGCGCCGCCTCCATCATTTCACCAGGAACTTCCGCGAAAAATTGCCGCAGCATGAAAATGCCGAATACCGACAGCATCGAAGGCACGATCAGCGCCTTGTACGAATTGAGCCAGCCCAAATCATGCATGAGCAAATAATTCGGCACGAGCGTAACTTCCCCCGGAATGATCATCGCAGACATGAACAAGGCGAACAGGACGGTCTTGCAACGAAATCTAAGCTTGGCGAACGCGAAAGCCGCCATGGCGTTAATGATCAGCACGCCTGCGGTAACAACAGAAGCGACGAATAATGTATTCCACATATAGCGAAGGAACGGATTCCTGGTATTGAAAATAACATTATGGAAATTGCGCCACGTCCAGTCCACAGGAATAAGCAAATGAATGTCCAGTGACGTATATCGGAAAAGCTCCTGATAAGGCCGGAACGCCCCAGCCGCCATCCATACGATCGGAGCGACCGAAATCAGCGCGATGACGATCATGACGATGAGTCTAATGGTGTTGGCTATCGTTTTCACAGCGGTTCCCCCCTTATTTAATCCGCATCTTTATTAAACAGCTTCATCTGGATAAGCGAAATCGCCAGCACGATCGCGAACAGGACGAAGGCCGCCGCTGTCGCATACCCCATCCGCATCTGGGTAAACGCCTGCTTGTAGATATAGAAAACAACTGTCTCCGTCGAGCTGTTCGGCCCCCCGTTTGTCATGACGAACACGAGCCCTGACAGCTTAATTGCGTCGATCGTCGTCATAATGACCACGAAGGCCATCGTCCGGTTCAGCAGCGGCAGCGTAATCTTGGCAAACTGCTGTATCCGCGAAGCGCCATCGACCCGGGCAGCCTCGTACAGATCAGGGGAAATATTGTTCAATCCCGCAAGAAATATAATCATGAAAAAGCCTGCGCCCTTCCATATACCGAGCACAATAATGCCGTTCATCGCCGTATCCGGATCGGAAAGGAAGCTTGTTGCCGGCAGATGCATCGCCTTCAGCACGCTGTTGAGCAGCCCGAACTCCTTGTTGTAGATGAGCTTAAACACCGTCGCTGCGACCGCAGTGGATATAATCACGGGAATGAAATAGAGCGTGCGGAACAGAGCCGTACCGGCTGTTTTTCTCTGAATCAAAAGCGCCAGTCCCAGCGCAATGCTCGTCTGAACCGGAATAACGATAACGGCGAAATAGAACGAATGCTTCAGACTGTTTATAAAAGCTTGGTCCTTCATCAGCTGCACATAGTTGTCCCATCCGACGAACACATCGCCCGCGCCTACAAGCGAGTAGTTTTTGAAGCTGATGACGAAGGCTTGCAGCATCGGGTAGAACACGAAAACGAGCAGCAAAGCGATCGCGGGCAAAATAAACCAGAATGCGGTCGCCTGTTCATGCTTGCGGAAGGCATGCGATTTCTTCCTGGTCTGTGAGGCAGTCTGGATCACCGTATCCATGGTTCTTCTCTCCATTCATGTAAAATTAGTTATCTCCATATACGAAAACTCGAAGGGTGGAAACCGCGCTGCCGTCTTCGCTAATCGCTTTAATCTCCGCTTGCCCGGCCTGTAGGCCTTTGACGATGGCTCCGCCGGATACGGCCGCAACTGACGCTACCGAATTGTCGCTGGATTGCCACCTTAGATCCTGCGCAGCATTGTACGGCACTACAAAAGAGCGGACTTGCTCGCTCCCGTTAACCGGCACGTCCAGAGAGCTCTTGTTCAGCACGACCCGCAGCGGCTTGCCGGCAGCTGTATCCTCTTGACGCCAGACGGTCCTCAGCGGGTAGAAGTGCGCGCTCTCCAGCGAGACGCCTTCTTCTGCAGCTGTCAGCATAAGTTCGCTGCTGGTAGGGTCCGGGAAGATGAGCGAGGTAACGACAGCTTCGCCGTCATTCGCGAACACTTCTAGGCTGGATTCATCGACATACAATCTCAGCTTCAGCTTGCCGTTCTTCAGGGCGACGGGCGCCGTCATGATCTCGGCGAAGCCCTTCTCGAACGAAGCGGCTCCTGAACGCGTCCGGTCTACGGCGAGCTGCCCCGAAGCCGCATCATAGCTGACCGTCGTCCCTTGGCCGGGACCTTTGCGAAGCTCCAACGCCAGCTTGGCTCCCGGCTTGACGCCCAGCTCCGCCACGAGCTCGTAGGACGTTCCCTTGATGTCGGCAAACGGATTGCTTCCTAGGGCCACCGTTTGCGGCCCCAGCGCGATCTCCTTGCCGCGCAGCCGCTCCAGCTCTATGACCGGCAGCTGTACGAGCCGCAGTCCTTGGCCGGGGACGTCCCTTAGCCTCAGCTCCCGCGGGATGGACATGCTGCCCTTCCACGCACCGGTCGGCATCGCGAACGGATATCGCCAGTTGGACATCCAGCCGAGCCAGATGCGGCGTCCGTCTTTGGCTGGAATGTCCGAGTAGGACACCGCCGCATAGAAATCTTTTCCATAATCCGTCCAAAGCACGTCGGACGGCTTGTTATCATTCTTGAACGTCTTGCCGTCGAACGAGCCGACAAAGTACTGCGCCGTGGATCCTTTCGTCGCCCCGTTGTTGCCGATGCTGACCGCCAGCACCCATTTCTTCGCTTTGGAGCCTTCAACCGGCAGCTCGAACAAGTCCGGGCACTCCCATACGGCCGCGTGCGAGCCTTGGTCGCTGCCGAACTCGCCGGTCATCGTCCATGACTTCAAATCGGGCGATACATAGAAGCGCACCCGGTTATCGGCCGCGACTACCATTACCCACGACTTCGTCGGCGCGTGCCAGATGACTTTCGGATCGCGGAAATCTTTCAAGCCCGGATTCGGAATCACCGGGTTGCCTTCGTATTTCGTCCATGTCCTTCCTTTATCGGAGCTGTATGCAAGGCTCTGCGACTGCAAGCCGGCTTTGAAGTGGGTAAAGACGGCCACCAATCCCGCTTTCCCTCCGAAGAATCCGCTGGAATCCTTGGCATCGACCACCGCGCTCCCGGACCAAATCTCTCCGAGCGAATCGCGCGCCAGAGCGACGGGAAGATGCTCCCAATGCACAAGATCCTTGCTGACCGCATGTCCCCACTGGCCGCTGTTCTGATAGAACTGGTGGTACTCTCCATCGAAATAAACCATTCCGTTCGGATCGCTCATATTGCCGGATTCCGGTGATAAATGATATTGCGGCCGGTAGGTTTCCGTATAGTAGTCAGGATCTGCTGATAACGCAGATGCCGTTGCGCCGCTTCGCGCAGCAGAGTCCGTTAAGCCTGCGGATTCGGAATCCGCTGAAGTTCCACCGCTTCGCATCATGGCCGCTCCCCCCCATCCCAGCAATGCGGCAGCAGCTACGGCGGCAGCCAACATGCTTATCGTCTTTCGCATACTTCCCCTCCTGCACAATGTTCGGGTTATACCGTATGGTCATTGTACCGGGAACCGGCGGCGAAAGATTTCAAAATCATCGGAAATTCCCTTTCAATTTCATTGGCCATGGAAATGAGAAAAACCCCAGCACCACAGGAAACGTGGTAGTGGGGTTATATGTCGCGGGGCGGAGCAAGGCCGCAGATGCAGAACACCGGCGCAAGGCCACTGCGCCCCAAAGCTCAATTTTTACCTAGTAGTTCTTCACGGTACTCCTTAGGGCCTTTACCGTAATGCTTTTTAAACGCTGTGCTGAAATAACTCGAACTGGAGTAGCCGACCAGCGTAGCGATATCGGTTAGCTTGAGCTCATTCTCTTTCAATAGCTGAACCGCCTTGCTCAACCGAAGCTTCGTCACGTAGTCGCTGAACGTAACACCGGCGCTTTGCTTGAACAACCCGGAAAGATACGTCTCGTTCAGATGAAACATATCGGCCAGCGAAGCCAGCGTGAGCTCGTAAGAATAGTTCTCGTCCACATAGTTGCGAATCGCCTCCATCATTTGTTGGCCGCTGGAAAACCGCGTTCGGCGCACCTCATTCATAACGAGCTGCGCCATGTCGTGCAGCTGCTCCAGCACCTGTTCCCGCGACGAGTAATCCCTTACGGTCATCTGGCAGTTCCAGAGGTAGCTCTGCAGCGAGGCGCCGCCGAGTTCGAACTTTTTGGCAATCGCATTAAACAGCAGAATTATCCTCAGCGTCAAAAAGGTGAAGACGAACATCGGCGTATCGCGATCCTCAGCGAAAATCGCCTGCAGCTGTTTCGTAAAAGCCGGCATGTCGAGATTTTCCACCGTCTGCACCAGCTTCCGCTCCACTTCCGGGGAGAACGCGTGCGTCATGGCCAGCACGCTCCGGTTCGGCTCCGCCCTATCCGAGTGGACCGTGCTTTGACTCCAGGCCAGCATGCTGGATGCATACCCATCCTTCAACTGCCTCAGTCCGCTGATAGGCTCGCCGACGCCCACTACGCTCTCGACACGCAGATACCTTTGAATATTTCGCTTCAATTCGCGGACGAAATCATCCATCAACCGGGCATGGGACTCCGCGTCCTTCACCAGAATCAGGAAATGCATCATAGCCGGATGGCTGCTGGCGCCGAAAGGGTAGACCTGCTCCCGCTTCTCCGCATACTCCCGGCAGAGCATCTGGAAGGCCAAATACAGCAGATCTTTCCGCTCGCTCCAATCGTCCAGCCTGCCTTGGGGGATACGCATCTCCACAGCCGCGAACTGTGCACGCAGGTCATCTACGGCCAAGCCGGACAGATGCAGCTGCTCCATGCGCTCTTTGACCGTAGCGATGCTGAACCACTCGTCCTTCACCAGCTGCCAAATCACTTGCTCCTGCATCAATAACAGCAGCTGATTATTTTTCAGTTCCTCCTGCTCTAGCTCGCGCAGGCGGTTGCGGTCCTGCTCCAGCTCGAGGGACAGCTTGCCCAGAAGCGCTATAACTTCGCTGCGCCCGACAGGCTTGAGCAAATAGTCTTTGACTCCGAACTGTATGGCCGCCTTCATATATTCAAAGTCCGAGTAGCCCGAAAGCACGACGACGCGAAGCTCCGGATACTTCTCCTTACATGCTTTCACGAACGCGATGCCGTCCATTTGCGGCATGCGGACATCGGTAATGACGGCATCGGGCAGCGGATGCTCCTGAAGCAGGCGGAGCGCTTCCGCGCCATTGGAAGCCTCTTGGGCAATGACGAAGCCCGCGGACTCCCAATCGATTTTGGCTTTAATGCCGTTACGCACGCCAACTTCGTCATCAATGAGCATAATGGTGTACATCTGGTTGTCAGCTCCTTATAAGCGGAAAGTGCAGAATAAGTTCCGTTCCTTCGCCCAATTGGGAATGTAAATCTATCCGGAATTGCTCTCCATAATGCAAGCGGCAGCGGGACAGCACGTTGCGAAGCCCGATGCTCTGCCCTTCCGTACTAAGGATGGCCACGGAATCGCCTCCCGCCTCGAGTTCCGTCTGCAGATCCCGTACCAGCTCGGGAGACATGCCGATGCCGTTATCCTTAACGCGGATCAACAGCTCGCCGCCCTCAACGCAGGCCGTCAGATACACCTGCGCGGTGCCTTCCTTCTCCAGGCTATACTTCACGGCGTTTTCCACCAGCGGCTGAATGAGGAATTTGGCAATCACAAGATCCTTCGCTGCGGGATCTTCCTGAATGACCACCTGCAGCCGCTCCTCATGGCGCAGATGAAGAATAAACAAATAATCGCGAATGTAAGCCAATTCGTCGGCCACCTTCACCAGATCGCTATTCAAGTTAAGCGAATATCTCATCATTTTGCCCAGAGCCTCGGTCGCATCCATCACCAGATCCTCGCGCTTCATAGCCGCCAAGCCGCTTATAATTTCAAGCGTATTATTATAGAAATGCGGGTTGATCTGCAGCAGCAGCGCTTTGTATTCGGCGTTTTTCCGGCGCAAATTCGTCTCGAACTCCGTTTCGATCAAATACCGCAGCCGATGCGTCATCTGTTCGAAAACCCCGGTCACATAGCCGACCTCGCTGTGTCCTTCGCTGACTTTCGGCATGATCTGCAAAGCTTGATGGAACTCGCCGCGCTGCACGAATTTCATCGCTCTGCCCATACTGCTCAGCGGTCTCGTAATGCCCGCAGACAGCCAGAAGGCTGCGAACATGGCAAGCAGGAGCAACCCGGCCGAAACGGCGATCATCGTCTGCCGGATATGCGTGATTTTCTCGTACAGCTCCCCTTCGGGAACGGTGCCGACGATAATCCAATGCTGTGCGGGCAGCTTACGGAAAAATAACAGGTTCGTTCCGCCATTGTCTTCTATGGCAAAACTTCCGCCGGTCTCCGTCTGGAACTGAGCGTCGATCCGTGCAAGCCCCCGCTCCAGCAGATCGCGGTGCCCGGCCGTATTTTGATCCAGAACCGGCTGGCCTTCTTGCGTCAACAGAACGACTTGTCCTGTATGTCCGAACCGGATTTTCTCAATTGCGCTCTTCAACAGCGTCGAAGGGTAATTGACTTTGATAAAACCGGCATTGCGGAGCGACTGCAGCTGAACAAGAGGAAAAAGGAAAGCGTTCACTGTTCGAGCCTTCATCAGATCGTCGGGCTGATCCGGATCTTTATGGGCTGTTGTCCAGCGCCGGCCTGAGGTCGCGAATGCTTGGTACCAAGCGCTGCTCCTGTAGGTTTGGTCTTGCGTCCATACGCCTCCGGCATCCTCGGTGAACGCACTGATGGAAATGCCGCTGGCATTGTTCACCCCGTACGAGGAGAAGTATTCGCGCAGCCTCATCTTGGCCAGCACCCGCTCCTGAACCGTTAGGTCCGGATTCAAGTGCTGACTCAGCCATTCCTGGGTGATCCGCGAGCTGACCACCTGGTTGCCGGTATCCTCGACCTGCGTCAGGAGCGTTAAGACGTGCGAGGCGAACTGCTCGATCGTCTGTGCGGCCATGGACTGAGTCGATGCCTCGATGGTTGCCGCCGCTTCCTCGCTGAGTATATAAGCTAGCAGCCCAAATGGAAGGATGAGCAGAAGCGAGAAAATAGCCATCAGCCGGCTCCGCAATGAGAAAAACATAGGATCCCCCGTTTCCTAACGACAAAGAGACGATCATCGGAATGATTCGTCTCAGCTTATGTTATTGCCTTACTTTTTCTGCTGTGCTTTCACATCGGCATAAGCCTTGTCGATCGCCGCAACCGCTTCGGCTACGGAAGCGTCGATATTCCGTTTGCCGATGGTAACGTCCTCGAACATTTTGTTCACGGCATCCGCCATTTGCGGGAAAATCGGTGTTATCGGCCGCGGCCTGCCATATTTCTGATTCTGGATGACGAAAATGTTTTTCGGATATTGGCTCAATTCCGGGAAATCCTTCGCCGCCGAGTAGCGGGATGGAATATCTTTGGTCATGCCGGCATACGTTGTCTGCCCTTCATGACCGGTGACCCAATTGACGAATTTCCACGCTTCATCCGGATATTGGCTTTTGGCCGATATGCCCAGCGCCCAGCTTCCGTTCGCTACCGCTTGCGCCGTGCCTTTCGGCAGCGGAGCGATATCATAGTCTTCGCCGAGCTTGAAGTTCGGGAATTTCTCTTTGAGATTCGCGAGCGACCAGGAGCCGTCGATCGTGATGCCCAGCTTGCCGTTCGGGAACGGGTCCGGCGGATACTCCAGCGCGGACACTTTGTCCTTGTTGTACAAATCCGAGAAGAACTGGATGGCTTTCTTCGTTAGCGGCGAATCCAGATAGCCTTTGGCCGTCGTGCCGTCGGGACTCATGATTTCCCCGCCAAGCTGCCAAATGATCGGATATTTGAAGTACGCCGTTCCCCCGGCGTTGCCGAAGCCTTGTGCCGGATCGATGCCGAAGACGCCGCCGGCCGGGTCATTGATTTTTTTTGCGGCATCAAGCACTTGATCCCATGTCCATGGTTCGTCCGGATTTCTGGAAGGCAGCGGGATGCCTTTCGCTTGGAACATTTTCTTATTGTAGAACATGGCGATGGACGATTCCGTCAGCGGGGCCATGTAGATTTCATTCTGGTACGTATAAGTGGCCAGCGTTGATTTGGGGATATCCTCCATATGGCCGTCCGCCTTGAAATACGCCGTCAACGGCTTGAGTGCGCCTGCATTCGCATAAGATCCTACAGTCGGAGCGTCCAGCGCCATGATGTCCGGCGGACTGCCTGAAGCAATGGAAACTCTGAGTTTGGTGTCATAATCCGAGTATGGGATAGGTGTCATTTCTACGGAAATGTTCGGGTACTTCTCCATAAAGGATGCCACGAGCTTATCATAGGCGGCGTTCTCCGTATCATTTCCGGAGTTTCTCCAGAACGTCAGCTTGATTTTGTCTTCTTTCTTAACGGCAGGCGCCGATGAAGAAGAAGATGCGGCTGTGTTCCCGCTGCCATCCTGTGCGGAACACCCGGCGAGCAGCCCGCCGATGACGATAGCGCTTACGACTGTTTGACTCAGCTTTTTCAAAATAATATGCCCCTTTCAATCTCTATTGTTGTTCTTGTCATCATCATAGCAAAGGGGCTATCCAATTAAATTCAATTTGCTCTGCTTTGAACTTGCAAAATGCTCATGCTTATTGTACACGAATATCGCCCTTGTCCCAAGTTGGCAGCGGCCGGTCTCGGATCACAACCAGCCTGCCGATCCCGTACGGCAACCGCCTCTTTTTACCGGGGCCATCTCATCTTCACCGGAAGCAGCGCGGGGAAATCGGCGTGAGGCTCCGCCTGGTACCAATAAGCCACTGACGAAACGTCGTCGGAACGTTCGAACAGCTGCCCATGATCATGACCGATCTGCTGGATGGTCACCTTCAGATCGCGCTCGAACCGGATCGGATCAGGCAGATGCCAGCGATACATGCCGTGCATCGGCACTTGATGGCCGTACCAAGGGTCAATCCGGGTCGTGTCCTTGTAGTAGGTATAACCCAAGTATGGCGTCGAGTAGCTCTCCGGCTCCTTCGTCTCCAAATTGCTGAAGCACCAAGCGCCGCCTACATAATCCTCCGTTCCCGTCCCGCAGATGGTCGGCCACTCGTCATCGCCGTCCATATAAAACTTGATCTCCCCCTCGCCCCACCAATTGCGCTCCAGCGCGGCCCAGGCCAGGTATGTACCGACATATTGTCCCGCACCCTGAACGTTGTCCAGAATCGTGTAGTCCTTGCCGGGCTCCGTCTGACGTTCTCTGCGCCATTGGGCGTGGAAGTAGGCCGCATTGTCCGGCAGCTCGTCAACAAGCGTATAGTTGAATGTATAGAAAAATCCGCCGATATCGTGGGCATGCTGATTCTCAACTGTAATTTTGGCGGAGGTCCGAAACGGCATCGGGAAGTAACAATTCATCCCGCCCGTCGGGTTGACGGCAATCGGTAACGAATTAACAAGGCTGCGTCTGGCGAACCCGTTGCAAAAGAAGTCCCCGAGCGGCACCTCGACGGAAGGCGTCTCCTCTTCGTCCCAATACATTCGAAGAACGAGATCCCGCAGGACATAGCGCGAATCATGCCCTTTCCCGCCCGTTTCATTCGTAACCGTAATCCACATATGCTGAATAATGCCTGTCCCTTGTATATGAACAAGCGTTGCCGTCTCGCCTTGTTTCAGATCGATGCAAGGACGCCCTTTTCTGGCTGCGCCCAAGTTGCTTGCGGCTTGACCGCCCTGCCCTTTCGCCCCCGTCGGATTCTCCGCCGTAATCGAACGCGTACGTCCATTAGTTACGAGAGGAGCCGTTCCCAGACCATTGCCTAAGCCGTGCTGTTGCAGCATATCCATCACCTCATGTATCATTTATTGTGGTTCATGTATCTAATTATATTAGGTTTCCCTTGTATTTCTTTAGCATAGATTGCCGACTTGCTTACCACATATTGCTGAGGTGATGTCATGGATGTGGTTAACGTTTCACCTTATATCCGCGTTGCGTTCGACAGTGTGGTCGAAACGCCATGGACGATCGAAGAGCGCGTCATCTGGGATTATGAGATGCTTTTTCTCATGGAAGGGCACTTATTGGTGACGGTGGAGGGGGAAACGTACGAAGGGCGGCCCGGGGACGTTTTCTTCTTCAAACCGAATCAAAGGCACTCGATTCAATCGACAGGTCCGCAAGCCATTCGGCAGCCTCATGTCCATTTCGATCTACACGTTCTTCCGAATTGCGAGGAAATAACAGTGTCCTTCAAGGCCTTCGACCAGATGAGCGATAAGGAAAAAGGCTGGTTCCGGATCAACCAGCTGTCGGAGCACCCCTATTTCATCCCGAACCATTTCCGGCCCCGGGATCCCGTCTACTTGGAGAGAGTGCTGTTCGAGCTGATCCGTGAATACGAAACGAAGCCGCCCTACTACGAGCTGCGTCTCAAAAGCAATATGCTGGATATCTTGGCCTTCCTGCTGAGGGAGCAATACTATAGCAGCCTGACGGGAAAGGACGGACAGGTCGAATTTCTATCCGAAATCCGCAGCTATATCGACCGGAACGTCAATCAACCTGTCACGCTGGACGAGTTGACCGAGCAGTTCCACGTCAGCAAATTTTATCTCATCCATTTGTTCAAGAAGATGTTTCGCATGACGCCGATCCAATATCATCAGCACATTCGTATGGAAAGAGCCAAAAATATGATCCAATTCTCAACCATGCCCTTGAGCCAAATAGCCGAGCATCTCGGATTCTTGAATATTCATACGTTCAGCCGTGCATTTAAAACGGCCACAGGCCGCAGTCCGTCTTATTTCCGCACAAGGACCCCGTAACACGACAGAAACCGCTTCGTTCTTATGAACGAGGCGGTTTCCCGTTGCCGTTACTTCGTACCCTTAAGTTTATTCGATCCGCAACCGGAACTTGTGATCGCCGAACGACACTTCCTCCATATCATCCTTCCCATCCGCATACCGGACATCAGCCAGCAAGACGTTATCATGCAAAACATGATCAAACCGCTCAAGCGCCGCTTTCAGCGGTGCATCCACTTGAAGCGTCAGGATGACTCGCTGTTCGATCGGCAAATCGAGCTTTTTACGGTAATCCTGAATACCGCGGATCACTTCGCGCACGAGACCTTCCTGCTCCAGCGCCTCCGTGATCTCCGTATTCAGAGCAACGTTGATGCGATAACCGGAAGCGAAGGCAATCCCTTCCTTGCCCTGCTTCTCTACAAGCAGCTCATCGAGGGTCAGACGAATAGCTTCCCCGTCATTCGCAATTTCTGCATAGCCTCGCTCAACGGCCTGTTGGGCTTCGGCGGCGGACAGCTCCTTCAACCTCGATTGGAGGGTTCCGACAAGCTTGCCGTATTTCTTGCCGGCTGCTTTCAGGTTCAGCTTCAACCGGTAGTCGATAAAGGAGCTGTCGCTTGATTCCACCCGAATCCGCTTCACATTCATTTCGTCCTGGATGATGGCTTCGAACCGCGGCAGGTTGAACTCACGGTCCAGTGCGACGATTAGCTCGGACAGCGGTTGACGGGTCTTGATTCCCGTCTCGTTCCGGATGTTTCTTGCCAGCTCGACGATTTGGCGCGCTGTGGCCATATCGCTCTCCAACGTTTCGTCGATTGCCGATTCCTTCACGACCGGATAGTCGGACAGATGAACGCTGCCCTCCCCGCCAAGATTACCGAATAGGTCTTCCGCAATAAGCGGCATATACGGCGCGATCATTCGGGCTAATGTCAATAGCACCTCGCGCAGCGTTTGGTACGCGCAGACTTTATCTTCCGTCATCTCGCTGCCCCAGAACCGGTCGCGGGAACGACGGATGTACCAGTTGCTCAGCTCGTCGACGAAAGCCTCGATGTGCTTGGCGGGATTGAGGAAGTCGTAATCCTCCAACCCTTTGACGACATGCTGCAGCAGAGTATTCAATCTGGACAGCACCCAGCGGTCTAATTCATTGGAGGACGACCGCGGCGGATGATCCTCAGGCCGGTATTGATCGATCAACGCATAGAGCGAATAGAAGGCATGAGCGTTGTGGATCGTATCGACCACCTTGGACTTCGCTTCCGCAACGATTTGTTTCGAGAACCGTTTGCTGTTCCACGGCGCGCTGTCGGACAGCAAAGCCCAGCGAAACGCATCCGCTCCGTACTCGTCGATGATTTCCCAAGGATCGATCACGTTTCCTTTGCTTTTGGACATCTTCAAGCCGTTCTCATCCAGGACGTGACCTGTCGAAATGACCGCTTGATAAGGCAGCTTGCCGTTATACAAGGTCGATACCGCCATCAAGCTGTAGAACCAGCCGCGCGTCTGATCGATTCCTTCGCAGATCATATCGGCCGGATACTGCTCCTCGAACACCTGCTCATCGCCGAACGGATGATGGTACTGAGCGAAAGGCATTGAACCGCTGTCGAACCAGACGTCGATGACTTCCGGTGTTCTCTCCATCGTTCCGCCGCAGGAGCAGCGCAGCTTCACCTCATCTACATACGGTTTATGCAGCTCCAGATTGTCGTCGATTCCTCCCACGGATCTCTCGCGCAGATCCTTCAAGCTGCCGGGTGCGTATTCGGTCCCGCATGCCTGGCATAGCCATAAATTCAGCGGGGTCCCCCAGTATCGGTTCCGGCTAATATTCCAATCTACCAGGTCTTCGAGAAACTTGCCGAAGCGCCCTTCGCGAATATGCGACGGGTACCAGTTCACTCGGTTGTTGTTCGCAATCAGCTGATCCTTCACGGCCGTCGTTTGGATGAACCAGCTCTCCATCGCATAATAGAGAAGCGGCGACTTGCACCGCCAACAGAACGGATAGCTGTGCTCAACCTTTTCTTTGGCGAACAGCAGATCGCGCTCCGCCAGACTTTTGACAATGTCAACGTCGCAATCCTTGACGAAGCGTCCTGCATAATCGGCAACCTGCTCGATGTAGCGTCCTGCCTGATTCACTGCGTTGACGAAATCCAACCCATGCTGGCGGGCTGTCCGGTAATCGTCTTCACCGTGCGCAGGTGCGATGTGGACGATTCCTGTACCGCTCGTATCGCTCACGTAATCCGCATCGACGACGACATGCCCATGATTCACCGGGAAGTAGTCGAAAGGGGGCGTATATGCGGTACCTACGAATTCAGAACCTTTGTGCGTGGATACAATTTCATAGTTGTCTTTCAGCACTTTGTCCGCTAAGTTCTTGGCGACCACATAGATTTCGCCGTTCTTTTTGGCTTTAACGTAATCCGTATCTTTGTTGACCGCCAGCGCTACATTGGCCGGAAGCGTCCAAGGCGTCGTCGTCCAAGCCAGGAAGATGTCCTGCCCCGTTCTGCTGCGGAACTTCACCGTCGCGCTCAAATCCTTGACATCCTCATAGCCTTGCGCGACCTCATGCGAGCTAAGCGTCGTTTGGCAATCGGGACAATAGGGGCTGACGCGGTGTCCTTTGTACAGGAGCCCTTTCTTATGAATTTCGGCCAAAATGTGCCAGACGCTCTCGATATAATCATTCGTTAACGTCACATAGGGATGGTCCATATCCGTCCAATAAGCGATGGCTTCCGTAAGCTCGCGCCATTGCTTTTCATATTCGAATACGCTGTCCTTGCACTTCTGCACGAATTCGGCGATTCCATACTTCTCGATCTCTTGTTTGCCCGAGATGCCCAGCTGCTTCTCCACGCCAAGCTCGACGGGCAGCCCGTGCGTATCCCATCCGGCTTTCCGGACGACCCGGTAGCCGGCCATCGTTTTATAGCGGCCGATGAAATCTTTGATGACGCGTCCGAGCACGTGTCCGATATGCGGCTTGCCATTTGCCGTAGGAGGTCCCTCATAGAAGACAAAATTCGGCTTGCCGGCCCGATGGTTGATGGACGCTTGGAACGTCCCGTTGTGCTGCCATTGCTCTAGAATACGAAGCTCCCGATTTCTCGCTTTTTCTTTGACATCGACTTTTCTCATGGTCACTCATCCTCTCTTGTACAATACCAATGAACGCCAAAAAATCCCGTCCCCTAAGGGACGAGATTTCATTCTCGCGATACCACCCTTGTTCCGAACCATCGAATACTCGATCTTCGGCACCTCATCTGCGCACCATCATACGCGTCCTTTGTAACGGCAGGATCCCGGGGCAGCTTACCTGGACACTTCAGCTTTCCTTCTCGGAGAGGATTTTCGGCTAAATCTTGAACGTTGGCTTTCAGCGCAGGGCCAACTCTCTGGGGATCAACGGTTTAGCGTACTCGATCTCGTCAATGAATTTAATCAGAACATTCAGTTAGTTTATTTCTACACCTTCCCGCTTGAAAAGTCAAATGATTTTACAAAGAACCGAATTTCGACAAATCGTCTCAAATTCCACCCGTTTACAACGAATCGAGGTTTCTTCATAATAATTTATGGGTTCCCATCTATTTCCAAGGAGTGATACGATGTCCAAAAAAATCTTAATTCTCACCGGCGATGCGGCCGAAGTGCTCGAGGTTTACTACCCTTATTTCCGCGTATTGGAGGAAGGGTACGAAGCTGTTATTGCATCCCCGACGAAGAAAGTGCTTCGTACAGTCGTCCATGATTTTATCGAAGAATGGGAAACCTACACGGAGAAGCCGGCGCATCTGCTGCCTTCGCACGTTGCTTTCGCCGATGTAGACCCGAGTCAATATGACGGCCTCATCATTCCGGGAGGCAGAGCCCCCGAATACATTCGCTCGAACGAGCATCTCCCGGGCATTATTCGCCACTTCCTGGAAGCTGACAAGCCGGTCGGCGCCATCTGCCATGCCGCGCTGGTGTTCTCTGCACTCAAGGACAATCAATATTTCGAAGGCCGCACGATGACGGCGTATTCCGCCTGCCGGTTGGACGTCGAGCAGTTAGGCGCCAAGTATACGACGGAGACGCTGCACGTGGACGGCCGATTGGTCAGCGGACATGCATGGCCGGACTTACCGGGGTTCATGCGCGAGTTTCTGAAGCTGCTTGCCTAACAATATACATAGAGAGGTCCGAAGCCGTTCCGCTTCGGACCTCTCTTCGTTATTCGCGGGACGACCGGTTACCCTTCTACGACATCCGCTTCCAGCTCGCTTGCGACCTCCAGCATCTTCGGAATAACCGCTTCGTTCGCCCCCGAAACGTAAATATCCCCATCATAGTGACGGAACGGGATCTGAACCTCGCCATAGCTCCACATGAAAAAATCGCCCTGAATGGACATCGTAGTCGTGCCTGTCACCGTAAACACGGATGAGTATGTAAAATCAGGCTTGGACGCAAAGTAACTTTTGCACTCTTCCAAGGAGATGGCTTGGTCAGACCGGCCTTGCTCCTGTAACGTTCTCGTAATTCGAAAGCGTCTGCTCATGGCAACTCCTCCAATGTTATCTATTTATACCGCTCATCATCCCATCATAATAAAAAGCAGCTGCCTGCGGCAACTGCTTCCTTCTAAACCTCACCGTGCACTTCGTCCCTTCCAGGCCCCTTAGCCGGCATCCAACGTTTGAAAGCCAGCTTCAACAGAGGAGGAACCGCGAAGAAAATGAACCATGTCCGAAACAGCTGATAACAGGAGACGACGGCAATATTCGCGTCGATTTCCTTGGCCATGATTCCCATCTGATCCATGCCCCCCGGCGCCATAGCCAGAAAAGCCGTAGCTGCGGAGACTCCGTGCAGCCGGGTGAGCAGCGCGCTTAAGCCCAGCGCCCCCAAGATCAGCACAGCGCCGCTCAGGATCGCCAGGCAGACGACCCGCACCTTGCGCGTCAAGGTTTCCGGGCGAAGCAGCAGGCCGACGTATGTGCCGATCAGCAGCTGAGCAACGTCCAGGCAAGCGGACGGCAGCGCGGGTCCGTGCACCCCTGACAGATGAAGCGCGGCCGTCGCAAACATGGGGCCGAGCAGATAAGCCGAGGGAAAGCGGATTTTATTCCCGTAATAGCCAGCGATCACGCAAACCGCGGCAAACAATAGAATGCCGGGGAACAGATCTCCCCACTGCGGGACGGCTTCCGCGGCTTCCGTGACCGCCGAGTGGGTACTGCCAAACAGCGGACTGAAGACGAGCAGCGGAACGCAGAAAATGATCATCATCAACCGGGACACCTGGAGAAATGTCACGACCGTCAAATCGATCCCCCGGGTGTCCTCCGCAATAATAATCATCTGCGACAAGCCGCCGGGAATACTTCCCATCAATACCGTCGGAAACGGCAGCCCCGATAACTTGGAAACACCGTATGCGATCAAGGCGCTGAGCAGCAGAAGCAGCACCGTAAGCAAAATCATATTCGGCAGCTGCTGCCCCATTTCTTTCAACGTCTGTACCGTGAACGACAAGCCGATGGAGTAGCCGATGATGATGAGCGCCGTATTCCGCAGGTAACCGGGCCACAGCGGCTTTATCTTCTTCTGCAGCCGCGTTCCCAGGAAAGCGAACACCATCGGCCCCAGCAGCCACGGCAGCGGCGAATGAATCAGCGTAAACAGCGCTCCGCCCGCCAATGCGATAACGAGCGTGATCAGGAATCTCTTCACGGCTGATCGGCCAGCACGGCAATGCGCTCGTTCGCGCTGCCTTGATAGAACCCGCCGTGATAGCAAATGACGGCCGCGATGTCGTAGGCCGCGAGCTTCTTGAGCGACAACAGCGCTTGCTCCATATCGGGTGTTACGGCCGGTCTAGGCCCTTGCAATTCGCCATTCTCAACAATCATGGCATCGCCGGCAATCAGCGTCTTGCTCGGTAAATGGTACAAGCAGACATGGCCTGGCGTATGGCCCGGCGTATGAATGACTGTGAGGCCTCCGGCAATCGGCAGCGTTTCTCCGTCAGCGATGGTTCGCTCTACATTGGGGCGCGACGGATGCAGAAACGTTTGCTCGAATTGAACCCGAACCGCTTCCGGGAGCTGCTCCAGCAGACCCGCCAGCCTCTCCGGCGTCACCTTGATCATGGGCTGCGTACCGTTAATCGCGCCTTTGTCATCCTCATGGGCATAGACGGTCGGCATCTCGTCTTCCTCCGCTAGAAAAGCCGGCAGACCCCCGACATGGTCAATATCCTGGTGGGTCAAAATAATATGGCGCAGCGGTAGCTTCCCGATCCCGGCAGCGCCCGCCAGCTCCCGAATCGCCGGAGCGGAGCCCGGCATGCCCGTATCGGCCAGTGCCCAACCGTTCTCGTCGTATACGATGGTCGGATGAATCTTCATTGTCGGACTTACCTGCAATTCCAGCATTTCTATACCTTCAGCTATGCGCATTCGATTGCCGCTGCCTCGCCTGCATGAAGGACGCAGCGGCCACCTCCTTTATAATGGGATGATGAGATGAATGATGATGCCAGTGATGATGGATGCTCCAAATGTGGTCCAGCCGCGATGTTGCCGCGGCGTGAGAACTTATGAGTTCATTATAGAACTGACTGGTTTTCGCGTCAACGCGGAACATTGACGGCCACTTGCTCTCATGTCAAGATAGGGGTGGAGGGATCACGATGGTCGATTCGAAAAAAAACAAAATCCTAGACACAGCCATCGAGCTGTTCCGGACAAAAGGCTACAGCGCCGCATCCATGCAGGATATCGCCGAAGCCTGCGGCATGGCTAAAGCCAGCATCTATAAATATTTTGCCACCAAAGAAGAATTATTCACCGCTGCGTTCGTCGCCTGCCATCAAACCTTATTGGATCAAGCTGCTGCGCTCGACCGTGCAGGAACGGAGCTGGGCCTGTCTTCGAAAGAGAAGCTGCGGCGGAAGATTGAATTCCAATTGCAATATACCGTCAAAAATCATTTGTTCATGCTCGATTTCCGGGAGCTTCCCATCACGTCGAACGAACACTTCATCGCCGCCTGGAAACGCAAAAAATCCGCGCTGCACACGTGGCGCCGCGAGCTGCTGATCGAAGCTTACGGGCCGCAGATCGAGCCTTTTATTTGGGATATCGTCGCGATTTTCCGCGGCATTCATATTGAGTACTTGTCCTATGTCCAGCAGAAAGTCATCGCGCTGCCGATGTCGGAGCTGGCTGCCTTCATTGTCGACCGGCTCGATGCGCTCATCGAGGATCTCATTCGCACGTCGCCTGCTCCCGTCATTGACGGAAGCAGCGCGTACATCAACTATTTGAATCCGAGCGATGCCCCGGCCCGGCAGACGACCGTCGCGCAGCTGATGGAGCTCATGCGCTCCAAGATCGGCGAGCTGTCGAAGCCGGACGATCAGCGGGCTGAGCTGCTGAAGGTCGCGGCGATGCTCGGAACGGAATGCGGGCGCGAGGTGCCCGATCCGACGCTGATCCGCGTGCTGGCCGCTTATTTGGACGTCATTCCGGAGCTTCGTCCGTACATTCGGCAGCTGCATTATTTGTTGGCGTAGCTGCCTCGCGGGGGCAGCTCGCGCTAGCCGGCAGCTGTGCCGGCGAGGTCCCGCGGTCCGGCTAACGGACACAGCGGACCTTATTCGGCCGTTCGGGCCGAATCGAAAAATCTAACGGACACCAGTGCCGCTATTTGCCGGCATCGAGGCGTGTTTTCGCCTCGATGCCGGCAAATAAGGACCGTGGTGTCCGTTAGCCTAAGCACGGCGATGGCCTCCACATTGCTGACGCAGCGGCATTGCATATCCATCGGTGAAAAGGAAATACAGTTCGCTATTTCATCAAGGACCACCCATTCTGCGGATGAAGAGGAAATACGATTCGTTATTACGTGGTTTTTCGCAGAATTTGAAGGAACAACCGCGAAATAAGGTCTTACACTTCCGCTTCCTCCCCCAAAGCTCCCTCTTGAGGCTAAATAACGAATCGTATTTCCGTTAACTTGCTGGTGAGGGAGGTGGTGCGCCCGAAATGCTGCAGCTGTACCACCGTGCCGCTGCTGCCTGTTGGATAGCGTAAGGGAATTACTTGTGCGTTCTGTTGCTGCACTGCGCTGCGTTGAACTGCGCGAGCGGCGCAAAACTGCACCACATTAAGCTGCGCTGCACAAGCTGTACAAGTAGCCGCGCTGCAATAACTGGAAACACTCCAGTTATTCCAGTGTCCAGGCAGCCCACGGGACGGAATAAAAGGAATTTCTCCATCTAAAATTAGCGATTGACGAGCCTTATTGCGATTTCTCGTGAAATTAGCAGGAGAATTTCCAGTTATCGCCTCGGTTGAAGGGGGAAATGGATGAAATAACTGGAGAAATTCCAGTTACGCTTTATGTAGCGCCCGCCGCGCACTCCCCGGGTGCTCCCCGAGCGCTCCCCGCGTGCCCCCCCGCTCATATCCTCCGCACAGCTTCACTCCCGCCAAAACCTGCTCCTTTCGCCGGCCATGAGCTTCTTGCCTCCTTTTCCCGCATCCCGAATATTTCTCTATATCCAGACTTTACCAATACAACTCCGTCCATCCGTGTCATAATGGCTGCATATGGCCTACTATTGATACAAATGGAGGTAAACTACATGTCCAAATTTAGGATTCGACCGCTGCGGCATCCTGATGACTTCGCAGCGGTCGCTCCGCTGTTGAATACGATCTGGTCCGAGCCGACGACCGCTGAACGGCTGCAGCTCGACGAGGAGAACATTCCGCCCGGCAAGCTTCATTACAACGAAGAGGGCGAACTGATGGGCTGGGACCGTCCCAAATGGGTGGCCGAAGACGAGCGCGGACAAGTCGTCGCTTACGCGATCGCCTGGCGGGCTCCTTGGACGGAGCCGGGCACACTCAGCCACACCGTTGTCGTACACCCGGAACGACGCGGACAAGGAATCGGAAGCGCGCTGTACGACACGCTCCTGCAATGGGCCTTGGAAGTCAAGGCCTCCCGCCTCATCGACTATATGCGGGAATCGGATGAGCGTTCGCTCGATTTCGCACGCCGCCGGGGTTACGTCCAAGAACGCCATACGTTCGAGTCCGTTCTAGACTTGGCGGTATTCGATGGCGAAACGCTGTTCGACGCTATTCAACAAGCCGAGCAGAGCGGAATCCGGTTCATCACTTTGGCTGATGAACCTGGAGAAGCGAGCGAAAGAAAGCTGCACGAGCTCTACCAAGTTACGCATCCGGATATCCCGGGGTACTCGGGCAGCTTCCCCTGGTTCGAAGAATGGAAGAAATGGACGATCGGGCAGGCGGGTGTACGGCCGGAATGGATTCATATCGCCAAGGATGGCGACAAATACGTAGGCGTCGTTACGCTCCAGCAGAACGAGCAAACGCGGGCGATGTACCATGAGTACACCGGCGTGCTGCCGGAATACCGCGGAAGGCGGATCGCCCTCGCGCTCAAAATGCTCGGCGTGCGAACGGCCCGCTCCTGCGGCGTCCCTTATTTGCGCACGCATAACGATTCCATGAACGGACCGATGCTGCGAATCAACCGCGACTTGATCGGCTTCCGGGCCGAGCCCGGCAACTACAAAATGGTGCGCGAATTGAACTAAGCGCCTCCCGCAAACGAAGAAGCCCCGGCAACGAACTGCCGGGGCTTCCATCTATTTTACCACTTATACTGCGCACAAGCCTTCGTTTTCAAAGCTGCCTCGAAGCTGGTGCCCGTCTTCTTGAACAAGTTTTTGGCATTTTTCACATCCGTGCCGAAATGGTCCAACTCCAAATTCATCGACGATTCCGACGGGCTCATGAAGTCATAACCGAACGGTCCCAGCTCTCCCTTGGCCAGCAGCGAAAATTGCGGGCAATCGCCGTTCCATTTGCTCGTCAGCTTCACGCCGTCCGAGAAGGACGCCGGCCCCCATGAAGCCTTCACTGTCGCTTCAACGGCCAATTCCGTGCTCGATAGATCTTCCACCGGGCTGATTTCGAAGCCGCCGCCCACACCGACGCCAACCTCGGCGCAAGCCGACACGCCTTCGTCCGTTATGCACACCTTGCCGCCTCCGCCCAAGCCTTCATAAGCGCTCGCGCCGACGCAGAACAAGCCGCACGGATCCCGATACGAGATCGGGTTGTTATTCACATAGGCGTACAGATTGGACTGCTCGCCGTCCAGCAGGATCGGATCCTTAGCCGTCCAGCGGCCGGTATGCGGATCATAATCGCGGAAGCCGAAGCGCACCAGCTTCGTGCCCTCATCCGCCAAACCGCCGGCATAGCCGAGCGCCAATGTAAACGACGGATTGCTGTCCGCAAGCAGATTGCCGAAGGAATCATACTGCAGCTTCTTCACGACGGTACGGTCGCTTTGAAGCACAAGCTGCGGAGTCCCTACGCCATCCGTAATAACATAATAACGGACACTGCCTTTTTCCAAAGCCAGCAGCTTCCCTTGCTCGTCATAGAAATAGCTCGTAACGGATTGATCGGGGTCCACAACAGCCGTCACCATGTGCGGCGAGTTCGGATTACCGTACAAGTACTGCGTCTTCTGCCCGGATACTTCGCGGGACACCCGCCGTCCAATGGCGTCATAACCATATTTGTACGTGATGCCGCCGACGTTAGCCTCCAACAGCTCGCCTCTGGATGCATAGGTGAAGGTATCGCCGCCTCTGTTGGTCAGGTAGCCATCTTTATCGAATACATAAGATACCGAACCCGAAGATTTCAGCATATTATAGTCGCCGAACTCTGCACTCTCGGCCGATGACCCCGTAACGTCCCGGTAAATCCGGTTGCGGCTGTCATCGTAATCATAGCTCTCCGTGAACGGACCGTCCGGACCTGTCTTCGTAACGCTCGTCAGTTGCCCGTCGTCTCCATATCCATAGGAGTAAACTTCCTGCCCGGCCGATGTCGTTACGGTTTTATCCGTCAAATAGCCGCGCTTATCGAAAATGTGATCCACTTTGTAGACTTCCGTTCCGCCCAAAGTGTAAGTTAATCCTTTGACACGGCCGTTACCATCATACTCTTTGCCTACGTTCATTGCGCCGTCCGTGATAGAGCCTACCCGCTTGCCCGGCGCAGTGCGATTAAAGGTAAACGGCCCGAAACGGATCATATTCAAATCTTTATCATAGCCCAGCAAAGTCTCTTTGTTCGTCACATTGCCGGCCGTCATTTTAAAGCCTGTAAGATTGGAATACCCGTCATACGTATAGGTGAATTTACCGTTCGCCAGACCGGACAGCGTTAGCTCGGTCACAGACGATCCGTCGTATTTGTACCCCATGGATTGTTTGTAGGCCGGATCGGCCGAAATTGTGTTCTCGAGCTTGCTGACAAGGTCCGTATTTCCTTGATACGTAAACGCTCGGGAAATTTCGTCGTCGTTCAAGCTGTTCACACGCCCTGTTGCATCGTATCCGTAGGCAACTTCCCGGCCGCTAGGCAGCACCGCTTTATCGAACTTGCCGGATGCATTGTACAGGACCGTCAACGCTTCGGTTGCGCTATCCGGCGCAAAGGAGCTGAACTGATCCAAACCGTTGAAGGTTTGACGGTAAACGTCCAGACCCGCCGTCGTCACCTCGGTGAGATTGCCGGCGCCGTCGTAGCCTTTGCCAACGGTTTTGCCGCTTGGCAGCTGGATCGCAATGACCCGGTCCGCCTCGTCGTACGTATACCGCTTGGTCTGCCCCGCCGCGTCCGTCGTCTGCTCCAGCCGGTTCTTCGCATCGTACGTCTGCACGACGAACTGCTCTCCCTGCTCCGCACGCTGCAGCCTTCCCTTCGTATCGTATAGGAATAGGGTCGGCGCCAGCTTCGGATCGGAATCTTGGATTTTGACCACTCGGTCGTAGCTGTCCAGATAAGTGTGCGTTACGTAGCCTTCCGCGCTTGTTTCCGTGAACTTCTTCTCAGCAACTGTATAAAGAATCGATGAGCTCGATGTCGTCGTACGTCCTGCATTCGTCTCGGTCATCGAGTACGTCATGGTCAACGACTTCAAGCTTGACGGATCGCTTCTGTTCTCCAGCTGCGCGACGCGCTTCTCTCCGAGCGTCCATTTCCGGCCGGACGGCGAAGTCACCGTCATACTGGAAATGACCGGTGAATCGTCTCCCCAACGCGGGTCAGGCGATTTCGTCTGGATAACTTTGGTTCCGTCCGGGTAATCCGTCGTTTCCGTTCCATCGTCTTTCACCACGTAGACGGTCTTCGCAGCGGAAGGATCGGTGGTCGCCCGCTTCAACTGGCCTAATTCCCGCGTTACTTCATACGTCGTGGTCCGGTTGCCCGGTTTCGTGTAAATCACCTTATATCCGTTAACCGCACTTTCGCGTGCCAGTGTTGATACGCCTTCCAGCGGATTTTCCGCGCTGGTCAGATAACCTTGGGCATCGTATCCGTACTTGCGCACATGCCGGTTCGGATCGGCAAACTCTTTCAATAGTCCCTTGCTGTCATATGTCATGACGAACGACTCTCCCGCAGGATTCGCGATTTGCGTCAATTGTCCGTGCTCCACGGTTAGCGCCGTCCGCTGGCCGCCTGGCGCCACAATGGCCGTAGGCACCCCGCTGCTGTCCCGCTCTACGCGAACTTCATTGTTATTGCGGTCGTAGAGCTTGATTAACCGGCCTTCCCCATCGTACTCGAAACGAGTGATCGTGCCGCCGGTGAGCGCGTTTTTCGTTTCTACATGCCGACCCGAGTTCGGATCGAATAAATATCGCTCCGTGGCGCTGCCGTTCACGAAATCCGGCTTCGCCTCAGGCATCAACCGGTACAGGTAGAAGAAATCGCCGGCCGCTTTGCTGCTTTGCACTTGAATAATCAATTCATCCTGAGGTCCGGTGGACATCAATCGGATCGGCACGGTTCCTGAGTAGGCGCCGCCTTCATCCTTCACCTTCTGTTTGACGCTGGCAATGAAATCCGCCGCTACCTCTTGGAAAATTTGGTCCGTTGTGATCCGGTACAACTTGCGGTCGTCCGACGGACTCGGTACAAGTACGTAGATGTTCCCCGCCCGGTCGATTTCCATCCGCGGCCCTTCGATGTTGAAGACCGCCTCGGTTGCCGGGATGCCTTCATAGAATTGAACGAGACTAGGCGTGATATCTCCCGCATACAGAGAAATCGTGCCGTCCTCCGTCATTTTGCGGATTCGCGCATAGGTGCAGTTGCTTCCCGAGCAACCTGCTACATCCAGCAAATATAAGGAGCCGTCAGGGCCAAGCTCGATATCGTCCACGATGCCGACGTTTCTTTTCGTTACCGGACCGTTGTCTACGCCGAAATTGTCCTTACTCCTATATCCGCGTTCGCCGAGAGCAGTCAGTATGCCATCTGCGCCAATCCGGTATAACCGGCTGGAATCGGTAAAGTAAATGCTGCCGTCTGCAGCGATTTCAATATTTCTCGGATCGTACAGCTTCACTTGCGTCGCCGGAACGCCATCGCCAGGATCTTCATACTCGGCGCCAAGGAGGCCGCTACCTGCAATTGGCACCCACTCCGGGTCCGCTACGGCTTTCTTCCAAATCCGGTAAGTCCCCCAGCTGGTTCCATACAAGGTGCCTTCAGCATCCACCGCCAGCGCGTTCATCGACAGCTGACCCTTCATCCCGGCCACCTCAACAGCTGTGCCGTCTCCTTGCAGGCGGAATACATCCGTTTGTACGTTATCCGGATAGGGCAGCGGGAGTGTCTTATACGTATTAAGATATAAGTCCCCATCGGGTCCAACAGCCATCATTGTCGGAATCGTCGTTTTATTGCCGGCCGCAATCCCTGTGCCCGGAGCAGAAGGGCTCTCACGGAACACGATTTCTTGAGCGTTGCGCACGGATTTTGGCCGCTGCTCGATGAAGCCGCTGCCTTTGCCAAGCGTGCCGGTCAACTTATCGTAGCTGTGATGCGGGCTAAGGCTCCAGCCGGCTATGCCCATGTCTTGGTACGGATCGATCGGGCTTTCGATAGTGCCGTTCCATGTGCGCGAGGTCGCAATCGTCGTCGCCGCTCTTCCCCCTCCGATGACGTTTCTGGATCCTTTGGTCACGCCTGCCGCTTGGCCGAAGCTGCTTGCAAACGAGCCCGATGAAGAATAATACACAGGCATGTAATGATACTGCACCGTAACTTGATATTCATGAATACCGGTTAATTGCCGGCCATAGGCGTCTTTGCCATCCCAAACGTAACGGTAAGGCTTGCTTCCTTGCGATAATGGGATACTTGCCGTGATTCGGCGTCCTGCAATCTGAATGTCCACCGTAACGGCCACAACGGACGGCGGCAGCGGACCGTCGAGAACAGGGATTTCCAGCGCTGCTTTGCCTTGGTAGCCCTCGGCTCTGCGGCTGTAGTAATTTAACGTCATATTCGTCCCTGTCACCGGAATGACTTCCCCGAGCGTCATCTCCTGGCAGCCGATCACCGATCCCGAACTCTTGCATGGATCTTTGACATTAGGATCGTTGGAATTCGGTTTCCGGTTCGGCGGATTCGCCGCGTCCCCCGGCAGACCGTAAGGCCAGTTGAAGTCCCATGGGGTAAAATGCTCAATCGGCACGCGCCACAAGGTTTTGCCGGGTTCATACATGCCGCCGAGCTTCAACAGCTCCGCTTCCGTGAACCCGAGCGCCGCAAGCTTCGCAGCGTCGTCTTCCAAGGTGTCTGCATCCGAGTCTATGACGGCTCTACCGCCATCAACTCGCAATATTTGAATGATTTTGCCGTTCTTGGAAGGCACCCATTCTCCTGCTTCACGGTCATAATAACCGGAAGGAACGGTCTCCCCAACAGGGAACTCCAAGAAGTTATCCACATAGGTATAGATCGGTTGGCTGAAGCGAACCTCGGACGCCCTTGCAGCCACCGCTTCATCCGCCGAAAGCTCCACGGCGTACGTATAGCCTACGAATGCCGGAAGATCGCCTGGCATCGCCTGCTTGCCTTTATCTCCTACGGTATATTCCGTCGCTCGGACATTCATGCTTGGAAGCGGTACGGTCGAGCCGTCGGCAAGCTTCATATATGCCGTGGTCCCCTGCGGAATGAGCAGCGTCGCCTGTCTCGTACCGTCGGCGTCCGTGACCGGACTGCCTTGAACGACCTGGAAATCCGTGGAGCTTCCGGACAGTTCAACGGTTGTTACTTTCGTATCGAACGCTTTGAGCACGACATCAGGCAGCGTCACATAGCTCTCCCAGGATGCATGCACTTTGCGCCCAATAGCCATGTAGCCTTGCTTTTCATAATGAACAGTGACATTCGAACCGCCATTGACGGCCAAATCGAACATGCCGTCGGCACGCGTCAAGGTGTGTCCAAACTCCTCGTGGCCGACAATGGAAACCGTTATCCCAGCGAGAGGCTTCCCTTCTTCATCCAGCGCCAAGCCCCGCAGCACCGAGAGCCGTTCCGGCTCCATCGCTCCCGGCGTAACGCCGGTCTGAATCGGATTGCTTCCGCTGTAGATGAAAGCATTATTGTCGGCGAATTTCGCTGTGCCGTCAGCCGGAATCTCGGTCGCCACTTCGCCCGGATCGGGCGGAAGCTCCAACGGGAGCGTGACGGTTGCAGAAACGGCAGCCGACCGGTCGGATTCATTGCCAGCCAGATCCTTGGCCGCAACGGCGAAGAGATAGGATGTACCCGGAGTCAGTCCGCTTACCTCATATGCAGGTACGGTTCCCCCGGTCGGAATTGCTGTCCATGAGGCTCCGCCGTCCCCCGAATAATAGACGATATAACCGGCCAGATCGAGATCCGTTACGCTGCGCCACTGCAGGCTGACTTTGCCTGCAGCCGCTGTGGCGGCCAATTCCGCCGGCACCTCAGGCGCCGTATGATCGGGCTCGGCAAGCGGTACCGCCTGAACGGAGGAGGATTTCGGCGATTCATTGCCGCTCAAGTCCAGCGCTGTAACGGCAAACGTATACGTTACGCCGTAGGTTAACTGCGTCACCGAATACGTCGTTCCGGTGACTGTGACGGAAGGCGCGCCCCATGTGAGGCCATAATCCGTCGATGTATGAATGCGGTATCCGGCCAAATCCGGCTCGCTGCCTGCCAGCCATGACAGATCCACACGGCCGACGCCTGACACGGCATGCAGACCGCCGGGAGCCACCGGCGCCGTAACATCGATACCTGGAAGCGGTACGGAAGTGACGGGAGACGATTTGGCGGATTCATTCCCGCTGCCGTCCACCGCCGACACCGCGAACGTATACGGTACGCCGGCCGTAAGGTTCAGCGCGCTGTAAGTCGTTCCCGTAACGGTCGCAGGCGGAGACGACCACGTTGCGCCGAAATCATGCGAGGTATACACATAGTATCCGGCCAAATCGCTGCTGCTGACCGCCTGCCAGCTAAGACCGACGGTCTGCATCCCGGCTGCTGCCGTCAATCCGCTAGGGACGTCCGGCGGCGTCGAGTCAACAGCAGCGAGCGGCACGGCATTCGCGACGTTCGACTTCGCCGATTCGTTGCCTGCCGCATCCACCGCTGTGACGGCGAACGTGTACAGCGTACCGGGAACCAGTCCTTCCGCCGTATACTGAATCACTTTCCCTAACGGCTGGGCAGGCCCCCAAAGCAAGCCCCCATTCGTTGACGTGTATAATCGATAACCGGCTAAGTCGGCATCCGGCACCTGCTGCCAATGCAGCTCAACTGCTGCGGTTTTGGCGCTTGCCGTAAGCGTACCTGGTACGGCCGGCGGCGTCCGGTCAGGCGTGCCATCACCATTACCGTTGCCATTACCATTGCCGTTGCCATTGCCGCCTCCGCCGCCATGACCGCCACTTCCACCTCCGCCTCCATGACCTGGAGGCTTGTTGATATCCGCGAGCTCAACGGATCCCAGATCGGTGACTTGCCCCGCCTTCGCTCCCTTCAACTCCTGCTTCCATTCCTGAATGCGGCATTGGCATCCGTCAGGTTCGGACGACTTGCCGTCCAAATAACGAAGCACAGGCGGAACCTGCCCGCTATAGAGGGTCGATGCAGATCGGTCCTCCAGCACCATCCCCCGGTAATTGCGGTCAGGCAGCACATAAACTGTAAATGCGCCTTGAGCATCGGTAACTGTAAAGAAGGTAGGATTCGTAGCGAAAGCGAGCAGAACGCCTGCCGCCCCTTTTCCGTCTTCGCCCTTCAGCACTCCCTTGAATGCTGCGGCCTGCACAGCTTTCAACTCAGCGGTCTGCACGCCCTTGCGGAAATGTACCGCCTCATGAGCGGCAAGACCGTCAGCACCTGCCGTTATTTCGTATTGACCGTAAGGCAGCTGCAAGGAAAGCTGGCCCTCGGCATTCGTCATCCCCCACAAGCGGACGGAACGGTCGCCTTTGTCGTGCACCGTAACATGCGCACCGGCTAATGGTTCGCCCTGCAGCCCCTGCACGTTGACGGTCAACGCCTGCTCCTGCTTATCTTTCCAATACACCCATATCCGGTGCAAAATCACGGCAATCTCCGCGCGCGTCAGCGGTCTGTCTCCCTGAAAGGTGCCATCGGGATAACCGCCGATCATCCCGGCCTTAGACATCGCTCCGACAGCTTCCGCCGCCCAAGCCGGGATGACTGACGCATCCTTGAAAGACTCGGCCCCCTGCGCATCCAGCTTCAGCAGCCGGTTCATAATAACCGCTGCCTCGGCACGGGTCACCGGCGCGTTCGGCCGGAACTGGCCGTCGGCCGAACTCTGCACCCAGCCCAGCCGGGCAGCCTTCTGCACATCCGCCGCAAACCATTCGTCCTGAATATCCCGGAAGGTTACATTCAGGGACTGTTCATCCGTTTCCGGCTGCAAGGCGTCGTTCAGGCGAGCCGTTAACGCGATCAGCTCCGCTCTCGTTACCAATCGGTCCGGTCTAAAGCTCCCGTCCTCATACCCGGCAATAAGCCCTGCTGCGAGCAGCTCCTCAATTTCCTTCTTCGCCCAATCGGGCCATATCTCTTTCGTCACACTGTCCCCGGAGATAGCGGAGCCTTGTCCCCCATTCCCCGCTGCCGACGCTTCGGTCAGCCATAGCGACGGAAATGACGAGGTCATGATCATGCTTAAAATAAGTACCGCCGCCATAATCCTATGGCAATTCCATGTCCTGCTCATACCTGCCCACCTTTCGGCTTTCTAGCCAAATTATGTTGAACCCACTGAACGTTCTCGGCGTCGCCATGCAATCTCCAATCCTTAGCGCCTTGGCCGTCCTGCAGCTCCTGAGGCCATAACACGGTTACCCGGTTACCCTCGGGATCCGGGAAGTGAAAGGAGATCCCTTCGTCCTGTATATACAATCCCCTTGCAGGGACCCCGCCGGCTTTCACTTTCTCCCACAGCCGCTTCATCTCGGTAAGAGATCCGGTATGGAACACCATCCGCACGGCGATGGGATCGCTGACAATGCTTAGATGGCTGTAATGGGGAGCCTGCCCCATCGTCAGCAGAGACACTTCCTGATCGGCATCCGGATCCTGCAGCTGCATATCGAACGTCGACTGATAGAATGCCGCCAGTCTGCGTCTGTCGCGGGCATATAAGCCCGCACTGCCCAGCCTCAAGCAATTACTCATTGCACACCCAACCTTTCGAACTTGCTATTACATCAAAAATATCACTATTCACGGGAAGGCATAATTATCCCACTAGCTGCAAATGGGGTATCCATATGGATACCTCCGCAAATTTTGTATCTATACCGCGTGTATCCGTCCATGTAGAATGGGAAATAAAGGATACCCAATCTGATAGAGCAGGTGATGGATACGCGTGATCGATGAGCGCTATGAAGAAGAAAGCGAGTGGCTCGTAGGACGGAAGCGGGAGATAGACGAATTCCTGCAGCTGCTCGAAGCCTCCCCCAAACCATACAAAATCTTGAATGTCTTCGGCACCGCCGGCATCGGCAAAAGCTCGCTGCTCGACGAGTTTCAACGTCTGGCCAGAGCAGGAGGCACATGGACGCTCTCCATCGACAGCGAAGGCGATGTCAAAACGCCGGAAGCGTTGTGCGAGCACATCCTGCGCCTGCTGCCTGCCGGGACCGCCGGGCGGGCAACGGAAACGACGGATCTGCCCGTAACTTGCCTGCAAGCTTTGAATCAATTGGCATCAGAGCGTCAGGTCGTTTTGTTTATCGACGTCTACGAGCAGATGGAGAGCATGGACCAGTGGCTGCGGGATTATTTCCTGAAAAAGCTCGACAACAACATCCTCACGGTCATCGCCGGCCGGCATTCGCTTAGCGAAGCCTGGCATCTATCCCCTGTGTGGAGGAGGCAGCTGACGAGAATGGCTCTCTCCGAGCTCGATTACACCGCTGTCGCCCGGTTTGCTGAAAATACATACATCACCGACGAGAAAACCATCGGACGGATTTGGCGTTATTCCAAAGGTCATCCCTTGACGCTGTCCCTGATCACCTTCCTGTTCAGTCAACCGGATTATGAAGATAGAGCCGAGCATCCCGGCGGGGACGAATCGCTGCCCTATTTGATTTCCCAGTGGCTTCGCGAGGTGCCGGGTGAACATCTGCGTCCTTATATCGAGGCTGCATGCGTGCTCCGTCATTTTAATCAAGAGAGCCTCTCCTTCGTCACCGAAAGAGAGATTACGGCATCCGAGTTTTATCAATTAATCCGCTTCTCCTTCATCCGGAGGGTCGACCGCGGCTATACCGTACACAGCCTGATGCGCGACGCCGTGGCGCGTGAGCTTCTCTCCAGAACCCCTAGCCATTACGAGAAAGTGCGGGTCAGGGCGCTGCAATATTATTACAAGCGGTTGACCGATGGCAGCAAGACGGCGCCGGACCGGCGGGAGGGCTTCGAGCTGATGTATTACATCGGCGACTCCCTCATCCGGGCTTTCATGAACTGGTTCGAGCTCTCGCCCCGGCATTACGAAACCGTCGGCAGCCATCACCTCGCAGAGCTGGAAGCCTACGTCGCCAAGCGGAAAGCCACAGCCAAAGATACACGGATCGAGCTGTACGACCCGCAGACGAACGGTCATTTCAATTTCAACCTGACGGCCCAAGAAGCCAGCTTCACCGTGCACAAGCTAGACTTCAAGGCGCTCTTCTCGCTCGGCTATGACGTTGTCCGGGCCATGCGGGACGCGGATGACAGCATTATCGGAATCGCCGTCGTCATCCCGATTCACCGCGATACATTGCCTTATTTACGCAAGGCGCCGCGTTCCTCCGTTTATTTCAACAGCTTATCGCCCGAAATGAACGAACGTCTGTCGGTCCCCGCGCATACGCGAGCCGGATGGTTCATTGAGACGATCGATACGGCGGATTACGCCGATGCTTCCCAGCAGGCTGCGATCGGGCACTTGCTGCATGCGCTTATTTTTACAGGTGAATTGCTCGTCGAGTCCCCGGCACCCATCCCATATTTCATCCAAACGCACTTGAGTCTCGGCTTTGAAATTGCGCCTAACGGAAGGCATACGAACTATGACGGTGAAACGCCGACAGACACGTTCATTCTCGATATGCAGAACGAGCAGGTTGTCGCTTACATTCATCGCATGCTTGCACTCACCGGGCAGCAGATGCTGCTTCAGCAGGAAGCGGCGGCAACGCTGCAGCAAATCCCCCCTGCCGTTCAGGAGGAAGCAGCTGCCGCGCTTGACCGTATCTCGCTACGCACGGACATCACCTCCAGAGAGAAGGAAGTCGCCAAACTGCTGGAAGCGGGCTTTACGAACAAAGAAATCGCCGCAACGCTCTATATCAGCGAAGTAACGGTCAAGAAACATATGAAGTCGATGTTCGCTAAACTCGATGCGGTTAACCGGACGCAGCTGCTGAAGAAGCTGTTGGAGTGAACACTTGCAGAGTGCCAGCTGCGCTATACAAGAAGACCCCTTCGTTATCGAAGGGTGTCTTCTTTGCCTTTACTTCACGATGTCTCCCGCTTGCGTCAAAACCCGAAGCAGCATAACGGCCGTCTGTGCGCGTGTTGCCGGACTTGCCGGCGCGATGTGCGCAGCCGACATTCCCTGCAGCCAGCCTCTCGCCACAGCCGCAGCCATCGCGTCCTTCGCCCAGCCGGAGATGGCGCCTGCATCCGCGAAGGCATCCAAAGCGTCTGGCGCCGGAGCGTCCGCTGGCTTCAAACCGCGCAGCTCCGTAAAGCGCTGGAACAGCACAGCCAGCTCTTCACGCGAGACGGCGTCGTTCGGACGGAACTGACCGTCCGCCCCTTCGACAAGCCCGATCTCAGCGGCACGGGCTACATACGCTGCATACCAAGCTTCGTCGGCAACATCACTGAAGCGGGAAGCAGTACGGCTTGCATGCCGTTCGACGGGACCCAGCGCCTCCAGAAGCAGCTTCGCCGTTTCCGCTCGCGTGATCGGGCGGTCGGGCTGGAAATGCCCGGCATCCGTGCCGTTCACGATATGGCGGCTTACGAGCACGCTCACGTCCGGCAGGCTCCAATGCTCCTCGAGATCGGTAAACGCCCGATCGTACAGGAAGATGGCATATTCGCCTAATGCCGCAATATCCGCCTCGATGCGCCGGTTAGCGAGATCGGCGACACCGCCGATGTACGTCCAGCCCGCTGCCGCAGCGCTGTCCCGCTTATAGATGCCGAGACGCCGCAGGTCCATCGCCGAATCCTCGATCAAGCCCGCCGCCATCGACAGGCGCAGCGGCTTGCTCGGGTTCGTCTTGTCATCGGTGGTGAACACCACCGAATCTCCGATTGGCTTGTAGCCGGATTCGGAGGCTGCGGACACCTGGACCCGGACGGCTGTCAGCTTGCGTCCAGGCAGGAAGGCTCCGTCCGGAATCGACACCCGGACACGCCCTTCGAAACCGGACCATTCCTGCGAATGGCCCGTCAATTCGAGTTCCGCCGTCTCCTCTTTCGCCGGCACCGGAGCAGATCCGCCGCCTGACGCACCGCCTGACGCACCACCGGAACCGGTACCCGGTCCCGGACCTGGGGAACCGCCGCCGCCGTTCTTGGTCGCTGCTTGAACGGTAGCTCCGTTCGATGTATTCCTGTACGAATCCGCCGTCAGCAGCCGGATTTCATAGTCGGTTGCCGGCTCCAGCCCGTCGATGCGCCAAGACTGCACGCCCCGGTCCACATAGGTGACCGGCGAATAACGAGCTTCGCCTTTCTTCTTCCAGGCGACGAGCACTTGGTGCAGGTCGGCGTCAGCCGGATCCCGCCAAGTGACGGTCAGACTGTCCGTACTTGCAGCCGCAGCGATCTCGCCGGCCTCTTGCGGCGCTGTCGTATCCATGACAAGCTCCGTTTCTGCTAACGTAGTTCCTGACGATACTACGCCTATCGATTCCACACCGTTGCGACCGACGGTCGCTACGCGAAGCTCGTATGCCGTATTGGGACACAACGCACCAATAACGGCATTTCCGCTTCCCCGAGGAACGTTTATATCGACGGCTGCGCATGTGCTGCCAAGAGGCGAAGCGGTCAAGTGAACGTGGTCGTAATCAACAGTGTCATCCTCGGCCCACTCCGCAAGCAGCTGTCTGGAGCCTCCTGTGATGTTCACAGCACTGACAGCTTCCAGAGGGCTGGCGGTCGAAGGCTGTACCGTGAGCGTGAAGCTTTGCTCTTCATTCATGCCTACACGCGCATAGCTCTGTACGTCAGCCATTATGTGAAGACGGTACACCGCTCCTTCTGCAAGCGGGGCATCCGGTATGAACGTGAATTGCTTGGTAAGAGCAACCTCTGCGGCATCCGGCTTGGGATCCACAGCCTCTACATGCCCGGCCACGCGGAAACCATCCTCGGTTTCGGCATACACGGATAGATCGTTCACCGTATCCGCCACCATATACTTGCTGAAGCTCAGCGGAATACCGGAGCCATAAACGACCTGGCCGACGGAAGCTGTAGGCGGAGCCAGCGAAATCATCCCCACATTGACGTCAAAATGAGGCGGCAGCACCGTCAAGTCGGCGCTTTGTGCCGGCAGATAGCCTTCTTTTTCAAACATAACCCGCCATTTGCCTTCCGGCACATCCCATCCGTACCGTCCCAGCTTATCGGTGGTTAGCGGATTGCTCTGTCCGAACCATCCGGCATCCCACTCGCGCCATACCTCCGGCGAGCTGCTGTCCTGCTGCAGAACCGTAGCCGTTACTCCTCCAATCCGGTTCTCCGGCAAAGCTTCGTAGACGTAGCCGCTCGGGTCCCAGATCCAGATCGGGTCCGCTACTTTATCCGGCTTATCCGGCTTCTTAGGGGGAGGCACCTTGTCTTCATCGTCATCGTCGTCCTTCTTCTTGTTGCAGCGCTCGATCGCACCTGCTTCAGCCATATCGTCGCGCCATTTCTTTTCTTTCTCGAACTCTTCCTTCAGCTCATTGAGATCCGCCTGCCAGCTGGCGAGAATGCCGTCGCCCAATGCCGTTAAAACGGCAGCGATGGAATTGCCCACTCTGTTCGGAATTTTATCGATCACCCCAACGACGCCGCCGATGCCGGTGAGCAGATTTTTGCCCAACAGACCGTTGGCCGCATGATCGTAGAGCAGATTGATCCGTCTCATGTAATAATTCACAGTCGGTAAATTGCACTCATTGTTAATGACATAATCCTGGAATTCGAGCAGCTGATCGGCGAACGTCATGAAATCTCCGGCGTCCGAGAGAAGGCTTTTCAACGTGCCCAGAATGCCCAGAACTTCATTCGCCTTCTTGGCTTCAGGGAACGCCAGCGACAACGCAATCGTGACGTAATCCGTCGAGATGGTGTCGCCCCCCAGCGTCTGCGGGAACATCGCGCGCAGCTGCTCGGCGTCCTGCTGCGAAATGGCGGACAGCGCAACATTGCCGCTGATCCGGAAGGTCAAATCGTTCGGATTCAGCCCGTACGTGAAATCACGATAAGGCTTTGCCGTGCCGCTGTCCGTGATCTTGACCGCTTTCATACTGACTCGCAGATTCATCGCCGTGCGATTCTTATCACCCAAAACGGCGCGGTACGTAGGTGTATAAACGGTATCTCCGTCGGGTCCTTCTCTGCTCTCGTCGGCGATGCTGAACTCGGCGTTGCGCCAGGTGTCCGCCAGCTGCTGCCTGGCGGCCTGCCATTCGGCCGTTGTTGGCGGAACGGGGCGCGGAGATGGCGCTGCAGGCGCCGTATTGTACTTGACGTAGATGCCGCTGCCAAGCCCGTTCGAGCTGACAGGTAGGGAAGCTGTGTAGAGACCGGCACCCGCCGGAGTGGCCGCAACTTCCGTGTTGCCTACGCGAATGCGCACATTTTCCGCGCGCTCGGGGTTAGCCAGTTTGACCTGAAGCAGCAAGGGCTTCGAAGGAACAACGACATAAGGGAAACGCGATACGCCCTTCGAAGGGTCGAACGTAACCTCGCGCCCGTCCGGCTGCCTGAGCACGACCTCAGTCACAGCGGGCAGCGAGCGATCTGCGGTAACCTGCCGGGCTTCCGACTGGATATAAGCCCCATCGATCTCCGATTTGGCCGTAACCCGGTAATACTGCGCCGAATCGCTCCATATGCCGGGCGACTCCATCGACGGTAGTGTGACGCGCGTAAACCAGAGTCCGCCAGGTGTCGCCACCGTCCGGCCAATCAGCTCATCGTTAGCGAAGATTAGCACTTCCTTCCCCGCCGGCGCACGGCCGCTTACCGGAATCTCCAGGCCTTGCGTTCGCGACGGCACTTCCAGCGTGACAGGAGCAACGTGAATATACGTGCTGCCCAGGGGCTCAACCGTGAGAGAAGCACCCGCCGTTTTGCGGTATTCCATCGCAATGCCCGCTTCGACCTTGCTGTCTGCCGGCTGGCCGACCTGCAAGCGGTAATTCAACGTCCCTTTATTGCCCGGCTTCAAATTGCCTAACGGGATGCGGTAGGTACCGCCTTCCACTGCTCCAGGGACAATAGTAGTCCCATTAAGTACAACGCTATCCGAAAGCAGCTCAGTGCCCTCCGGCACGGTCAGCAGCAGCGCCGCATCGGTGACGGCGGGCTTCGCTCCCGGCAGCATGTAGCGCGCTTGCAGCGTGACGCTTTGCCCCGTCGATACCGTCAGTTCCGTGACGGCGAAGCCGTTATTCGGATCGCCGGTGAAGATGACCTCCCCTTTCGGAATGGCAACCGGAGGCAGCACTAACTTCTGGCCTTCAGCCACTTGCGTCACGATGCGGTAGGTCGGGGAACCGCCATAGTAGCCAATCGGCGTGCGCTTGGTTATGGCAAGCTCGTATTTCCCCGCTTTAGGCAGCGAAACGGAGAAATGGCCGTCCGTCTCCACCATCGCGTTGTATATCGCCGTGCTCTTTCCGTCCTCCTTATAGCCGGCTGTAACCTGATACTGGGAAGCATCCGCCAAATCCAGGACAGCGCCCTCGATCCGCGCTTTCTCCTCCAGCTTCACTTCGGCGACCGCATTCCACTCATCGTCGAGAACAGCCGTCGTACAGTTCGTCGTCAGTCCGGCTTCCGAGCCGTTCAGACAAACCTCGAAGCCTTCTCCCGAGGCGCCGTACACCTTCACGCTACCCGCTGCCAGCCCGCCGCCATTGTTCCATAGCATCCCTTGCGAGCTTTGCATGCCGGATGATTTGGAGCTGACCGTCAGTCTGTAATGAACGGCAGCCCGCCAATCCGATACGTCAATCGGACCGTAATCCCCGTCTACCGGCTTCAGCCAGCCTCGGATCGCTAACGTCCCGATTCCCCGGTTTACCAGCGGGACGACCAATTCCGTCGTCTCCCCGGAAACCAGCGTCACCCGCTGCGGCTGCTCGTTATGATACATAGGAGCCGCCTTCCGTTTGGCATTAATCACATAGGTGCCGGGGGATCCCCGGAACGTGAACTTCCCGTTCGCATCCGAGACGAGCTCGACCGATGTGCTGTTATTCTCGGAAACGGAGACTATGCTTACATGTGCGCCGGGGACCGCTTTGCCTCCCCCAAACGTAACGCCTTGTAGAACGCCGTCCGTCAAATCATTCAGTTGAACCGTTCGTTCATTTCTCCCCGGTTCCAAGGTAACCGTTATAACTTCCGGGGTCTCATAGGGAGGCTGCGTCTCCAATTTCACTCGGATGGTTTCCCCCGCAGAATGAACGCCTCTGAGCCTGATCGCCCCGCTCGCATCCGTCTTCCCGCTATAGTTCGGCTTCCCGTCTGCGTCCTGGAAATGAACCGTTACTCCAGGCATCTCTTCATTGCGGCTTCCCCTGACATGCAGAGTGAATTCCGCTAGAGGCGAGACGGTCTCCGCGATAGAGGTCCGCTCCGCGCGCTTAAGCGCGACGCCTCGCCGCTCGAGCAGCTTCCGGCCGGCTGCATCCGTGATTTGCACGGTGTAGTCGTCGGCCGCAGCCAGCGCAACGGACGCCTCAAGCGCCTCGCCGAACGCTGCGGAGCGGCCCGTATTGCGGCTTTCGCTCCACACGGTCACTTGACTTCCGCGCAGGTGTCCGGGATGATCCGTCACCAGCTTCACATTCAGCTCTCCGGCAACTTCCACAGGAAAGCCCGATGCGGCCTTGGCAGCTTCCGGGCTGCCCTTCGGCTGCACACGGACAGAAGCGACACGCACAGTCTCTTCTTGCAGCTTGTAGCTGCCGATATAGACTTGCGGATTGCTAGGCGACAGGCTTAACGCCACTGTGTCTTCATGTATGGACGCATCGCCGTCGAGCTCATAGGCAATAACCGCCTGCAGATTCTTCCCGGCATCCGCCGAAGCCCGGATGGACAGTACGGAGCCGATCGGAGCCTGACCATGAACAAGTTGAGGGATAGTTACGTCCGCTCTTTTCACGGTATCCTTAGAGGGGGGCGGAGTTGTGCTGCAATCATCCAAGCACACCGTAAACACGCGGTTCGTTCCGAACGACTCTCCGCCGTACTCCTCCGTGAATACACCTCTCTTGCCGTCTCCGCTCAACGAGATGCTTCCATTGTCTGCAGATAGCTTGCCGATGTACCGGTACATGGAAGTATCGGCCAAGTCGAAACGGATCGTAGCCCACTGCAGGTAAGGAGCCTGCATGTTCAGGGAATCGTAATTCTCATAGCGGAAATAAATATAATTGCCGTCTGCTGTCAAATGCGGCGCGCCGAGATCTACGCTCGAAGCGGCCGTACTCCACTGCCATTTCTCCGACCAAGCGGTCCCCGCACGCTCCAGAACGGCTATCTCCACGCCACGGTAATCCGCATAACGGATCGCCATGTAACGTCCGTCAGCCGTCAAGCTCGGAGACGTCACTTCAGTGTCGGATCCAGGCTGCCTGATATTCTGGTAGTGCAGTTGGCCTAGTAGCGTATCATAGACGAAAAGCTTGTTCTTGCCGTCGCCTGCGCCGCCATCCGGTACGAGTTCAGGCGCACGGGAGACAAAAGCCGCATACCGTCCGTCCCCGCTGAGCGCCACCTCTTCGCTGTCGGCGGTCGTTTCGGGCTTCCCTTCCGGACTGCTGATTCGCTTCACAGTGCCGCCCGACTCCCCGCTGCGGTCCACAAGGAATACATCCAATCGTCCGTTCGTATCGCCCGCCACCAGGTTGCCGGCTTCAGAGACGAAGGCCAGTTTGCTGCCGTCTTCACTCATGGACAAATGCGCAAAGTGCCCTTCTCCTGTCGTAACGACACGTTCATGCCGGTCCAGAGTTCGGTCGTATACCTCCAGAACGTTGACCTCTTCTCCCTCATCCCAAGTTTCGAAGGCCGCATACCGTCCTTCTGCGCTAAGCGCAATCATCTCTCCTTGCCGGTAGCGATTGCCCAGGTGACCGATGTTCGTCAAGCTGCCTGAGGCTGTATCATACACATAAACGCGTTCGACATCGGGATTCTCCGGATCGTAACCCGGCAGCTCATTGCTGTTCGAGATAAAAGCCGCCGTCGACCCGTCCTTGCTCATGACCGCGTCCCAGAACCCGCGATGGCGCTCCGCCGGAGACGTATTCGCAATTTCCTTCGCGTCGCTATGAAAGGTCGATCCGAAGAACAAGAGCCCATCGGAAGCATTGCCCGCTTCATCGAAAGCGAACAGCCGGTATTGCTGGAAGGCTTCCTCCGGCAGACCCGTATGAACGAATTTCAGGTCATCCTTCGTTTCCTTGAGAACCGACCACGACTCACCGTCTTTCCATTGCAGCTGATAATAATCAATCGTCTCACCCGTGATGGGATCCCATTGCAGCTCGATCTGGCTGTCGGTTGAGCCGACTGACCGCAAATTCATCCACCGGCCATAAGGCGGGAGCTGATCGAGTTCGATCCGGACCGGATCGGTTTCCGCGCTCGTTTGCTCTTCCCGTTTGGCGATTGCCCTCACCTGGTAAACCCCCGCTTCCGCCAAATGCAGCGTCATCGCGAACCGGCCCAGCCCCGGTCCGTACACCTCCGAAGCAACGGCCGTTTCTTCCGTATCCGGCATCCCATTCTCGATCAGCCCATACTTGATCGTCACTTCCGCATCCAGCGGCGCAGTCCCGGTAATCTGTACTTCGTTCTGGTTCGTCTTAGCCGGCAAGGGGTTGATCACCGGTTGCGCCAGCTCCGGAACTGCCGCAGCCTTGATGGGTCCAAGATCATACACTTGCTTGGTTACAGCCGTTTCCTCGGCCGAAAGGGCGATCAAGTCGCCGACTTTCACCGTATGCTGCTCCTTGGCGTATCGCGGAGAGGATACGGGCGGATCCGTGATCGCTGCCGCTGCTGGAACGGGCACAGGAAACAGGCCGAATAGTAAACTCATATTTAACAGAACAGCTACCCAGCGTCTCATTCTCTATGTTCCTCATTTCTTTCCAAATGTAGAAAAATGTCCGGCTACAGGGATAGGTTCAGCAGAAATGATGTACGCCCGCAATAGAAGGCTCAAGATGGAACCCTGTGCGCCTGTAGTGCTTCGGTAAAAAACTTTCAGATCCGGACGGCTCCCTCCCAGGTTGATGCCTCGTTCCCCCGCATATTCCCGAGCAGCCAGCAGGCTCTAGCCAGGCTGGTGCGCAGCAGCGCGGGAGTACGATTTGTTTTGACCATCGTCACGTGTCTCCTCTCTTGTTTCGCAAAGCCAATTATGACAGCTTACGTCCGGGAACCCTATTATCCTTAAGCATACTTTTGGGAGCCAATAGGATAGCTAGAAGCTGGCTAGTGTTCCTCCAAAATGTTGCATCGGTTGCGGCTTAAGGCTTTACATGCCTTATCATAGCGAGGCCCGATTCCCGCGGGCAAGAGCACCCTTCCTGCCCTAATCGGGAAAATGAGCCGGGAATAATTCCCAGGAGAACGGGAAAAATTTCCTGCCAATCGAAGGGAAAATGCAAAAAGGCCTACTTTCTTTTTCAAGAAAATAGGCTTTCTGTGCTGAGCCGCGATGGACTATCCCCGGGTCTAGGATAAATGAAGTTGTTTGGCCATGAATTGCACGCGATTATGAACGTTGGTTTTGCGGTAAATAGCGCTCAAATGCTTCTTGATCGTAATGACGCTGACGAACAGCATCGCAGCCATCTCTTCATTGGAGTGCCCTTGCAGCAGCATGGAGGCGACCTTGGCTTCCTGTTTGGTCAATCTCTCTGAGCTGAACGCAATCGGCTGGGCGTCGTCCCATTCCGCAAGTTTGTTCAGGAAAGCCTCTTGCCTCTCACCGCGCAAATCCAAAACATAGCAGAATGAAGGACGTTCTGCGCCATAGCCGGTATGCCGGACTTCATGGACCTGGGCAAAGCCGAGTTGAAGGAGCGCATCCTCATAAAAAGGCAGCGGCGGCGGGCAGGCTATGACGATCGTCCCAGGTTGAATATAAGACATCCTGAGCCTGAAGGAGTCGTGCCGCAGCGCTTCGTCCTCGGGATTATCGATATCGATCAGCCGGATGAACCAGCCCCCGCAACGCTTTGCCTCCTCCCACTCGGCAGTCCCGAAATAATCGCGGGTGAACGGATTGCGCTGCAAGTAGGACCTGGCGCGGTCGCTCAATGGAACAGCGGCGCTGCAGCCCGCGATCAGACCGTCATCCTTCATCACGAGCATGAGTTCGGCCCCGCAGGATGCCAGCTCGCGAAGCTCTTCCTCATCGGGCAGGCCCAGCCTGCTATCCTCTTGCGAAAGCTGGTAATGGAACAGCTGGCCGGTATCATTTTCGCCGCATGCGATCCTGTAACTGCCGCTTAGTGCTTTCCTGCGCGCCAAGTAGGACCGCAGCTCGTGCATATTGGTTGCCGTAACCCGGACTAGGGAATTCGGAGACGTTCTGGAGCAGTGATAATGGGCTCGAATCAGAGGATTTCCGGTATGGTAGAGGAGGTCCCCCAGGGCTCGGAACGGCGTCGGCTCAGAGGAAGGAGTCAGAAATTGATTCCTGTAATAGCGTGCCGCCCTTCTCTCCAGCGCCAAATATTGCTCCTGGCTTCTAGCCCGCAAAGCGAGCCGGACGCCATCGCGAATGGAGGCCTGAACCGTCCAGCCATCAGTGCATTTGGCAATGAAGGTCAGCCGAAGCAACTGGTCGAAACGCTCTATTGTTGCTTGCGGGCCAAGGAGAAACGTTAATTTATCGTAGTCAAAAGAACGCAGCACGCATGCCGCTTCCAACAGTCTCCGGGTCTCCGGGTCCGGAACTTCCTGCAGCCAAGAGGCCAGAACATGTTGAAACGTATCCATTTCGAACACATTGCCTTCGGGACGGGAAGCCAGCAACCACTCGATACTTAACGAAAGGGTCAACGGATGACCTTTGGAAATGATCCAAAGCTTCTCGATATGACGCTCTTCCGTTACGCCATGCCGTTTGGCGTATGCGGCCGTGTCACGGTAAGTGAGCGGAGCAAGCGTAAGCAGGCGTATGGAGCGCTTCCACACCGGCTGAAACTGCCAAGCGCCTTCCATCCCGCCGCGTCCGGCGATCAGAATGCGAACCGTAACCGGAAGACCGGGCAGCCATGTTTCTCTGAACCAGCTCTCCCAGTATCCGCTTTCTTCAAAATGATCGAAACATACGAGGGCGGGCGGCTCCGATTGCTGCGCCTCCAAATCCAACCGATTCAAGGCACTGCGGAGATCCGCTGCGGTCATGAAGCTTCGGCAATCGAGCGCATGCACCGCGAAGCCTTCCCGTCCCGCTTGCCTCAAGGCCGCTTGCATCAGCGAAGTTTTGCCGCTGCCTGCCGGTCCTTTGAGATGCAAAATAGGCAGCTGCTTGTATTCTTCCCGGTACCACTGAGCGATGATGGCCAGCTCCCCTTGCCTGCCCACGAAATAGGAGGCCTCCAGCCATTCTTTGCGCTCAGCCCAGGTTGCCGCAGAAGACGGAATGTCCATTGAACTCATGAAATTCACCTGCTTCATGTAAAGCTAATTTCCCTCAGTATACAACCTGAAACAACAAGCCGTATACGTCTATTATACTCCGGTATAATAGTCCTTCTTCCGCATGCTTGCTATACTTCAAACACATGAACTGCGACTGCGCTAAGGAGGATTAAAAATGAACACCCCCATTTACAAAACGCAGCGGAATTGGCGCCAAACGCTGCAGCTGCCGGAAATGCTGACAGGATCGGAGATTTTGTTGAGGTCTCTGCTGCTGGAAGAGGTCGAATGCGTGTTCGGCTATCCGGGAGGAGCCGTCCTCTATTTATATGACGCCATGCACGGCAATCCGCACTTCCGGCATGTACTGACCAGACATGAGCAAGGCGCCATTCATGCGGCGGACGGCTACGCCCGCTCCACAGGGCGAACCGGCGTATGTCTGGCAACTTCCGGCCCCGGAGCGGCCAATCTCGTCACCGGCATTGCGACGGCGCAGATGGACTCCGTGCCGCTCGTCATCATAACCGGCAATGTGCCGTCCGAGCAGCTCGGTACGGATGCCTTCCAGGAGACGGACATCATCGGCATTACGATGCCGATCGTGAAACACAGCTTCCAGGTGCGCCATGTCGAGCAGTTGGCCCGAACGATTCGCGAAGCTTTCTATATAGCGGGTTCAGGCCGCAAGGGCCCGGTCCTCATCGATATTCCCAAGGACGTCTCCGCTGCTCGGGCACCATTCGCCTACCCCGGCCAGGTTGAGTTAGAGGGATATGTTCCGAAGCCTCCCCTCCCTTGCCAAGGCATCGACGACCTGCTCGCCGCTATTGAAACAGCCTGTCGTCCTGTCATTCTGGCCGGCGGCGGTGTTGTCCACGGAGAGGCGAGCGGAGAACTGCTCGCCTTCGTCCAAAAGAGCGGGATCCCCGTCACGACAACGCTCATGGGCATCGGCGGCTTCCCTGCCGTCCATCCGTTATGGCTGGGGATGCCGGGCATGCATGGAACGGCTGCGGCGAACCGTGCGCTCATCGAAGCAGATCTGCTGATCTCGCTCGGCGCCAGGTTCGATGACCGCGTTACGATGCGGTTGGACGGCTTTGCCCCCCGAGCGACAATCGCCCATGTCGATATCGATGCCGCAGAGCTGAGCAAGAACGTAACGGCACACATGGCCATTGCCGGCCATGTGAAGGAGGTGCTTGCCCACATGCAATCCAGGATTGTTCCCCCCGCATCCGCGCATCTGGAACAGTGGGTCCGCCATCTGAGCGAGCTGAAAGCGAAACAGCCTCCCCGCTATCGGGGAGGCGGAGAGCTTCTGAAGCCGCAGTATGTCATCGAGATGCTGTCCGAGAGCACGCAAGGCGAAGCCATCGTGACGACCGACGTCGGTCAGCATCAGATGTGGACGGCACTGTTTTACCGTTTCCAGCATCCGCGGTCCTTGCTTTCCTCAGGCGGCCTGGGTACGATGGGCTTCGGTTTCCCTGCCGCCATCGGCGCACAAATCGCCCATCCCGACAGGCTGGTCATCTCCATCAACGGTGACGGCGGCATGCAGATGTGCGCTCAAGAGCTTGCCGTTTGTGCGATTCACAAGCTTCCTGTCAAGATTGTCGTCATTAATAATCAAACCCTGGGCATGATCCGGCAATGGCAGGAATTGATTTATGAGAGCCGCTTCAGCCATATCGATTTGTCCGGCAGCCCGGATTTTGTACTCCTGGCCGAGGCTTACGGCGTCAAGGGGCTAAGAGCGGCTACGGAGGCGGAAGCGCAGCAGGTGTGGAAAGAGGCGCTCGCTCATCCGGGACCGGTGCTCATTGACTTTCAAGTCGATAAGCAGGAGCTGGTGCTGCCGATGGTCCCCGTCGGCCATACGCTGAGCGAAATGATTGAGGAGGTGAACTGAACGAGATGGCTGATCCGGCACAATCTTTCCTATTATCACTGCTCGTTCATGATCGGCCGGGCGTGCTGCAGCGGGTATGCATGCTCTTGGCCAAAAGAGGCTTCAACATCGCCAGTATCTCGGTCGGCGGTTCGGAGCAAACCGGCTTCTCCCGGATGACCATTCGCACTTATGGCGATAGGAAGGTCATGCAGCAGATGGTTCAACAATTTAGTAAACTAATTGATGTGATCACGGTCCAGCCTGTCGAACAGCCTTTCGAGCGGGAGCTGGTGCTGCTTAAGCTCGCCGCCGGAGCAGGTCCGGGTCAGGAAGGGCCGGAGTATTCCGCAACCGCAATAGCCGGGCAAGTCTCCACATTCGGAGGAAAAATCGTGCAGCTTGAGGCGGGAGCTTGTCTCGTCGAGATGTCCGGGGGGACGGCGGAGGTGGAACAATTCATTGAAGCAATTGGACGCTACCCCATTGTCAATATGGTCAGGACCGGCGTTGCAGCGTTGTCTCTGCGGACGGAAGGCCTGTAAGAGCTTACGTCGGCGCACCGGATGCGCTCCCGGCGATGGCCGCCGTGACAGCAGCGTTTTCCGCCGGCTAACGGGCACAGCTGCCCTTAATCGTCACATCTGAGCCGATTACAAATCTAACGGACACCCGAGGCGCTATTCGCCCGTTTCAGGCATATTTTTGCCTCGAAAACGGCGAATAAGGCACCGGGTGTCCGTTAGATTCGGATCATGCCGCAGTCCGGGGTATTAACGGCTCCGGTGTCCGTTAACCGGCCGCCAAGGCCCTGGCAACGAGAAAGGAGTTGAGCCTCACAGAAGGCTCAACTCCTTTCTCATTCTCGGCTCGCCCGGGCTCAGCTTACGATATCGACCAGTTGGCCTTCCGAGGCCGCGGCCAAATCGTCGCCGCGCAGAAAAATTTGCAACCCCCGCCGGCCGCCGCTAATGCTGACCAACTCCATGCCTGAGATAGAGGCATGCAGGTAGAAGGGATATTTCTTCTTCATCCCGAGGGGGGACACACCGCCTCTAATATAACCTGTCAAAGCCTGAATCTCCTTGACAGGAACCATTTCCACTTTCTTGTTCCCGCTAACGGCGGCCAAGCTCTTCAGGTTCAGCTCGCGGTCTCCGGGAATGCAGGCCGCGAGCCCCCCTGTCTTGTCACCGCGCAGAATAAGCGTTTTGAATAATTGATGGGGTTGTAAGCCCACTTTCCCGGCAACGGTCCCCACATCCAGCTGATCCTCGTCCCAATCGTATTCATGCAAGGAATACGCCATGCGGAGCGAGTCGAGCTTCCGGCAGGCATTCGTTTTCATAGACATAGGTGTACGATACCTCTTTCGTATTCATCTCACAATCCATACATTGACTATATCAAAAAGCCTCCCCCTTTTCGACGGTCACTCCCCGCAGCATTGTATTGGTTTTACTATATTTGGAAATATTGTAATTATTATCGTTATAGGAGTCCTGTGAAGTTATGGTTGCAATTATTTACTCGATCCTCTGGATCCTTGCGGCAATGGCTTTCGCCGACCGGGATTGGAAGCCGTACTATCCGACACTTCTCTTTGCTGCGTTGTCCAATGCCTTATATGAAATCCTTTGCTACCAACACCAGTTATGGCAAATGGAACCGAATGGACTTCCCGCGGCTACAATCCCCATCCTTTTGCTTATTTTAATCGGCATGCCTCTATCCACCTGGGTGTTTCTATCGAAATACCCTGCGAATGCAAAGCTCCTTCCGCAAGTTTATTACATCCTGTTCTTTACGTTCGTTTTCTTGCTGCTTGAATTTGTTTCTGTCAAATGCGGATCCATTACCTACCATAACGGATGGAATTTAGGGTGGTCGCTGCTCTTTGACATTATCATGTTCATCATGCTCCGGATTCATTTCCGCCATCCTTTGTTCGGCATCGGTATTTCCGTTCTGTATACGGGGTTATTGATGTTCTTGTTCCATGTATCCCTCGATAAAATGAAGTGAAGTAGACGCGTGTTGTCGGCTGCTGGGCGTTCTATACGGCCCGGCTGTCGCCTGCGCGCACGCTTGCCTCTTACTCCGCCGGTGTAACCGACGCATGGCGGCGGTCAACCCCCGCGAGCTGCCAGCCTGCCCGCCCCACACCTGCTCGCCTACCAGCCCCATACCTGCCTGATTCTATATGAAAAATCATATACATATCGCTCAAATGGAGCAAAATCGATAAATCTATATGAAAAATAGCATACATTCCGGCTTTTCGCGTCAATTCCGATTCATGTATTCGTAAAATCAATCAGATCAACCGTAGTAGGGCTGGGATAGTAACGGTGTGAGAGAAGCGGTAATAGAATGTGCAACGGATACTGGGGAGAGCAGCTTTAACTAGGTGAGGCAACGACCCTAGGAGGAATTTTAAGCGGCGGCGGATGACGTATGGAGTGAATTGAGCGAAAAAAAAACGAGCCCTCCGGCTCGTCTTTCAAAAACCAACGAAGTAAAAGTAGATCCCTCCTGCAAGCGCGGCGGCTGCAAATAGGAGAAAATACCACTTCGAAATTCGCTTCAGGACAAATCAATTCCTCTCGACGTTGGCACCGCTAGGTTTGCTTTTTTATTGGCATAGACGTAGGAACCGGCGATCAAAATAAAACCAATCGGAAACATCAACCAGCTGCTTGCCGGATCTCCGACCGCAATACTGGAGTACATAGCTCCCGCCAAATCAAAGACAAAGCCTGCATACGCCCATTCTTTCAAACGCGGGAAGCCTGGAACAACGATCGCGATAACACCCAATATTTTGGCGATGCCGAGGAAAGGAAGCAAATAGGCCGGATAACCAAGGTGCTGAAATAGTTCAACGGCTGAGGGTACTGACATGACATCGGGGATAGATCCCATTAGCATAAGAGCGGCTAATAAACCTGTGAAAATCCAATAAATCACAATTGTTTTTCTCATAACCTCTACTCCTCCCGGATTTACAGTTTCGCCAGCTCTTGCGCCAGCCGGTCAAGCGTTTGTTTGGCTCCTTCAACAGCCCCGTAGTTCTTCACAACATATTCCAGATCTTCCGCCGACTTGAACAAAGACCGCATGGTAAGCTCCGTTCGGCCGTCGCGATCGGCGAAGTTGACGGTAACCCGGAATTGTTCGTCCTCCTCCGCATCGCCGTGGGAGTAGACAAGAGTCTCCGGACGGATCACTTCGATGTATGATATTTTGTTCTCATAATCGGTTCCGTCAGGACCGTGCATCGTGTAGCGCCATACGCCGCCTGGCTTGACATCAATGGAATGAATAGTAAGCGTGAAGCCTTGAGGGCCCCACCAGTTCGTTAAATGAGCGGGATCGGTCCATGTGCGGAATACAAGCTCTCGCGGTGCGGAGAACATTCGGGTGACGATCAGTTCCGGGCCATTCACGGTTGCTGTGGTGTCATTCGCTGCCTGGTTATTCAACATTTGTTCATTCCTCCAATTTCGGTTTGCGTACCTCTTCTTCATGGTTTAAATATACCTTATCAGGAATATTCCTGTCAAGGAATATTAGAGATATTTTACAAGGACTTTTCTTCCCGAATAAAAAAGTAAACACGAAGGAACATTAATGATTTATAACTAATATGAAAAAGACCATTTTATCAAAAAAAGGAGACGTCTTCATGCAAAAAGTAACGCCCTTCTTAATGTTCCAAGACGGACAAGCCGAGAAAGCGATAACTTTCTACACGTCGATCATCGAGGATTCAGCCATTACGGATATCGTCCGTTATGGAGCGAATGAAGCAGGTCCCGAAGGAACGATAGTGACTGCCACCTTTTCATTGAAAGGGCAAGCATTCATGTGCATAGATAGTTATGTAAAGCATGCGTTCGGCTTCACGCCTTCTTTCTCAATTTTCCTCGACTGCAGTTCGGAGGAGGAGCTCGACGCGCTCTATGCGAAGCTGGTCGAGGAAGGACAAGCCCTTATGCCGTTAGGCGACTATGGCTTCAGCAAGAGGTTCGGCTGGCTCAATGACCGTTACGGCGTCTCCTGGCAGCTCAATCTGCCGAAGAAGTAGTCTTAAAAAAAGCTATGCACTCCCTCATCGGCAGCGCATAGCATGGTGTCGTATTCCGCGGCGAAGACTTCCCCTCACCTATATATTATAAGTGCACCGGTGCGGAGCAGCAGGACCTGGATAAGATCTGCTATCTATTGGGCAACCGTTTTGAAATAGCGATATACTTTCTCCAGCTTCTGCTGCTGTTTGCCGCGCGGGCTTTCCATGCTGCCAAACTCAAAAAATTTAACCTTCTTGATGCCTACATAGTTAAACAACGCTTTCCTCATCAAAATTTTGTGCGCATTGTTCAGCCATAACAGCGGATAATGAACCGGTCCTTTCATACTCGAAATACAGACCACCGATTTCCCCTTCAGCAGCCCTTCCGGCAATAGACCGCCCTTCTCCTTATAGGCAAATCCCGAGGCAAACATCTGGTCGATATACCCCATGAGCATAGCCGGAGGGCGCCCCCACCAAATCGGATAGACGAACACGATTTTATCGGCCCATAGGAGCTGTTCCCGGTAGACGGCAAGCTTCGGGTCGGCATGCATATCCCTTCTGCGTTTATGCTCGTTAAACACCAGCAGCGGATTAAATCCTTCCTCATAAAGATCCAGTACGTTCACTTCGTCGATACTGGGATTCTCCGCGCTTCCCTGTACGACCTTCTGCAGGAAAGCATAGCTTAAGCTCTGATGATTCGGGTGCGTGTACACGATTAACGTTTTCATGTTGGCTGCTCCTTTACTTATCATTTGATAAGCAAATCGTAGCACGTCCCTATTTAGTTGTCAAACGACAATTGTTTTTTGATAATTATTTTGGTATCGTTGCAGGAAGAGGTGATCCTATGGACAAGAACGCGTTGTTTCAGAAATTTGTGGCTTTTACCACTTCCGTTCATCAAATAACGAACGATATGACCAAAGGCGTGCGAGCCGATGCGCTCACGCCCGTTCAATATAAAATTCTCGAATACATTGCCGTCAGCCAGCCTGTTACGCTCAGTGAAATCAGCGATTGCATGCATATGTCCATGCCGAACACGAGCCGCGAGCTGAGGAAAATGAGCGAGAAGCAATTGTGCGAGAAGGTCGCCGACCCCGAAGACCGCCGCAGGCAGTCGATCCGGCTGTCCCAAGAGGGAGAAGCGTTGATGAACGGCGTTTTTCAACGTGTCGGGGTTTTATTCGCTCAGCGGATCGGAGCCGTTACGGAAGAAGAACTTCGAGAGATAGAGCGCGCTCTTGATCTGCTGCAGCGGAAAGTATTTTATTAAGCAAGCCAACACCCTCATTCGCCGCTTGGGCAACGAAGTATATATGAAACTATGCGAAGAAGGATCGAGGGGATTTCATATGTTGGCCGAAGTCAAGGAAAGCCGAATCACGAATGAGGATATTACCAGGATGATTGCCGAGATGGATGAAGGTTGGAAAGAACTGAACAACATCCTGAGATCCTGTCTGACGATAAGAATGGATCTGATTAACATTTCACAATATCTGGACGAGTTGCCCACCTGCTAACCAAATGGCCAAGCAGCAGAACAACCAGCAAACTATCGTTTGCTGGTTGTTCTGCGTTCTCTATGCACGCCTCATGATTACCAAGGCAGTTCTTCATCCAAATGATAGAATTTCCCTGTCGGTCCATCCTCAGGCAAAGTCGCCAGCATAACGCTGGTTCTGCTGCCTTCTGACGAATTCAATTGCGCGAATTTGCCGCCGATCTCCGTCTTCACCCAACCCGGGTGAGCGGAATTCACTTTAATTGCCGTATCCCCAAGCTCGTGCGCAAGATGCAAGGTAAATGAATTCAAGGCAGTCTTCGAGGTGTTATACGCCAGCAGCTTCATCCCATAAATTGGCGCGTCCGGATTCGCATGCAAAGCTAATGAGCCTAGAACACTAGAAAGATTAACGATTCGGCCCGCAGGCGATTTGCGAATTAACGGGAGCAGTCCCTGTGTCAATTCAATGAGACTGAAGAAGTTCGCATCGAATGTCTCGCGCAGAACCGCTGGAGTAACCTTGCTCGTTTCGTTCATAGGGACAAGATGATTAACTTCAAGCTGTACACCGGCATTATTGATCAGAATATCCAGCTTGCCGTAGCGCTCTTCAATGAAGTCATAAGCCGTCTGATGATCTTCAGCCTGCGTAACGTCAAGCTTGATGCTCTCCGCCTTGATGCCTTCCGCACGCAGCGTCTCCGCGGCATCGCTCCCCTTCTCCCCGCTGCGCGCTCCGATAATGACGGTTGCGCCAAGCTTGCCCAGCTCACGGGCTGTTTCCAAACCGATACCGCGGTTTCCGCCTGTAATTAATGCAACTTTACCCTCAAGCATGTTCGTATTTGTGCTCATTTATCATTTCTCCTTTACACTTTACAATAATAGTTGTACAGCACCCCTTAATGAGAATGATCATTCTAATTAGAGCAAAAAAATAAGTTCGCTCTCGGTGAACTGTTACAACTACCTTACCATATTGAGAACGATCGGTAAAGAATAAAATTTGGAAGCTTCCCGTCTTGTTCATAAGTTATCCCCCTGTGACACTAAAAGGAAAGGAAGCAGCTGCCTCAGCAGACTGCCTCCTTAATGCTAAACGAACAATTGTCGAATAGCCTCATGCAGCGGTGTTGCCGAACGCCCCAGCAACCGCTCCAAATCATTGCTCTCGACGTTCAGCCCGCCTTCTCGTATCCCGCGCTGCATGGCAACCAGGAACGGAATAACACTATCGGGGACGCCGGCATCGCTCAATATTTGACCGTACGCTTCGTCGTCCACATGCATCACCTGGACCTCGCGGTTCAAGGCCTCCCCAAAGATAGCGGCAAGCTCATCCTGTGTCAGCAGCTTGTTGGACAGCTCGTAGATCGTATTCTCATGCCCTGGACCGATAAGGACATTGGCTGCTGCCTCCGCATAATCGCGGCGGGCTGCCCAACCAATTCTCCCCGCTCCCGAGGCAATGATCCATGGCGCCCCGTTCCGTACGGCTTGGAACGTGCTCATTTCATTTTCCAAATACCAGTTATTGCGCAGGATCGCATAGGGAATCCCTGATTCGATAATGGCCTTCTCGGTTTCGCGATGGTCACTGGCTAGTTCAAACTGGCTTTCGGCCGCATTCGGTGCGCTTGTATACACGATGAAGCCAACGTTGGCTTCTTTCGCAGCCTTGACGGCCGTAGCATGCTGTTCGGCCCGGTTGTGCATATCGCCGGATGAGATCATCAACAATCGGTCAATACCGGTGAAAGCCGTTACCAGCGATTCATAGTCGTGGAAGCTGCCATAACGCACATCGACCCCTAAAGCGGTTAGATGTTCGGCTTTCTTCGGGTCGCGCACGCTGACTGCCATATCCGCAGCCGGCACTTTCTTCAACAATGCTTCGACGACCAGCGCGCCGAGATTTCCTGTTGCTCCGGTTACTAAAAGTTTCATAATGGGCTCCTCCCCGTCGGATACATATCGACGATATCATTATGCCATTAATGGTGAGGTTGAAGCCAATTTTGCCTATTGCTCTCTGCTGTTCTGCTGCACAAATAGCCGCCGAATTTCTAACGGACACGACCGCCGTTATTTTCGATCCAAACGCTGCGTTTCAATTCTAACGGACACACGTGACCTTATTCACCCATAATCCGGCTAAAAACACAGTGAAATGAGCAAATAACGGCGTTGGTGTCCGTTAGCGGCTCAAATCGCCCCAAACTCAACCAATAGCGTCCTCTGTGTCCGTTATGCCAGACTATAACCTCATGCAGCAGCAAAGCGCAAGCCGCAAGTTGCGCCTGATTCAACGAATGATCGTTTCGCCATCGGCAGGCACCAAAATATGGGCTGCTAGGCCCATTTCTTCAATAAAGCCTGTCAGCTCGCGTCTTGATAAAAAGCAGTGATTGACCGCTTCCATATGGGAGACGATAATCGTTGCTTGCGGAGCCGCCGAGTGGGTCCGGCGGATGTCCTCCTTGCCCATCGTAATGGGATCTCCCTGCAGGAACTGCGCGGAGCCTCCATTGACAACGATCACTTCCGGGCGGTGTGCGAGTATGGCTTCCTCGACGTCGCCGCACCAAATCGTATCGCCCGCTACGTACAACGTCTTCTCATCCGGATGCTCAAAAACGACGCCGGACACCTTCCCCATCAACCGTCCAATTTCACCTGTACCGTGCTGACCTCGGGTCCGGGCCAAACGGACGTCGCCTATCCGGGATACGCGATCGATGGCCTGCACGCTCACAAAGCCTTCTTTCCTGATGGTCTCCGCATCCTCATCGGATTGCGCGATGACATTCGCATCTTTGGGCAGCGCCTTGATCGCCGCCGCATCGAAGTGGTCGGGGTGCAGATGGGTGATGATGACGGCGTCGAACTTCGTCGCGACGAGGTCCTCCACGGCAACCGGCAGCCCGACAGTTGGATTATTCACTGGATTCGCCGTATTTCTAACGGGCGGATAAGCCCCTTTTTCTCCTAAGTACGGATCAATGAGGAACGTTAAGCCTCCGTATTCCAACACGATCGTCGCATTCCTGATTTGTCTGATTTGCATGGTGGTGTGCCTCCCTTTCATAAATCTCCTTTTTAGGTTACCATTTAAGAAAGCATTCTTACATAAACGAAATCAAGAAATTTGGCTCTACGACTTGATTGTTGAAAGAGGTTATGACGATGTTGGATCCCACAGATCAACGTATTCTGGAGGAACTGGCCAAGGACGGCCGTATGTCGATGAAAAAGCTCGGCGAGAACGTCCATCTGACCGGTCAGGCGGCGGCCAATCGGGTCATGAGACTCGAAGAAGAGGAAGTGATCGAAGGTTATACCGTTCGCCTAAACTATAGAAAGATAGGATATTCCGTTCATGCGTTTATTACGATTTTTACGAAAAGCCCCGATCATCGGCCGTTATTATCCTTCATAGAATCACAGCGCCCTTATGTGATGAACCATTTCAAAATTAGCGGTGAAGGCTGCTACCTCATGGAAGGCAGATTTCCTTCGAACGAGGATCTCGATAAGTTTCTTAACGCATTGAACGGCTATGCCAACTATAAATTATCCATTGTGATCAAGTAAAAAGAAAACAAACGCAGAAAGGTCGATGGATCATCAAGAAATTACTCGGATTAATCGTATTATTAGCCCTCATTTCTACGGTATTCTATGTAAATAAGTCCGGATTCCTCTCAGACAAACCAACCGCCCATAACGGTTCGACGGTAACCCTCGTCTTCCCTAAGGATCGTTATCCCGAAACCGCAGCCCACATTCAGTCTGCCATTGAGCATGGGGAATCCAACATTTGTACCATCGATAGAGCCGGAGCGGAGCATAACCGGGATTTATCGTTGAAAGGAGTACCGACCAAGAAAGGGTATGACCGCGATGAATGGCCTATGGCCATGTGCGCAGAGGGCGGCGCCGGAGCGGATATCCAATATGTCGCACCGTCCGATAACCGCGGCGCAGGCTCCTGGATTTCGAACCAGCTGGAGAAGTACCCGGACGGCACGAGAGTTGAGATCATGGTGAGATGAGATAATTCCACAGCAGCAGAAGGCAGCCGGTCCGAGAGGACCGGCTGCCTTTTTCCACAAGTCTACCCCTTAACCGCCCCAACCGTCATTCCTTTAATGAAATATCGCTGCAAAAATGGATACAAGAAAATGATAGGCCCTATCGTGATGCATACGGTCGAAAGCTGAACGCCGGACGGAGAGACGGGGATATTGATATTCGTATTTAAATAATCGAGATTCTGCGCATTCGATACGATTCTTCTAAGCATCATCTGCAGCGGATGATTATGCGGATCGTCTATGAACATCAGCGCATTGAACCAGTCATTCCAATAGGACAGCGCATAGAACAGCGTAATCGTCGCGATCACAGGCATGGATATGGGCCATATGATTCGAAAGAAAATATACAGTTCATGGGCGCCGTCCATCGTCGCCGCTTCATTGAGCTCAAAGGGCAGCGTACGGAAGTAGGAGGTCATCAGGAACGCGTTGAATGCGGAAAACAATTGCGGCAAAATTAGCGCCAATAAGGAGTCCCGCAGGTGCAGCCAGTTGGAGATGAGCAAATAATAGCCGACCAGCCCCGGCGCGAACAGCATCGTAAGATAAATGTAGAAGGACAGGACATTCCGGTACTTCACCTTCAAATGAGCGGCCACATAGGAGAACATCGAGGTCATCAGCACGGCGCCGACGGTTCCCACTACGGTAACGAAAATGGATACGAAGCCGCTGCGGTACACCTGGCTGCCATCGAATAAGAACCGGTAGGAATCCAGCGTAAAGGCTGTCGGGAACATCTGGAACCCCCTGACGATCTGATGCTCCGCCGTGAAAGAGCCGATGTACACAAGCCAGAAGGGAATGAAGCAAATAAGGGCGAACAAGCCTATGAAGACATACGCGATGGCAGACACCGTCCACCCGGATGTATCTCTCTGTTTCACAATCATGTGATCTTCCTCCTAAAATAACTTCGAGTCGCCATCGACCCGGCGGACAACCCAATTGAAAAACAGGATCGTGACAAAGCCCATGACCGATTGGAACAAGGCTACGGCCGCCGCATTGCTGTAGCTGTTCATATTCGAAACGTCTCTCAAAGCCCGGTACGTATACGTATCGATGACATCCGTTGCCTTGAAGAGCAAGGAATTGTCCCCGATAATCCCATAGATCAGGCCGAAATCGCCGTAGAAGATCCGTCCCAATGCAAGCAGCGTCAAGACGATAATTGTCGGACGCAAGAGCGGCAGGGTAATGTACCAAATCTGCTGCCAGCGCTTGGCGCCGTCCATTCTGGCGCTCTCATAATATTCCTCCGAGAAGCCGGTGATCGTCGCCAAATAAATAATCGACCCCCAGCCCGCTCCCTTCCAGACGAAGATGATCGTCAGCAGCAGCGGCCAGACCGATGGCGTCTGGAACCAATCGACCGTCTGCAAACCTGCCGCCTTCAGAATGCCGTTAATCATGCCGTCCTGTCCGTTAAAGAAATTCATAACCATCAGATTGACCACAATAATGGAAATGAAATGGGGCAGGATGACGAGCGATTGCGTCAGCTTCTTGAAAAACGCTTGTTTAATCTCATTTAATAGTAATGCAATTAATAAAGAGCTCACGGTGCCTGCAACAATAAACAACAGGTTCAAAAACACCGTGTTTAAAGTAACCGCCAGCCAATCGGGACCTGTGAAGAAGAACGTCAGATTATCCAATCCGACCCACCGGCTGCCCCAAATGCCTTTCACCGGAATGAACTGCTTAAAAGCCAGCAAATGTGCGGACATCGGCATGTAAGAGAAAATGAATACATACACCACCACAGGAAGCGCCATCACGTACAGCCATCTATTTTTTCTGAGTTCCTGTATTATGCTCATGACCAAGCTCACCTTTCCTTTCGTCTGTGCTTGTATCTTACTCATTGCCGATGGCGGCGTATAGTCTTGCTTTTATCAATGAGTTCGAACGGTAACGGCTTGTAGGGGTACGAATTCTACCACACGACGCAGTACGGAGTTTACCAATTGAAAAAGCCGGCGAACCTGACATCCAGGTCGCCGGCTTGCTGGCCGTTTATTTCTTTTTGCCGGCCAAGAAAGCGTCCAGCTGCTTCTGATACTCATCTTGAATCTTCTTGATATTGGCGTACGCCTTATCCTTGAACTTCGCCAACCCTGCCTTCGGCTCGACGACCCCCATAATGATCGGATCGTACATCTCCTTGCCTACGGAACTCAGTTGAGCAATTTCGTTGGATACCGGGCTTGGGTCGAATGTAAATCCGGCCAAAATATCCGAGGTGAAATTGTTGGGATCGCGCTGCCACTTGTTCAGCTTAATGACGTCCTCCGGCAGGCTGGCATCAATGCGGTCCAGCTTGGAGTTCCAGCCCCATGCGAAGGGAACGCCGGCGTAAGGATTTTCTTTGATCGGTTTATACAAGCCTTCGCCCGCATCCTCCCAGTTCTTCCCTTTGATCCCGTAGGCGAGCAAGTCGTAATTATCCTTCTGATTCAGCCAGTTGACGAATTGAACGGCGCGTTCCTTATTTTTGCTGACGACCGGAACGGCGATGAAGTTGCCTGCTTTGAACGTGGAAGGCAGCTTCATGCTCGAATCGTATAGACTGAAGGCTTCTGCCGTTGCCCCCGGAACCGACTTTTCCAAGGAAGTCCGCGTGCTCAGCGCAACGCCGAAATCGTTGAAGGTGGATACCGCCGCTTTCCCCTTAGCGAATTCCGCATTTTTCAGAATCAGCGTATCTTTGGCGAGAATTCCGTCCTGATAGAGCTTATAGTTTTGCTCGAAATTTTTCATGATCATCGGATCCATGTTATCGAAAATATTATATGCTTTGCCGTCAGATCCTTTCGTATAAAGCCCGGGATAATTCGAAATCGGAGCGAGATTGGCTTTGGGATCCAGCATACCGGCCATCTTTATGCCCACATGCTCGGTGCCGTTCGGAATGTACGGCGTGATCTCGGGAGCTTTCTCCTTCACCGCGTACATGAATTTGACCAAATCGTCATAGCTCTTGATCGGCTCAATGCCAAGCTTCTCCCGGATGTCCTTGCGGATCACGAACGTCCACGGCCGGATGAAATTCACTTCCAGCGGAACCGCATACAATTTGCCGTTCACCTTATTGGCTTCCATCAACTGGGCGGAGCGGTTGCTCTTGATGTCCGGCCCCACTTTGTCGAGGATAGCGTCTAATGGCTCGTAGAGTCCTGCGGCAATATTCTGGTACGGATTATTATCCCAGATCAGGTCGTAATCTTCCGCAGACGACAGGGCAACCTGACGTTTCTGCAGGACATCCGCCCATGGGATGAAGACCACGTTCAACTTCACGTTCAATGTGCCGGCCAGACGGTTCTCCATCTCGCCTTTGACTTCGCTCCAGTTGGCCGGAGGATCCCCGGGGAACATAATTTTCAGCGTTACCGGACTCAACTTGGCACTGTCGGAAGCCACCGGTTTGCCCTCTGGCGATGCCGCACCGCCTGTCTCATTGGTCGAACCGCATGCGGCAAGTGTACCCGCTAATAATAGCGAGACTGCTGATAATAAAATATTTTTCCTGCTTGCTCTCATTGCTAACCCCTCCTGTGTGATGATCGATTCGTGATAGATCATACGCAGAACGATCTGTTGCCGTACAGTCCGGTATCTATCAATCAGTATGAATTGTTACAAAAGAAGGAGTTTGAATTTGCTAACACGCCGAGTACGAATTCCGACTCCCTTAATTCTTAAGCTCCAAGCGGTATTGGTTCGGCGTCATGCCGGTTGCCCGTTTGAACAGAGAGAAGAAGGTGCTCTTCGTTTGAAAACCGGATTGCACGGCGATATCCGCAACGGTCCAATCGGTCGTTGTCAGCAGATTGATCGCATATTCGATCCGCTGGTTCGTTATGTAATCCGAAATGGAGCACAGGAAACGGTCCTTGAAAATTTGTCTGGCATAGTTCACAGACATGGAGACGTGCGCCGCGATGTCATCGACGGTAAGCATCGGATTATGCAGATGATTACGCACATACTCGATCATCTCTGCTGCGACCTCATCCTTCCGGCTGGCGGTACTCTTCTTGCGATGCTGGTCCATAATCTGCAGCAGCTCTCGGTACAGCCAGGTCTTCACTTCTTCCAAGGTTGCAAATTGTTCCAGGAAAGTGTGAATCCCCTTCATCCCTTGAAACGTTGTATAGCTCTTGAAGCTTTTCATAATCGAATAAATAATGTGCGTCAACTGCAGCTTGCATTCTTCGTAGCTCAACGCCTGCATATGCATCGTAAGTTGATCCAAGTATCCTTCCAGCGCCATGTCGTTCTTAAGCTGCACGGAGTGAATCACTTGCTTCAGCAGCACTTCGTCCAGATCGCTGTTGTCTTTGCCTCGTTCATAGCGCTCCAGATCTTCTGAAGTAAACACCCTGTCCTCGTGATGGATGAATCCCAATAACGACAGTTCGTACAACTGCGTATAAATAATATGCAAATTCTCTTCCGCATCCATAACGGAGCTCATCGCGGCATGCAGTTCCAGCTTCAGCCAACGTCTGATCTGCTCCCTGACATCCTCCATCGCCCGGATGGCCAGCGCCCTCTCCTCTTCCGACCCGGAAGAGGAGAGTAAGGCGACGATGTGATCCGAATTGAAATCGACGGTTTCGGCCGAGAACCCGTGATTCGCAAGGACTTCGGCCATAATGTTCCCCATGGCGTAACGCAGCAGCTTCCGCGAAGCGAAATCGTACTGCTCTTCGAAGCGTCCGTACGACTCCAACCGCAGGACAGCCATACGAAACCAACCTGTCGCCAGGATGGCCGTTTCATTGCGAATGAATTGTTCAATCGGTTTGGAAGCTTGCGCATTCAGAATCCATTGTCGCAAGAAATCATCCTTGACCAAAGCTTGACTGCTCTTGATCGACAAGTCCAATTGCTCGAGCTGCTCCACCAACGAATGGAACCCGGTATGAATCGTCTCCATCTCATTATTCGTATTCTTCGTCTCAGAGGCGGTCTGCTTTTTGCCCAGCTTGCTCTGGATTTGCGAAGCCAAATCGCTGATGGGCTTCAAGCTTCGGTACGATTGCCAAAACAAGAATAATAAAAGAGCCAATACAAGTACGATCGAAGATCCGATAATTTCCACCCGGATTTTGGCGACCTTCGCTTGCCATAGAGAGATCGGCGACAGATGGTATACGTTCCATCCTTCGATAGGCAGCCGCTCTGTCCGAATCGACCATGTCTCGTTGCCGGACTTCCATTGCCAACTAGGTTCCGTGGTTCGGTTCGCCGCTTCCTGCAGCTCCTCGGTCAATTCTGGATCCGTATTGCCTAATATGAATTCGTGTTTCGCGCCTTCGATATAAACTTTATTCTGATCTTCCTGTGCAATCTGCAGCATGTTCTCATTCAGCAGCGGTTTACTGAACAGAATCGCGACATATCCCTGATAGCTCTGATTCGGCCCTGCTGCCGGGACGACAAGCGCCAGGAACGATTCGCCATCCGCTTCATGGTTAAAATACTGCATGTACGGCGTCTTCTGACCCCTTATGTAATTCAGCATCGTTTGATCGTAGAAATTCTTCGTCGTATAAACACTGGAGTCCGAAGTATAGATCTGATCCGTATTGAAATTGATTAAATATATGCCGTGTATGAACGGCTCGCTGCTCATAAATTCCCTGACGCTGATTGCCGCTTTGTTCAAGAATAAAGGGGAGTAATCGTCTCTTTTCATGTTCAGCCAGCTCGCAATGCTGTCGTCCGAGTACACTCTTAAAGCGAATTGGCGCAGCTTCTGCAGTGTGAATTCGGATGTCTTCACAACTTGTTTGATTTTCTCCTGATTCGACTTATCCATTTCATCCAACGCGCTCTTGGAAAACTGCTGGCTCAGGAATATCGTGAATACGAGGGTAAGCAGGCTTATAGCCAAACAGGAATACAAAAAGATGCTTAAATACATTTTCTTCGGCTTCATCCGGCTCCACATGCCCTATCATTCCTCCTGTACAATCTTAACTAACATAAGACAGGTGATGTGTATTGTACAGTATGAATCTTACCAAAAAGGTGCGGATTTTAACATGCGCCGGGACGGCGGTGGACAGCGGAAAAAGCCTGCCGCTTTCGCGGCAGGCCTGCTCTTCTCACCGGTAACCCGTCGTATCCGCCGGCTTGCCTGCCTCCTGCACTTCAACCAGATACCGCCAGCAGTCCGGCTGCGAACCGTCAAGGTCATAAAATCCGTAGACCCTCGCGAGCTCGCCGCTTGAGAGTGAGCGGCCGTTCCAACATGCGCCGGGACGGCGGTGGACAGCGGAAAAAGCCTGCCGCTTTCGCGGCAGGCCTGCTCTTCTCACCGGTAACCCGTCGTATCCGCCGGCTTGCCTGCCTCCTGCACTTCAACCAGATACCGCCAGCAGTCCGGCTGCGAACCGTCAAGGTCATAAAATCCGTAGACCCTCGCGAGCTCGCCGCTTGAGAGTGAGCGGCCGTTCCATCTGGCGGCCTTCGAATCCCCGGCCAGTGCGGCAACCGCACGCCCGACGTAACGCGTCGATTCGGAGATGCCGAAATGCGGTTCGGCCGCCGTAGCGTCCCGCCAGTTCGCTTCCTTCACGCCGAAGTGCTCGAGCATGATCTCCGAACGCATCCATCCCGGCGTTAAAGCGACGGCCGTGCATGCATGAGGAGCGAGTTCATGAGCCAATGATTTGGCCATACGATTGACGGACGTCTTCGCCAGATCGTAGAACATGGATAAACGGTAGTTGGTATCGTTATACGTCGCCGTACCGTCCGTCATCTCTACGACAAGCCCTCCCGCGTTGCGAATTAGCAAAGGAAGCGCGAAATGGTTCGTTATAATGTGCGTATCAATGGCAAGCCGCAGCAAGCGAAATCCCTTCTCCAGGGACTGCTCCCACACCGGCACGTTCCACTCGGTCAAATGCTCGCCGCCCCAGATATCGTTGACCAGGATGTCCAGTCTCCCCTGCTCCTTCTCAATGCGGGTTATTAACGCTTGCACCTGATCGGGATCCAGATGGTCCACTTGGACCGCAATCCCCTGTCCGCCCGCATCGCCAACGAGCTCTGCGGTTTCCTCAATCGTCTCCGGGCGATTGTACTCGGACGGCTGCGACCGTGTCGTGCGACCTGTCACATAGACCATGGCCCCGGCCGCTCCCAATTCGATCGCGATGCCTCTGCCTGCGCCTCGTGTCGCACCTGCCACCAAAGCTACTTTTCCTTGTAAAGGTTTCATCTAGGGTTACACTCCTTCGGTTGATCTGTTACCAAGTATAACCCTTAAGTATGTCAGTTTATGTCATGGATAGCGTGACGGGTTAGCTTCGTTGAAGCTGAATCCAGAACCGCCTGACGACATTTCCGTCCTCCTCCACGTATTCCGATTCGAAGCGGCCGCCATTTTTGACAATAGTTCTTTCCGATCCCACATTCCCCTTATCGCAAACAAGCAGCACCTTGTCCAAACCCATCTCTTGCGTCACTTGTAAAGCCAATGCCAGAAGCGCGGATGCATATCCCTTCCGTCTTTCTGACGGGCGGATGCCGTAACCGATATGTCCGCCGCTATTTAGGAGCTTCGCGTTAAGTCTGTGCCTTATGTTAACGGCCCCGACAATCCGGTTGTGCTCGTTCACAAGCCAATAGGTCGAATGCGGGACAAAGCTGTGATCCTCGATTTTATCCTCCGTATCTTGCGAGTACAGGAAATTCACCATCGCCGTAAAATCGTAGGGCTCTTTCTCCACTACCCATGGAACGATATCTTCGCCGGTCGATTTCCAGTCTTCGTAAAACGATATGTACTCCTGCTTGTAGTCTGCTGATGGCTTGATCAGTTTGACGGATTGGTGCATGGTTTGGGCCTCCGAATGAAGTCTGTTTTTATAGTAGCATAGTGCTTAAAACTAGTTCTTATACTCATAAGGGGTCGCATAGAATCCGCTTGGGAGACAAGCCGTTTCTCGGCTCTATCAGGGACGGTGAGGGCGTGGAGGATAAGCTTTGATTCTTTGTTATTATGCTGTGTTTCACAGCCAGGGCTACCTTCTATGTTAAGATACAGCGACCGTAAAATGGAAAACCACCCTTCAATGATGATTAATCGTAAGGTGGTTTAAAATCAGCCAATAAGGTCGTATAACTTATTTAATTGATTGTCAAATTCCCCTAATTCTCCAGGTATGAACTCGTAATGATTTCCATCTTGATCCCTTAATATTAGTGCTTTGTTAGTAATATGGCCAGGCCAAACAATTCCTTTCATCCAATCAGTCCAATCTTGTTTTACATCTTGATAGCTTGGTGCTTTATGCATCGGTATCGTTGTGTATTTACTACGCACGCTTTCAGGAACGTTTATTCTCATAACTCCCTTATCTTTTGGGGTATATACGCTTTTAATGTAAGGATCGAGTTCTGCTTCTACTTCATGTTCCAACCATGTCGTTAGATAGGTGTTCCTAAATGCCTTATCTGATTGTAACTTATATATTCAAATCGCACCTCTTTGTTATTCTTAGGATGAGCTGTATCGTCATAGGTTGAATTTTTAAATCTAAAATTCACGCAGTCAATCACAATTACTTGAGAAAAGTTTTCTCTAATATACGCCAATACTTTCTTTTTAAACTTATACCTTATCTATCAGGTGAGCCTTCAGTTACATAATAAACAAGCACAGCAAAAATCAGGACAACTATCGCTGCCGCTAGCAGAAAAAACTTCTTTACTGAACTCATTCTGACCCCCATTTGAGACGGACTATCCAGTCCGCCTCAATTTCAAACTAGTAGTATTTTATTTTGCAGGTTCACTGGACACAAAGAAAACCCACCTGCGCTGGTTAGTCGCAGAGTGGGTGAATAAATTTATTCTTTCTTTAAGACATATGACTTAATAAGCTCTTTCCCTTTGAAATAATAAATATTTTCACAGAATGGGCATCGCCAGACATCAAATTGTGGTTCAAAATCAAATATGTCAGCACCTTCTTTGACTTTTTCTTGGATGTTCTCCCATTCACCATCCGAAAAAATTACTAATTGTACTTCGTTTGGACTGACAGAATTAGACAAGACCTTGCCACATGAACACCTGAAATTAGCCATCTCTTCACTCCTCTCTTTTCGTAGTTTTAGGCATCTTATCTGATTCTAGTCTAATTCGTTTATCCTTAAGCCATATCTCAGTCAATTTCTTGGGAAGATTCCCTTTCCTCGCAGCTTCTTTCAATGCATTCATGGCTTGTTTTTCAGTTAACCCTGTCTTTCTGCCATCAATGATGACATTAGGTGCTTGTTCACCAGCCTCTTTAATCCTTTTGGCAATAGTACTGGAGCTCGTTGATGTAGGGGCCTTAACTTCAAAGGGTTCACCATCAACATCCATATCATGATTTTTTTCCCTATTTCCCGTTTCGGGATTTATTGGTGCATCCTCATTATCTTTGAATACTACATTTTTACCAGCACGTGCAAGTACCTCACCTACATCTTGAGGAGAGCTAAATGGCCCTTCATCGGATTGCCCTTCTATACTTCCCCCATCCTTTTCCTCATAGTGGGGTAATCCTTCAGAGTTGTCCTCAACTGCCTGATTTATTGACAACATCAAGTAAAGGGCTAGTGGTGTATGTCCACTTGGGTCAATACGAGTTAAAGGATTATTTTGAACATACGTATACAAATTCAAACTCAGCGGATTATCAATCTGCCCCTCATACGTATCCTCATTAATAAAACGCCCCATGCTGGGATCATACCAACGTGCCCTCAAATACTGCAAACTCGTGGCATCATCGAACATTTCACCACTATACTTAAACGGTTGTGGTACATTTTCCTCTTGACTGACGATATTTCCCCAAATATCATACTGGTACGTATTAAGCTTCGTCATACCCGAACGATCCATTAAATTCACCACATCGCCATGGGCATTATGAACGTAATAACCCTTACCTGCGGAATCTTCTCGGGCTACAAGGCCATTTCCACGTATATACCTTGCTTTAAGCGTTGCTACCCCACCTACTACGTTTCCCTCTGCTATAACATTGGCGCCATTGTTGTAATACCGCGTCGTTTGCCCGTTCTCTGTACGTTCCCACAGTAGTCCGTCACCGTTGTATCTATAAACTACATTTCGACCATTCTTCGTTACAACATTCGTTAAACGATTACGCTTGTCGTACGTGTAGGAGGAGTCTGGACTGTCAAACGGATTATTGGTAGTCATACTTATCCGATTGCCGCGGTTATCGTACCCAAATGTCTCCCCGAATTGGGACGAAGTCGCAATGCGATTCAACTGATCGTACGTGAATGAGGACTCAGCCCCATTCTCTACTTTTGTCAATTGATTGCCATTGTTATCATGTGAATAGTTAAAAGTATTCAAAAGCGATCCATCTGATCTTTTCTCAGTCAGGGTACTCAGCTGCATACCATCGTAAATAAATTCCGAACTAACGTTGTTCCCTTGGTTGATATGTTTGAGTAAGTTATTCTTATAGTACTCATATTGAGCGTCTACATCATGTAGAGTTGGGCCCACGCTGATTAGACGATTACGTGAGTCATAGCCGTAATACGAGTTCGAACCGAATGGATCGCTGATATTCGTAACATTCCCTTGCATATCATAGCCATATTGCAGCGTTCGTCCATCGGGATATGTCATTTTATTCAGAATACCAAGTATATTATCGTACGTGTGGCTCGTAGTTCCTGTACTGTCCGTCATGCTCGTGCGTCGTCCTGCTAGGTCATGACCGTACGAGACAGCCTCCACAGGAATAGGTACGCCTGTCTGATCTAAAATATCTGATTGACGCAAGAAGTTTCGGTTATCGTAAGTATTTTTAAAATGAGTTCCATTACGGTCCACAACCCTAGTCAGGTTCCCATTTCCGTCATAGTACATCTTCTCAGTTTTATAAGTGGCATCTACCGTCCGTATGAGTCTTCCAATCTCATCATACGTATTTGTTTTGGTTTTTCCATCAGGAAACGTTGTTCTTGTTTGCCTGCCAAGCGGGTTATATTGATACCTTGTTGTCTCGCTTTTAGCATTCCTTACACTCGTTAATCTTCCTGCAACATCATATTCAAAATTAGTCACATTCTGAGGGATCACATTCTCAGTTAATGTAATCATATTGCCAACATAATTATAATCCATCGTTGCCAGCACATTCGTTTTTGTTACGCCATTTACAACTTTCGTTTCCTCTTTTTTCGTAGTACGCCCCAAAATATCCAGGTACTCTCTAGTTATATAGCCTTCAGCATCCGTACCCGTTTTAATGTTATGAATGTCGTCATAAAGTGCAGAAACCACAGCCCCATCTTCCGTTGTTACTGTATTCTGACGGCTCCATTGATCATAGCCATAATAAGTCTTATTTCCCCGTGCATCCTGACTCCAATCCATTCGACTGTGGGCATCATACTGGTATGTCGCTTTAATAAGCTGATCATTAATACCAACAGCTTCCTTCAAACCAATCGGGTTCCACTTTGTATAGGATTGGATACCGGTTTCATCCGTTATTCTTATAAAATTGTTCAAGTCATCGTACTGAATAGACAGGTTGCTCCCATCCGGATGAGTAGCTAATGTAACTCTCCCCAAAGCATCGTATTGATACAGTGTGGAATTGGTGTTCCCATCCGTATACTTCGTCAACTTTCCGGAAGATGGATCATATTCATACTGCCTGATAATTGTAGATACGTTACTATCTGCGTCATGTACCGTTGTTGTCGTTTGTGTCGGAAATGCCCCTTGGTACAATGGAGAGTATTGAATTTGTGTTAATGTATCGTTAACCGTTCCGTTCTTTACTCGAATCTGGCCGACATTCCCGGTTGAAGCATCAATATTCTCGTAATCTGTTTGCGTAAGCAATGTACCCGATGGGCTACCATCATACACTTTCTGTGAAAGAATTTTCGTAGGATGCGCCGTATCACGCGTTATTAACGTGTATTGTGTCTGCCCGGAATTGATTGGCTTAGATATGCTTATTAATTGATGATTAGCATCATAGCCACTTGTCGTTATGATACCCGCCGGATCTGTTGATTGGGTAACGTTGCCGTAATCGTCGTAAACGTTCGATGTTTGTGATACTAATGTTTCCGTAACACCTTGCTTCGACTTCGTCAACTTCGTTGTATTCGGAACGGTTAGACGTCGAGTCTCATCATAGGTATAATCGGTAGAATTTGTGTAGATGACATTATTATTATCTTTGGCAACCGTGACAACATTGGTTTTGTAGAACACATCTGGCGTATCAACGTCTATATAATCCTTTTTATTTGTGAAAGTGGTTTTGATCAATCCATCATCAACGGTCGCTGAGAAGCTAGGGATGTCCGAATTGTGAGGGCTTCCCATGTCTCCACTGTAAGAGATATCAATATGGTTATAGACCCTTGACGACCCATCGGAGAAAAAAACTTGATTCTCACTCGACTTGACTCGGTAGAACTGATTCATGCCATCATTAATTGAAACACTACCTTTAGGTCTCGTTCTTTTTATTTGCATAAGTCGGGTAGTAGGTGCTTCTTCATACGTATATACACTTTTGGCACCTGTCGGATGTGTAACCCCTGTAAGCAGCGCATATGCGTTATCCATTTCAGGAGTAGTACCTTGTAAATTGTACTTACTACCTTTAATTGCATAATCATACGTAGTTACTCTGCCTATGGCATCAGTTACTGATGCCAGTACCCGTTTACCATTTGGCCAAGAAAACCTGTATGTAATCGTTTTATTTCCTTTTGTTATCAAAATACTGTTATCCTGGGTGTAGGTAATAGATATGGTATTTCCTATGTTATCGGATATTGTACTTAGCCGCGGGTTTATTGGATCAACGTTATCGTAAGTGAATTGTATCTGATTGTTATAGGAATCAGATATTTGAATAAGTAATCCACCTGCAGCAAAATATTGATTAATGCCACTAATGGACTTTAATACTGAACCTGATTTGAGTCCATTTACAGTTACAGTACCATTATCCGCCTCAAATTTGAGGTCTTTCCAAGGATATCCAACCAGATTGTTATTATCGTCAATTTTATACACTCCAGATCCAGCCAGGTGAAGATATTTTCTTAAGTACGTATTGCTCTCAATGTAGTACTCAATGGATGATGTATTCCAACTCCACCCCTTACCGATAGGATATCTTTTTTCGTTATAAGGTTTTTCAGGAATATTTTGATCATCCTTTATGGTCATACCTGATAAAGCTGAATCAGAAGAATTATAAGTCCTACTCAGGGTAAAAGAAAGACCATTACGCCCTGGCAACGTAAATTCATTTTCTTGAATCGTAAGCCCACCAGACAATGTTGATACGTTTTCCTGATTAATCCCTATTGAAAAAGGGGCTTCGTCAGGTTTTAAGTTTACATACGAATAGTCCGGTTCAATAGGAGTGGTAGTATCGGCAGCTTGTACCTTACTTGTTTCTAAAACACTAAAATCTTTTTCCCCTACTTCATTCTGAATCGTACTTTCCGCATACACCGAAACATTTACAGCTTGCGGTTTAACTGTTTCTAAGCTGGACTTTATATCCATATTAGAAGCAGCTTGTTTCTGGTAGGCTTGTTCAATTTCATTTAGTGAATATCCACGATTCAGTAAGTTTTGAATATCTTCTTCTGTCTCTGAATAAACTTCCGTAATTCTTTTCAAAGATTGACTCGCACCACTTAGTGTACCCTTTGTTTCACCTACCTGCTGTTGACTTTCACTAGCATAAGAAACCTCGTAGATGTTAGACAATGGAAGTGTAGCGATACACAATACAACGAGAGTCAGTAACAATATTCTTCTAAATGTTTTCAATACTGGCCCCTCCTAGTTACTATTCGTTTGCTTGCCAGTAATATTTCCATTTGCATCGTACTGGTAGCCAGTATTGTAATTGAGCGTATATTTACTTACTTTAAGCGTATAAGAATTTGATGTACTGAAATCTCCATTGGCTCCAATAATTTTCACATAATAAAGGGAACCGGCATTCACTGGGAATATGATGTTCTCCGGCACACCTGCTCCACTTGCTGCCCCAGCAACAACAAAATTCATATTCGAATCATAAATGTGTACATCATAATTTTTGTCAGCAGGCATCTTAAATGTCACCCGATCGATACCAGTCGTTGGAGCGGTATACTTAAAGAAATCCATATCTATAGCTGAGTTAATAGCCGATGTATATTCGGTATTGTAAGCAATCGCAAAAGCTTGACCATTTGTATTATTTGGCTCATAGGCATTAGGGATACCCAAATTTGAGCGTAGAGCAACAGCAGACCATTCCATTCCGTCATAGGCCGTGACTCTAAAGTTCCACGTTCCATCGGGAATCGCCGAGGTAGTGTGCGTGATGGAACCACTGTTAACAACACCTGAATCATATCCTACTGTAGCCCAATTATCTTTCGACCCTTGAATGCGGTAACCCGTTTGAGCTTGTCCATCTGCATCAACATACGTCCATCCAAAAGTAAGTACATTATCACTTAATTGTTGACCGTCTGAATAGGAGGTAAGTGTCAAAGTTGGGATTCTATTTGGTTTAAAATAATAAATTGATGAGAATGCAGATGTACCGCCCTTATTATCTCTTACAGCGACTCTCCAACCGTATGTCGTACCCCTTGTTAAAATGTTTGATGGAATCTTGTAGGAATTAGAAGTAGATGCAATCCAACCAGAGTCGCTAAGTAATGTCGTTCCTGTTGAATTGTAAATCTGAACGTCATAAGCAGATTGCGTATCCCCTGCATCAGGATCTGAAAATGACCAATTTAAGACAGGATTTATACCAGCAACAAGTGTTGGAGTGGATGTAGATAGGTTACCAGGAGTAAGGCTACCTGGAATGTTCGGAACATTGTCCACGATAATATTGCTCGTATACATGGTGCTTGCGGTTCCCCAGAATCCATCGTTTGCAGTAATAACTATATTACTGTAGGAGCCAGCCGGAATGTTGTCTGAAAGAACATTCCACTGCAACGTCCATGTTTGTGGAGATGTTGTATTTGAAACTATAGTGGATTTGGTAACCCCAGCAATTGAAGCACTAATAGTCACATTGTCATTATTCCAGTCACTGATTGTACCCGTTAAAGAAATTATATTTCCTGAAACACTTTTATAAACTATTTGACTATTATAACTAATTGAATTAAATACAGGGTTTACATCTAATCTAGCAACGATGTACTGTTCTCGTCCATCTTCATCGTTCCTAGCATAGCTAATTGAATTTACATTTTGCAGATTTGGCCAGTATTGGGTTTCATCCTTTACAACCCAGTTACCAATTGACCAATCTACATATTGCCTTACTACAGTATTGTTATTATATAGAACAATATACTGTTCACGTCCAAGGCTATCGTTTCTAATATAACTAATGGATTTAGCATTTTGCAGATTTGGCCAATACTGCGTTTCGTCCTTTACAACCCAATTACCAATTGACCAATCTACATATTTCCTAACTACTGTATTGTTGTCGTAAAGAACAACATATTGTTCACGTCCATTGCTATCGTTTCTAACATAACTGATGGATTTTGCATTTTGCAGATTCGGCCAATACTGGGTTTCGTCCTTTACAACCCATTGACCTCCAATTGACCAATCGACATATTGTCTTACAACCGTATTGTTGCTATATAGAACAATGTACTCCTCTCGTCCAGAATTATCGTTTCTAACATAGCTAATGGATTTTGCATTTTGTAAATTTGGCCAGTACTGGGTTTCGTCCTTTACAGCCCAATTACCTATTGACCAATCGACATATTGCCTAATAACTGAAGGGCCCAGTCCAGCGCTATTAACAAGCAGGTTTGAATAAACATTGTTATAAACGGAACTAGCAACAGTTGGATTCGGTAGATTGTTAACATTACTAAGTATACGAGTGGAAGCATTGAGTATAATACCAAAACCAAAAGTTGTATCTCTACCTTCACTCCCTAAATCAATAACATGTTGGTCTAAATCTGTACGCAACTGGCTAGCAGTGGACGTTGGATTTTGCTGTTTTAGTTGCGCTAATTCCCCCGTAACAAAAGCCGCTGCCATTGACGTTCCGCTCAATATTTTATATCCGTTATTTAAATAAGTACTATTTATACCCACTCCTGGAGCGACTAACTCCAGTTCGTTTCCCGTTGATGATGAAGCAGCACGCTGAGAAAACTGATCTACAGCACCTACTGAAATTACTGAGCTATATTTAGCAGGGAATTGAATCGTATCTCCACTTCCATCCGCATTACCTGCATTACCTGCAGCTGCTACGACAAGTAAACCACTTGCATATGCATGATCTACGGCTTTATGGAGTACAGGCGAGTCTACACTTGTTGTCATACTTAGATTTGCAATGTCCATTTTGTTTTCGATCGCCCAATCGATACCTGCGATTACATCGGATAAATAACCGGCCCCATGTGAATCAAGAACCTTAATCGCATAAAGGGATGTTTCTGGTGCCATGCCGACAATACCGACGTCGTTATTTTGGGATCCGATAATTCCGGCAACATGTGTACCGTGTCCATAGTCATCATCGTAAGATGTAGTGTAGTCTACAAAAGATGCCCCGCCCTCTACGACCAAGTCCTCATGGCTTAAGGAAATGCCCGAATCTAATATAGCCACCTTAATCCCTTTGCCGGTATAGCCCCTGTTCCATGCATAAGTAGCTTGGGTAGCCGTAACCCCCCAATCTACAATCTGCCCAGCCGCTTGCAATTGAATATCCGGCTCAATCGACGTAACGGAGGGGTCGCTTTTCAGTTTTTCAATTTCCCTAGATGGCATGGTAACGGTTAGCAATGGTACATTTCTGCTCTCCCTCTTTATTTTCCCCTTTCCCTTTTGAATTAGGGACTTGTTAACACTTTTCTTATCTTTAAACGTAACAATGACGCGTTGTTCACTATCGCTCACTGCAGCTGTAATCGTTCCATCCTGATCTTTTAACGTTGTTGCAGAAACACCTCCAGCTGAAGAAAAAGAAAACAACAACACACCAACCAACAGGCTTAAAAAAATAAGCTTAACCTTCGGAAAATAATCCATAAACTCACTCCCATCAACAATTTATTCCAACAATTCCTAATATAAGTCAATTCCCCCTCCGAATCATTAGGTAATTTTGTCGAATCACCTCAAATATTGATAAATGCCAAACCGGTAAACTCAACACTATCCATCCACTTCAGAAAAGTTCAGAAAAAAAAGGCCACCGATCGCCGGCAGCCATAAAACTCCCCTATTGTTTTGCTACTCCGAAAGCTCGCACCACACTACCTCGACGAAATCCTCTCGCTTCCCATACCACTCCCTGAACTCACAAGGGTTTGAAATAACCTGCCATCATATCGATATGTGCCAGCCATTTGTTGTATAGGGCAGTACCGGGTGTCTTGAGGGAATCGAAGTCCGTTTTTGAAATCAATCATTGCCGGGTATTTACCTGTCTAATTATACAAGCGGTCGGTTTCCAAATAACCGTAATTTTGTCCCTGCACATACGGGCCGGAGATGATTTGATTGTTCACCTGCACTGTAGTGGAATAATCCAATACATCCGGAAACAAGGGAGCGTCTAATTTTTCATAGTTATCTATCCTTGGTAAAAAAAACAAGGAGCCGCTGCCTAGGCAGACCCGCTCCTTATATCGGCTGCCGAGACAGCAAACTCACTCATACCTGCCCTCGTTGAATAGCATTGCAGGCACTCAACCTATTACCGTCCGGGTCTCTGAAACCAAATCCACCGTGAGTTCAATGGCGGAGATTCTTGGAATGAACTTTCTCATTTCACCCGACCTCGCTTCCGATAATCAATGGCATTAATCATTCATCAGTTAAAAAAAGCCTGCGGATATCTGATCATTTCTTACTCCCCGAACCGAACCCGATCACGTATCCATCCGGATCTTGAACCGAGAAATCCTTCCAGGTTCCCCAATCATACTCGGTTACTTGAGGCTCGGAAGCAATCATGGCGCCATTAGATTTCAGTTCTTCATATAAACAATTCAGAGCATGATGGTCTTTCACATAAGCGTATGTATTCCACGTACCTTGGTTAGGTCTGACGTCTTCTCGATTCGCTGCTTGAAGCAACTTGAAGCCTAAGCCGAAATTGTCACGAATAGCCCAGTGTTCATTCACTTCGCACCCTAAGGCGTTCTCATAATACCGCTTGGACTTCTCGAAATCGGAGACCAACAGGACGGTAAGCGAATTCTCGACTTTCGTTCTCATCACTTCCACCATTCATCACTCCTTCGAAACTGGTAAAATCACCCATCCTCAGAATAGCGAATACACGTTCGCTTGTAAAGGAAATTTTAGCCTATGCGCTTCTCGATCCTGAAGAGCGCTTCCGGGGCGGCCAACAGCAGTACAATCGAGCCGTATAAACCGATGGTGTAGCTGGTCGAGTACTCGACGCCGGCAACCTGGTTAAGTCCGAAGGTGAACAAGTGAATGAGCATATTCGTGAAACAAAAAGCATAACTCCGAATCATCCATCTACGGTGCTGGGGAATCCGCTTTTTGAAAATATGAATAAGAGCAGCTGCCGTGAAGATCAACCAGAGGATGTTCAGCAGATTGAAGCCCATGCTGCTGATTTTCCCCCCGGTGGCGAACGGTGCCATGTACCCGGAAGTAAGCACGACAGCAAGCACGGACGCCGCATAGACATACCCGTTCAGGCGGTGTAAGGTACGGTGCTTCACATAGCTGCGGGAGGCAAAGTTAACGAGTCCCGATGCCATCGCTATACAAGCGAATCCAACATGAATGTACATGACCGTTAGCCAGATTCGGGGCTTAAGTTCACGCTCCAGATCCGCTTTATGACTTAGGAACGTCTCAGCGCCAGGGTTGATGATGAAGTTGTTAATCAGAGCATACAGGATGTATAAGGTACAGACACAAGCGATGATTTTATAAAAATGCCTATTCATGCTTTCCTCCCTCATGCCATACCCGCTTCCCGGTTAATTTCGACACCGGCAAAACACCGACTTTGGCGGTACCTGTCATCCGGTCCCCGTCAACCTCTGCTTCGAATTTCAAATTCAACCGCATCGGTTTCATAATCCGCAGCGACCAGCGAAGCATCCGGCCATCCAGCTCAGGATCGAGGAATGGGCTCACCTCTTCCCCCATAGTCGCCGTGCCTTGCAGGATGCCGTTATCCGACCGAATACGGAGCTTCACCTCCAGCTTGCCGACCGGCGTCGTGATTGTCGCATCCCATTCCCCGTCGAAAGCCGGAGCCTCGCCGTTATCCGCTGCAGCTTGAGGTCTACAAGGTGCGGACGGCAGTTCTCTAACCGCTCCCCCGCTTCTCGGGACTATACCATGATTGCGCCATACCGTTCCTCTCCGCTCATACTCGAACAACCGCTCTACCGCATGTGCAATGCGAGGCCCCAGTTCCCGTTCTACCAAATGAAGGGCGACATCAAGTCCCGAGGTTACGCCTCCCCCGGTAACGAGATTGCCGTCATCGACGACGCGGGCCGTAACCGGCAGTGCCCCCGCTGCCTCAAGCAGCCCCATCCCCATATGATGCGTTACAGCAGGCCGGCCTTCCAGCAAACCTCCCATCGCCAGCACCAGAGAACCCCCGCATACGGTGGCAACCACGATATCCGGCTGCTGAAGCGCCTGCTCAAGGATGCCCGTCAACGCCGTGTTCACGGCTCTGTTCAGAATGACCGGAATAGCGTCAGGACTGTCTCCCTCCACCTCGCCGGCTGCGCCGGGTACTAGAATAATACCTTTATGATCCAGACTAAGCTTGCTCTGCGCTTCGATTTTCAATCCGTTCACCCCGCTCGTCACGAGGCCCGCTCCTTCCGCCGCAACGAATTCCACATGCAGCGTACCACGAGCGGCAGCCCCCGCAGCGCAAAATACTTCGTAAGGCGCAATCGCATCCATAAGATCAAAGCCGTCGAACAGCACGATTTGTACGGTTAACATTGAAATAACCTCCTTCTAGTCTAGTAAGAATAGCAGAGGAACCTCTCGAAATAAGCCCCATAAAAGTAACAAAACGATAAACAAACCGTCACAATATGTGAGGGGCTCGTTTGTTTTGGCGGGAGAGATGTTACACTGGGATATAGAAGAGGAAGAGCATTTCGCTCCGTCTAGTGAAGGTGGGATTAGTGTGAATGAAAGACCGACGATCCTGGTCGTGGACGATGATCAGAGCATCGTTGAATTGTTGAGGGACTTTTTGGAGAACGATCATTTTAACGTCGTAACGGTGAATCATGCGGCACAAGCTTGGACGGCGTTCCAACAGCACACGGTACATGGCATCATCCTGGACATTATGATGCCGGGCCAGAGCGGCTTCGAATTCTGCCGGAACATCCGGGCGGAGAGCAGCGTTCCGATCCTGTTCTTGAGTGCGCGCAGCGACGATGTGGACAAGATTCGCGGACTGACGCTAGGCGGCGACGATTATATCGTCAAAACCGCTTCGCCCGGCGAGATCGTGGCTCGCGTGAAGGCTGTTTTACGCCGCACGAACACGTCGCAGCCAAACTTGGCCAGAGTATTGGACTATGGCCGTATCAAGTTCGATTTATCAACACGGGAAGTGTTCGTGGACGGCCAAACCGTTTCGCTCACGCCGAAGGAATATGAGCTGCTGCGATTGTTTGCGGAGCATCCGAGACATGTGTTTACATATGACCAATTGCTGGCGAAATTCTGGGAAGGCGTCGGCGATAAGCATACGATTCGCGTTCATCTCAGCCGGCTTCGCGAGAAAATCGAGCTCGATCCGGAGCAACCGCAATATTTGACTAATGTATGGGGAATCGGCTATCGCTTCGAGGGGGGCGTCCTATGAGCAAACTTCGTGTTCGCACGTATGCCTTGCTGAGCTTGGTGCTCCTCCTGACGCTGCCATGGATTTTCTTCGTAACGGCCCACTTCATCACAACTCAGTCGCTGCGGCTCGGAGCGGACCGGCCGAACTCGTCATACGTGATTCCCATGGTTGCGGCGTTCGCAGGGCTGCTGCTCGCCTTCGTTATTGTCGCCGTAAGGATGCGAAGGCTGCTTCTCCTCCCTCTGGAGAGGATGGGCCAGGCGGCAAGGCAAATTGCCGGGGGCGATTGGAACGTAACGCTCCCCCGAACGACGATCCGGGAAATCGCCGAAGTCCGGGACGGGTTCGAAATCATGGTGGATGCACTGCAAGCCGCGAACCGGAAGCAAGCGGCGCTGGAGGAGGAGCGGCGGTTCATTATTGCGGCCGTCGCTCATGATTTGCGGACGCCTCTGTTTGCTTTGCGCGGTTATTTGGACGGGCTCGAGCAAGGGATTGCCAGATCGCCGGAGCAGATCGCGAAGTATGTCGCCGTGTGCAAAGAGAAATCGGCGCAATTGGACCGGCTGGTGGAGGATCTGTTCACCTTCACGAAGATGGCGTATCTGGAAGGCGAACGCGTGGAACACATGGAACACGTGGAAATCGCGGAACGCACAGTTAGCTTGAACGCTATCGTTCAGCAGGCGATCGACAGTCTGAGACCGCAAGCACTGCGGAAACATATTGCGATCTCTGTCCATTACGCGCCGGAGGACTGTGAGCTTCAAGCGGACGCGCACTTGCTGGAGCGAGCCTTCAGCAATGTATTGGATAATGCTGTGCGGCATACGCCCGAGCATGGCCGCATTCTTGTACACTGCCGGCAGGAGGACGGCCGAATCACGTTTACGATCCATGATTCCGGGGCAGGCTTCGCGCCGGAGGAGCTCGAACGTATCTTCGAGCCGTTGTACCGGGGGGAGCAATCGAGAAGCCGGTCAACGGGCGGCGCCGGATTGGGGCTGACCATCTCGCAGCGAATTATCCGCCAGCATGGCGGCGAGCTTGCTGCGAGCAACCATCCGGACGGAGGAGCCGTCCTCTCCGGCTGGCTGCCTGCCTAGTGGTGAGGCAGGGTTAATCCGCCCGCCCCCGACGGGATCCCGCGCTGCGGAAGTCATAGCTAACGGACACTGCAGCCGTTAACTCCGCCAATATCCTTCCGCCACAAAACTAACGGACACCAGCGACGTTATGTGCCCAAAATCGGGGCGAAATCGAGCCCCAAGCGGCAAATAGCGGTACTGGTGTCCGTTACAATCTCAAATAGGCTCGTTTTCGCCGAATAACGGCAGCTGTGTCGGTTAGCCCGCCGGGGGAGCAAACCACGCCGGGTAAACAGCCTCATATTCGCCGTTCCGCCTCAAAAACCACCGGCGGATCCCCCGCCTTCAGCTGTACCGAGTAGTACAGCTCCCCCAGCGGCGACTGCTGAACAGACGCACCGGCTATTACGCAGGAGCGTACCCATGCCGGCAGCTTGACGATGACGGCCGTCTCCCGCTCGGCTGTCAGCTCCGCGCGGAACATCCCCGACTCGGTGTCCCATTCCATGGCAACCTGTCCCGTATGAAATCTCCAGCGGGATAATCTCCCCCGCTTGAACCGTCCGGGCAGCGCAGGCAGCAGCTTAACGAAGCCCGGCGATACTTGGAGCAGCATCTCCTGGACCGCGTTCACCCAGCCCAGATTGGCATCGAGCTGAACCGGCGCCGCCGTCATGTCCATCGACACTCCCATCCCGCGCCAATCGTTGTGCAGCGTGAATAGATTGGGCAGCAGGCAGGCTCTTGACATCAAATCCAGACACTCGAGCGAGCCGTCGCCATCACCCAGCCGGGCGTAGATGGCGGCCATGTGCCCGAGCGACCAACCGGTCTGCGCCCCGATCTCGCGCTTGCTCACAGCCTTCTCGAAAGCGCGGAACAAAGCGGGGTCCGTCTCCTCGGTCACTTCATGTCCCGGGAAGAGCGGATACAGATGCGACAAATGCCTGTGCGCATACCGGTCTTCGAAATCGGGATGAATCCATTCGCTCACCGCTCCGTCGCGGTTCACCCGGTATGCGGGCAGACGCCCCAGCATATCCCGCCACGCCGCCGCATCCTTCTCGTCACGGCCAATAGCCTGGGTCGCCTCGATCAGATGCTGCAGCAATTCCTTCATGATCGCGATGTCCATCGTCGCGTTGATCGTTGTCGGCATCGGATGTGCCAGCGGCTTGCCGTCTTCCGGCATGTAATTGAGCGGCGTGTTCTCCGGCGATACGGAAGGGTACATGTTGATTTGACCGTTATCGTCCGTCACGACAAAGTCCTGATAGAACGCCAATACCTCTCTCATGAAAGGAAGCGCGCGCTCCTCCAGAAACCCGGCCTCCTCCGTGAACCTGGCGTGCGTAATATAATGCTGGGCCAGCCAGCCGGCGGCTCCGGTCCAATTCAGAATGACCGGTACGATCTGGCTGGGTACGCCGACGCCCGCCGTTGTGCCCGCCGGAATATAGATCCCCCTACAGCCATACAGCTTGCGTGCATTGGTCCGGAAGTCGTCCATCAACCTCTCGTAATAGCGGAAAAGTGTCGGAACAAGCTCGCTTAATCCGCCGACATGCGCATGCCAATACATCATCTGGATGTTCTCGTTGGCCATGTTATGACTCCAGACGAGGCGGTAGTCCCCGCCCCATAAGCCGTACAAGCCAAAGGGCTCCGCCTCCTCCGAAGCCGACGTGCCGCTGAGGAACAAATACCTCCCGTACGCCCACATGTTGCGGATAAGCTTCAGCGGAGCCTCCCCCTCATAAGCATCCAGCAGCAACCGTTCGTTGGATCGAGGTTCCGCTACATCATCGCCAAGCTCCAGCAGCGCCGAGCGATAGAGCGGCCGATGCAGCGCGGTATGCCGCTCCAGCAAACGCTCATACATAGCGCCTGGACCCGCTGCTCCAGCCGAATGCAGCGCCGCAAGCTCGCGCTTCAAGCGCGGCCAGTCCTCTTCGCGTTTGCCGCCTACGAACACTTTGGCCAACACAAGCACTCGGCTGGCGCCATTGAATCGGATGACGCCAGCCGCATCTGCACTTGCACTTGCATCCACACCTGCATCCGCCCGGACCGCAAGCCCGCCATCCCGCACAATCCGCAGCACGGCGCCATAATCCGTGCCGTCATCATTGGTTGCCGCGTACCAAGCATGCACATCGTCAGCCCCCGTTGCCACGGAACGCTCCAGTTCCTTGAACTCCGGCGTATCCGCGAAGCGGTCGCTCGGATGAAGCTGCAGACCGATTTCCCCAGTGATGCCGCTTCCGCCCTCTCCCTCTCCCTCAATTGCATAGACGACGCAATCGTCGGCACGGGAAACGAACAATGTCCGCTTATACCGGCAATTCCCGTCGTTCCAAGCGACTGTAATTTCGCCGCTGTCCATATCCAGCTCCCGGCTGTACCCGCGGAACGCGTGCCGGCAAGGCATCGTCAGCCGGATGGCGGCTAGCGGGAACCTCGATGCGAGCTTCGTCGCGTAGCCTTGCTCCTTCAGCGCATCCGCCAGCTGCCAGCTCGCTTCCAGATAACGCCGCTTGTCCATCAGCTGCCGCGTCCGCTCAAGCGTGTAGCTGACATCGGGCAGCTCATCCCGATGCCCCCAATGCCACAGCTTCGCATGATTCAGCAGCACCGTTTCCTCCTGAACGCCGCCGAATACGGACGCGCCCAGCACGCCGTTGCCGGCGGGCAGCGCCTCGCGCCACATATTCCGCCACCAGGAGGCCGGATAGCTCAGCGTCAGCTTATCCGTATCGCGGAGCCGATGGAAGATCGCCGTCTCCTCATGCCGATTGTTCACGCAGCTTCTCCATCTCCACGCTGGCCAGCAGCAGCGGGGCGACCCCCATCAGCACGTCGCTGACAACCGCTTCGCTCAAATAATACGCATAGGAGCCGTCCCGGTATTTGCGGCCGCCAAGACCCGCACCGTGACAGATGCTATGCAGGTGCACACCCTGCTCGTCTTCCGTCACGAACCGCTGAAGAATCCCCTCATAAGCCCGTTCAACGACGCTCCGGTCGATTTCCGCCAAATAGTTCAGACGGATGCCTTTTGCGATGGCATAAGTCAGCATACAGGAGCCCGACGCCTCCAGATAATTGCCTTGTTGGCCATTACAATCCATAACCTGGTACCAGAGGCCGCTGTCCTGATCCTGCGCGCGCACGACGCTGTTCGCCATCCGCTCGAAAATACCCATCAGCTGCCCCCGCTTCGCATGCCCGATCGGGAAATGCTCCAGCGCATCGACCAGCGCCATGGCGTACCAGCCCATCGCCCGGCCCCACACATGTCGCGAACGGCCCGTGCCGAAGCTGTCGCACCAGCGCTGCTCCTTCGTCTCGTCCCAGGCGTGATGCAGCAAGCCCGTCTGCGGGTTGCGCGTCCGCCGCTCGACCAATAGCAGCTGATGCGCCGTCTCGTCGAACCAGCTGCTGTCGTCGAAGGTACGGGCATATTCAGCCATGTAAGGCGACGACATATACAGGCCGTCCAGCCACATTTGGAACGGGTATATTTTTTTATGCCAGAATCCGCCTTCATCCGTTCGGGGCTGCCCGGCCAGCTGCGTGATCAGCAAACGCGCCGCCTTCTCATATTTGCTTTCGCCGGTTTCCCTCCACAGCCGAAGCAGATTTTTTCCTTTATTAATATGGTCGAGATTGTAATCTTCCAATTTATAGCCGTGAATCGATCCGTCTTCTTGAACGAACACGTCCATATGCCGTTTGACGAATTCATGATATTTGGCCTCGCCCGTCCAATCGCCGAGCTTATCGATGGCCGCCAGCGCCATTCCTGCGACGTAGCCCCACTGGTTTGCAATTTTCGGATGATAGCCATCCACGCTATGCGATAAAATGGTCTCGCCAACCTTCACGGACATGCGTTCAATCTTCGTATCCAGCATAGAAGCCTTCATAGCTTATGCCTCCTTCGGTTTGGATGTTGTTATGGCGTAAACATCGGCAGCACGGTCAAATCCTCCGGCACATCGACGAGATACAAATTACCGTATCCATTCTTATCGCTTGTAAAAAGCACACGCTTGCCCCCCGCGTCGAAGCGCGGATGCGCATGAACCTTCTGCGAGTGGAAGCTGCAGCGCAGCTCGCACAGCATGCGGGGACCGTCATAAACGCCGTCCCGTTTCCGCCAGATGCTCAGCGTTTTCACATGGCCTTTGCCGTCAACAATCGCTTGCCCCAGGCCGTCGGCATACCCATGCCACGTGTCGAAGCCGAACTCCGTCTCTTCCAGCCCTGTATTGTCATACCGGATGCTGCCGAAGAAATTCGTTCCATTCGTCCGGAACCCGTGATAACCGATGGTGACGCCGTCCGGAAAGAAAAATTCATGCCCCACCTTCTCACCCGGTTCCAGCCGTTCGCGAATTTTCCACGCTTCACCCGTGCGCAGATCCAGTCCCCAGATGCGGTGATCGACCAGATGCCAAGGCCCTTCATGGCAAAAGGTCAACAGCCAAGGCTCCGTCGGAGACGCATTGATATGCGTGATGAAGCGGTTGGCTTCGTAGACGGTCTCCGCGCCGCCGGCTCCTGCATCGATGCGAACGATCATGCTGTGAGGAGCGGCTTCCATCAGCTCCCGGTGCCCGACATACCCGTTGCCGAGATCCAGGCGAATCCGGTGTGACAAATCCTCTTGCACACAGGTATAGATGTGTTTCCCATCCGCGCTGGCGCTAACATTGCCAAGATGATAGCCCTGCGGCGCTTCATAGACGTTTTGCTCTTCCAGGCTCGCCAGATCGAGGCGCACGAGCTGTCTTCCCAGCTTCACGTAAGCTGCACTCCCGTCCGGCAGCAGACAAGCATCGAGCTGGTCGTTCCCGGCATAATCGGTCAACTGCGTGATGACACCGCTCTCCACATGCAGGCTGAACAAATTCGTACTATTCCCGCGGTCCGAGACGAAGAGCAGACGCTGCTCCCCGTCGTACCAGCCGCTCTCGGTAAAATATAAATGATGGCTGTGCGCCTTATAATCCGTCAGCTGCGTGACCTCAAGGCCAGTGAACCGGTCCGTTGCCGATTTCCGTTCCGAGGGCCATACCGTTCCTTTTCCCATGTTATCGCCTCCTGATTCCTCTCTCGTCCTGCTCGCTTACAGCCAAGGCTTCAAGCCTTCCCAACTCACCTTCCAGCTTCCATCCTGCGGGAATCCCGGATTACCGCCCTCCGGTCCGCCCTCCCAGCCCGCAGCCATTATGGCGACGGCCGCCAGCAAGCCTCCGTTGCCCGGCAAGTACGCCGACAATCCGGGACGCTGGTAATTGTGGCCGTTCGTCAAATACGTGTTCTTCGCCGCATCCAGGAGCAGGAAGTCTACGGCCAAGTCCGGCTCGCCAAGCCGGGCCGCCGTCATGGCGCACATCGGGAAGTCCCAGCCCCATGCGGAGCCCCATTTCCAGACGTCCTTCACTTTCAGCAGCGTGCTCAGCATGACTTCGCGGTCGATCATCGTGCCTGGCAGAATGCCGAGCGCGCCGAGCATCGACGGATGATCGTGATTCTTGGCTGTGAACGTATCCGGGCACAGCTCGTGGGCCAGATATACCCCCTCCAGCTGCGGCGGCTGGGCCATGTTCGCAGCAACCTCCGCCCACTTCGGATCGGGCGTTTCCTGCAAAAGCTCCGCCCAGCGCACCGCAATCGTCAAGCCGTACTTCCAGTACTCGAGCTCGTAGGGCGGATTCTTACTGCCTGCAAGCGGATGGCACTCCTGCGCCGGAATTAGCGGGGGACCCAGATCGTAAACTCGCTTCTCTTCGTCCCAATGAGCGTAAGAGACCATGAAATCGGCCGATTCATAGACAATATCGCGGAATCGCTCCAGCATCTCCCTGGTCGGCTCCGCTTTGTAGCACAGCTCCGCAAGCGCTATCGGATGCGGCTGCTGCCAGATCAGCCCGGGCGCGACCGGCGAAGGGCAAGGCTTTCCTTCGTAATCGACCATTTTCGGCCAGCGGGCGCCTTCGTACCCTTGTGACCGTGCCAGATCGCGGGCAACCGGCAGGATGCGGGTATACCAATCCATGCTTTTCAGCAAAATGCTCGCCCGCCCCCATAGCGGGAAATGCGCGCCATGCCACCAATGCATCTCCAGGTGGGATTTGCCGAACCAGCTGTTGTACATAAGTCCCGTCTCCTGCGGCGGCAGGGAGCCTCCGCTGTGCATCGCGCACAGGAACTGCGACAGAACGACGCGCCGTTCCAGCTCGTAGGCCCGCGGGTCCGAACTGCCGGAGAAATCGATGGACGCCCCGCTCAGCCAGAATTGCTCCCAATAGTCTCCGCTTGCAGCGATCGTCTCTTCTACCGGCGGCGCCGATTGAGCCGCTTGCCGATCGAAGCTGACGGAAAATTCAAACAATTCTTCTTGCTCTACCGGAGGGAACAAAGTGAACTCATGCGTTCCGGTCCGTTCGAAGCTGCCGTCCTTCCAATTCCAGCGCACCTCATACCTGTCCTCATCCATCGTTCGGACCAGCAGCGCTTCCCCATGGCCTCCTTCGCGAATCTCGGTCTTATGCCGGTCATCGTTCTCCCAGTCCGGGAATACCGCTTTGGCCCAGCCGGTATTCGTCATATCCGGCGCCGGGAAACGAATGAAAGCCTGCAGCCGCCCTTGCGTCACCAGACTCGACCGGACACGCACTCCGATGGCATCCATGGTTGGATGACAAGCCGTCGTCACCTGAACCGGCACCCCCTGAACCGTATACGAACTGTTCAGCACGCCCGTCCACAGATCGAGCTGTTGGCTGATCTCCTTCACGTCGGCCGCATCCGCGACTTCGCCCGATTCCAGCAGGAAACGGAACGAAACTCGCCCTAGCTGCAGCCGGTGCGGGTTCATCCGCAGCCAGTGATAAGCCTCCGGGGTACTGCCGGGCTTCATCGGGTAGCCGACGAGTCTGCCGTGCGTTTCGAACATTTGATATTCAACATCCTGATCGGTGAAGCGATCGCGTCCGCCTGTATAATGCCATCCCCAGTTGGATTGCGTGCCAAGCGGCACTTCGTATTGTTCCGGGAAAGTCTGCAGCCCGGTGATATCGGCACTGAAAGCGAACTCGCCGTTACCGACGGAAAAAGGGGATAACGGATCCCATTTATGCAATTCCGGATTATGCCGTGTAATGATTTGTCGTCTGTCCATGGTTCCTCCTCATCTCATTGGCCCGGCAGGACGCCGCTCTATTCCAGCATAGCGTCCGTGCGGGTTCTCATCATATCCCGGTATTTGCCCGGGGTAATATTCTTGAATTTGCGGAAGCTCCGGATGAAGCTGTTCTCGTGCTGATAACCGACCATGACCGCAATATCCGAGATCTTATATTCGCTCTTCAGCAGCAGCTCGTCCGCACGTTCCAGGCGCAGCTGCGTCAAATAATTGTAGATGGTTTCCCCTGTTTCTTGCTTGAAAATCTGGCTGGCCAGGGAGCTGCTGATCCCTACCTCGTCGGCAATCTCGGGGATGCCGATCGCCTCGCTCAAATGCTGCTTCATATAATCGATCATGCGGTGGCATGTAATGAAATCCTTGCTTTGGATAAGCCGGTGGAAGCGCTGCACGAGCGGTAGGACCCGCCTGCTGAGTTCATCCTGAATGTCGCCCAGATGCAGCGTATCGAACCTCTCGAACGCGCTTTCGGCAGCCCCCTCGTCCTCCGCCTGCGACAGCTGCCCGATGCGCTCCAGCGCTGCTCGCAGGAACGTTAAAGCCGCTGAGGGATACCCGTATTGGCTTCGCACATCGGCGATTAGACGCTCGACCGCCTCCAACGAACCGGCCTCGTCCCCCGATTCAATCAACTGCGTCAGTTCATCCAGCGTTCCTTCATCCACAACCGTCTCCTTGACCTCATGCCCCGATACTTCATGGAACGGGATGATCTGCCCGTAGCCTTGGTAAAGCCGGTAGTGCAGGGCATTCTCCGCTTCCAGCATCGTCTGGCGCAGGCGTGCAATCTCCGTCTGCGGTGTGCTTACACCGGCCGAAACACTGAACTTGAGCAAGCTGGATACGACCTCGATCGATTCCTCCAGCTTGCGCTCAAGGTGGAGGCCCGCTTCAAGCGGTTGGAGCAAGATCGCCATCTTGTCTTTGCCGAAGTCGGCGCAGACAACCCGCCACTTCTGCTCGAACAGCTCGGCGGCAATGTTGGCGATTGCGAACTTGAGCAAGGATTGATCATCGCGGCTGTAAGAGCGGGACCATTCCTCATAACGGTCGATCGATAGAACGGCTACCGTCACCGGCTCGGCCGTCCATTCTCCGAAATAGCGGCTCCACTTCTCCTCGATGTCCCGTCTGCCCGTCAAGTTCCCTGTGTACATATCGTAAAGAAGCTTGGACGACGCTTCCGACATCGTCTCGCGGACAAGCTGGGACAGATGGGCATGGTTCGTGAGCAGCTCGCCCGCCAGCTTCTCCAGGTCGATGCCTTCGGGACTGAGCGACTTGCGGTCGTAAGCGCTGAACAGCTGCCTCAGCCTGCGGACCGGGCGGAAGGCGGCGGCATTGATGTAGAAAATCGTCGCGCAGCCAAGCCCCAGTGCAGCCACGGAGACGATCAATACGGCATTGCGTACCTTCTTGGACTTGGCCAGCAAGCTGTCCTGTACGACAATCGAAACGTATTTCCATCCTGTGACTGGCGAAACAAGTTGATTCACCAGCAGTTTGCGGTTCTGATGAGTAATGTCGCCGCTGCCGTCTTCCCGCAGCTCGGTGAGCGCCTGCCGGATCGACTCCTGATCGAAATCGTAATTGGAAACGGCATACAGAATCTCGTCATGCTCGTCGATGACGTACCGCATGCGGTCCAAATTGTTTAATACAGGAGGATTCAGCTTGGCGAACAGCTCCTCATCTTTGAGATTGACCGCGACTACGCCTTTGAGCTGCCCTTGAATCATAATTTTCCGGAACAGCGTAACCTCGGACCCTTTGCGCCCCGCTCCTTCCGGCACCTGACGCTTCTTGATCACCCTCAAGCCGCTGCCGAACTCTTCCGTCACCGAGGTCCAATCGGAGTCATCGAAGTTCACCTTGTTGGAGCTGTAGCCCTGCGGAATCGCGACGAAGCTCTCTCTGACCGTGTCATACACATAGATGCTCTTGATATACTTCGAATTGCTGATTAAGGTAGACAGCAGCTGATACAGCTCCGAGATATTGCCATACGAGTTTTGTTCCTCACTCGTCAGAAACGTATAAATATTCGCGTTCAAAGCCACCTGAATGGCGACATTATCGCTTTCTTTGATCACGTCATCGATCACGTTCATATTCAATTGAAGCAACTGGCGCTGCGGCTCGCTGAGCTCTTCCTGCAGCACGGATTTGGACGTATAGTAAGAGGTCAGGCTCACTGCCAAAATGATAAGAAAAACCGAAACGGTTAAAATGAACACGAGCCGGGTCTGCGTATGGGCCAGATTGTATTTCAACCACTTCATCATGGATTGTGTCACGTTGAGGTTCCCACCTTATAACAAGATCTTATTATTATAGCGCGATCCGCTCAATCGCGACACGTTCCGCCCGGCTTCTTATGCTCATCCCGTACCCTTATCAGATTGTCATCCCTAAACTGTTCATCATGGCCTGCGTTTCGATCCCGGCAAGCAGCACGATGCCGATCCCATGCGTGTCATTCAAGTTCCAGCCGAGGTCATGCTTATAGTAGGCATTCGAATAGGACCAGCTGGAGCCTTTGCACACGCCGTACAGATTGCCGCGTTTATCGATGGCGCGCGAGCACAAGCCGATCCATCCGGCGATTACCGCCTTCGTATAGACCTGCGGCTCCGGCAGCCATCCGTGGCGTACGCCGAGCGCGAAGCCGTACATGAACATTGACGTACAGGACGCCTCCTCGTACGATTCCGGATCCGTCAGTACCTGATGCCACAAGCCGTTCTTGCCCTGCAGCCGGAGATAGCCCTCCGCCAGCTCTTGATAGAAGCGAAGAATTCCCTTGTAGTTGGCATGCCCCTTCGGCAGCGCCTGCAGCAGGACGGCGAGCGAGAAGAATACCCAGCCGTTCCCCCGCCCCCACGTTGTCAGCGACGGTTTGCCACTGCCGACGTCATAGACGTGGGACATAATTTGCCGCTGCGGCATATATAAGTACTTTTTGTACAACAGCATTTGACGGGACGCTTCCTCGACATATTGTGAATCCCCGGACAACTCGCTATAGCGGCATAGGAACGGTACGCTCATATACATGTCATCGCACCACATCGTGTTATGCATGCTTGGCGATACGCCGATGCGGCGGTACAGCGTCCCGTCCTCCAGGCGGTCTTGCACGTTCATGATGTAATCGGCGATGTCCTCCGCAACCGCGCGCGCCCCCGTCAGCTGCCGCTGCCGGTCCGCAAGAATCGCCAGCGCTCCGAAGGAGCCGCAATCATCGAGGCTGTCGATGTGCGACAGCTGATTATTCAAGCCCGCTGCTCCGAAATGCTTCCGGTCCCAGAGCGAATACGCATAGGTTGAAGTAGCGAACTCCACGTGGCGGGTTACGTATTCCGCGATATCGGCTCGTGCGAGCAGACGGCTCGTCTCGAGCAGCCCGTTCAATGTCACGCCCAACGGATAATTCCAACGGCCGAATAGCTCGTTCTCGAGGAAGGGGCGAACGTAAGCGCCCGGTTCATCCGTCGTCCAGAACACCTCGCCAGCAGGTCCGCTCGCCACCGTATCCATGCGCATATAAGTTTCTGCGCGAACTGTGCTGTCCGCGGCTAACGGTCCCAAATGCAGCCATTCCCCGGCATAGCCGTGAACCTTGACCGGCGCGAACAGCGCTGCATTCGTCAAATCCCCCAGCAGCCCGAAGCCCCAGCCTTCATCGCCGCAGGTGCTGTATGCCACCAGGCTGCCGCTTCGCCGGCACGCTTCCAGGTTGAAGCTGAACGTGCCCGCTCCGGCCGTTTCATAAACCGTATGTCCGTTCCAGACGAAGGTTACCGGACCGTAGGCGGTCCCCGAGACGGTAACGGGACCGGTCATCGCCGGATCGACCCGGACGGATGTCCAAGAGATCGCCTTCATCCCGGGAAGCAAGCCGTAGAGCCGTTCAAGGCGGCCTTCTCCGGGATTGCCGGAAGCTCGCAAGGGCAGCCAAGATCCTGTGCCTGCGGCCGCTTCCGCCTGAGCTGCAGCGGGAATCGGTACAAGCGGTCCCTCCATCGGAGCCGTATGAATCCACCCTTCCTCGCCCTCACGTTCTAAGGAAGGCGCAAGGAAGGCATACGGTTTATTTTTGCGGTTACCGGTACCGAACTCAGCTCCGCTGCTCCCGTCAGCCCGTCGGCCAAGCTCCAGCACGAAATGGTTCCAGCCCCGGACAAGACCGATCTTCAGCTTGAGCGGCTGCGCCCCTTCCGCTTCCTCCTCCAGGGCAGAGCCGAAGCGCTGCTCCCCATTGTGAAACAAGCGGACGGGACCGAAACAACGAAGAAGAAATATAAACTCATGCGGCTCCTCGATCCACAGCTTCGCCCAAGCATAAACCCGTTGATCCGCACGCATCTCCGGAAACATGCGGTCGATCGGAAACGAATACGAGTGGTTATCCAGCTTGCGGATTTCGCTCGCCCGCGTCACCCTGTATACCGGGCCGTGAGGCGGATGCTCGCCGATATAACGCTGCGCCATGATGGTCAGCACATGAGGAATGTCCGTGCCGTTCGTTTGGGCGGCCATGCTTTCTTCCGGATCTATATAACGGGTTAAGGAAGTCGTCACCTGCCGCCCCCTCCTTTGCCGCTCAGACTGCGTTCAAGCTGAGGCAAGCCTCCGCCCAGCACTTCCGCGATAGTCACCGGCCGGTGTTCCTTCACCGATCGCCACACGGCTTCGCCGGTCGCAACCGAGTAAGCGCCGTCTACGGCTCCGGACAGAATCCGGTACGGCCGCCGGCGGTCTTCGCCCATGAACAGATCCTCCAGCAGCAGCGGATCTCCCCCTCCATGCCCGCCTTCCCGGTGTACGACATGGATCGTTTCCTTGGAACCGAATAGCGGGAAGTAATCGATCGTCTGCACCGGCGTCGGGAATGGCGTCCGGCTCGGCATATGATACTCCACCGACTCGATTCGGCCCTTCGTGCCGTTAATGGCCAGCCGGTATCCCTCGTACGGCAGGGAGAAGTTGACCGAATAGCTGAGGAGAGCGCCGCCGTTGTACCGAACCGTTGCCGTGTACGTATCTTCGATATCAATCTGCGAATCGAAGATGCATTGATCCGGCCGGTAATCGGAGTAAGGAAATTTATTTTTCACCGCACCCAGCGAACCGAGATGGTCGTCCTGTACTTGCAGGTTCTTACTGCGCGCATTCCAACGCGAATAATAATCGCATTCTTCCGTCAGCTCGCAGGTGCTGCAGAACCGGCCGTCTTCCTTCTTCGGATTCGCTTCCCCTTCCGCTCCGTAATAGTTCAAGGCGCCATAGGAGAACGCCTCGACAGGCTGCTGCCCGATCCACCAGTTCACCAGATCGAAGTGGTGCGTACATTTATGAATGGATAATCCGCCGGACAGCTCTCGGACCCGATTCCAGCGTTTGAAGTAACTGGAGCCGTGATAGGTGTCGAGGTACCAATTCAGATCAATCGACGTGATCCGGCCGAGCTTGCCTTCCAGAATCATTTCCTTGATCTTCGTATGGATAGGCGCATAGCGGTAATTGAACGTAACGGTAACCTTTCCCTTGCTGGCCTGCTCGGCATCCGCCACCCGCCTTGCGTCTTCACCCGTTGTCACCATCGGCTTCTCTGTGATTACATCCAGATCATGTTCAAGGGCCGCAATGATATATCTCGCATGCGTATCGTCCCGCCCTGCGACGATGATGACGTCCGGACGCGTTTCCTTCACCATCCGGTCAAATTCGTGCTCGCTATAGGTACCGATCTCCTGCTGCTCCGGAAATCTGGACCGGAACAGCTCGAAGCGAGCCTGATCGCGATCCAACAAGCCGACCAGCTCACAGCTGCCGGAGAACGTCGATAGAATCGGCTTGGCGAACATCCCCAATGCCCGGCCGCTAACCCCGCAGATTGCATAGCGCTTTTTCATGAAATTCCATTCCTTTCCATGCCATCCGTAATGTTATCATTGCCAACGTGCTTGCAGCGCGTCAGGGCCCGCCAGAGGCCAAGCAGGCTCTGCAGCGGACCTCGCGCCGGTCTTCACACCGTTACTTCTTCACCTTCGCGTACCATTCCTGGACGCGCTGCGTGACCTTGTCGCCGCCCGCTTTATTCCAACGGTCGACGAACTCGTCGAATTTCTCCATCGGCCATTCGCCGATCACGATTTTGGTCAAGTATTCCTGGAACAGCTTGTGCGATTGAATATCCGGGAAGCCCTCGTACACGGTGTTCGGCAATCCGTCTCCCGCAATGCGGCGGGCATCGGCTGTATTGACGGTGAACATATCCTGCACCATCTTCTGCATGTTCTCCGGAATCGTTTCCTTAATCCGAATGTCCATATCCTCTTTGGTCGTCAGATTGCGCATGCCCAGGGCAAGCGGACGGCTATCCTCCGGCGGCAGCAGCACTTTCTTGCCGTTCACGACTTGGTGCTGCAGTCCTTCGATGCCGAAGCGGATGAATTCATCGTTGCTCTGATCGTAGAAGAAGTCGAGCAGCTTCAGGGACGCTTCCGCCTTGTCCTTGGCACTGGACGGGATAATCCATTCCGGCTCGCCCATCGTCTTCATCGTGACGAAGCCTTGGTAGCCCTCTACTTTCGGTATCGGCATGCCGACAATATACGCATCAGGCGCTCCCTTCAGCATCGCGGTATAACGATCGCGCACATTGGCCGGAAGGTGGTACCAGCTGCCGACCAAATTGTTGTTGATTTTGGCCTGCCAGACGTCGCCTTTATTCAGGAACGTCTCATTATCCAGCAGCTTCTCTGCATACAGCTCACGGATGAAACCGATGGCCGCCTTCATATTCGGCGTAACGCCCGCATACTGAATCTTGCCGTCGTATACGTCCCACTCCGGACTTCCTTCCCACATGGCGACTCCGTAGATCCCGAACAAGTGGTCCATCCACTTGCCGAACTCCCGGCCCGAAGTCGGCAGCTCGTCCTTCACGCCGTTGCCGTTCGGATCCTTATCGCGGAACGCCTTCAGCACTTCCTTGTATTCGGCTACCGTCTTCGGCATGGGCAATCCGACCTTATCCAACCAATCCTTCCGGATCATCGGCGCCCGCTCGGGAACGAGGAATACCTTCGGCACATAGTAGATATGGCCGTCCGGCGATGCCGAACGCACGACGTCCCACGCCTCCTTCGGCACGTTCTTCCATACATTCGGTGCGTACTTCGGCAGCAAGTCCTCCAGCGGCAGCGCGCCGCCCTGCTTGATCAGCGTCTGCTCGATCCCGCCGATCGGGCGCAGAATATCCGGCAGATCGTTCGATGCGATCATCAGATTCAGGAACTCCGTCGGTTCGGAGCCCGGAGGCGTCGTTGTCAGTTGATATTCGACCCCCGTCTTCTCCGCTACATATTTGACATGCGCGTTATTGGCATCCGGGATGGTGCCTACGCCCATATGACTTTTGAATACTTTCACTTGAACCAGCTTGTTGCCCTGCTCGCCGCCCTGCGCGGCGGGTGCCTTGTCCCCTTGCTGCGAACAGCCCGCAAGCACGGTGACCGCGAGCAGCGACGCCGCTGCTGCCGTCAGCGCAACCTTTTTACCGAATAAACGTTTCTTCATGCATGTAACCTCCCTTTTTAGTGGCACGTCAACGTAGGATTGCAATTGCTTATATGAAGCCTCTATGGCTTGATACCCGCTGCTTTGTTACTCCTTCAAGGACCCCAGCATCGAGCCTTTGACAAAGTACTTTTGCAAGTACGGATACACCAGAATGATCGGTACCGTCGCGAATAAAATAGTTGCCGCTTTCAGAGTCGTCGTATTAAAGTCGTAGTCGCCCAGGAACAAATTCACGGCTGCCAGCTCTTCCGGCGACTGCAGATAGGCGCGAAGCTTCATTTGCAGCGGCCATTTGTTCGGATCTCGGATGAACAGGACAGCCCTTTGGAACGTATTCCAATACCCGACCGCATAAAATAGGGAAACCGTCGCCAGCACGGGCTTGGACAGAGGCAGGTAAATCCGGAACAGAATGCCGGCGTCCGTACAGCCGTCGATGCGCGCGGAATCGTCCAGTTCAGCGGGAATCCCCATGAAGAACGTACGAATAATAATCATGTTAAATGTTCCGATCAATCCTGGCAAAATAAGCGACCATAGCGAGTTCATCATGCCCAGCTCCCGAACCGTCAGAAAAAACGGAATCATCGGGGCGTTGAAGATCATTGTAATAATGATGCCGAGCATCATCGGCTTGCGGATCAGGAATTCCTTGCGGGATAACGGGAACGCGGTTAAGACCGAGAACAGCATGCTCAGCAGCGTACCGACAACCGTAATGTAGGCCGTCACCCCGAAGGCGGTCCATAATCCTTTATTTTGCATGATGTGGACCCATGAGGCCCAAGTGAATTCTACGGGAAGCAGGAACACCTGCTTCGAATCGGCCGCGATCGGCGAGCTGAGCGATACGGCCAGCAGATGGATAAGCGGCATCAGCATCGTGGCGGCGGCCGCAACGAGAAACATATAGTTCAACGCTTGAAATACCTTTTCACCGTATGTCTGCTTCATCACCACAACCCCTGTTCTGACTTTCTCGCCATCCGGTTAAAGATCCACAGCAGCACGAAGCCGATGACGGATTGGAACAGCCCGATCGCTGTTGTAACGCTGTACTGGCCTTGAAGAACCCCTGCACGGTAGACGTAGGTCTCAATAATATCGCCTACGGAGTACGTCATTGGCGTCAATAGATTATAAATCTGGTCAAACCCAAGCTCCAGGAAATTGCCGATATGCAGCAGGAACAGCACGAGAATCGTTGGGAACAAGACAGGGAGCGTAATATGAAGCGTCTGCTTCCAACGGTTCGCCCCGTCCATCACGGCCGCCTCATACAAATTCGGATTGATGCCGGCAATTGCGGCGAGGTAGATGATGGTCCCCCAGCCGACCTCTTTCCAAATTCCCGATAGCACGACAATGGTGCGGAAATAGCTCTGCTGCTGCATAAACAAGACCGGCTCGAGACCGAACCATCCGCGTACCATGTTAGCCACGCCTTGATTGGACAACAGCTCGAACACGATGCCGCCTACAACGACCCAGGATAAGAAGTGCGGGAGATAAAACATGCTCTGCACGACCCGTTTGACCAGCATCAGCCTCACTTCATTGAACAGCAGGGCCAGAATGATAGGCGCCGGGAAGCCGAACACAAGCTGATAGGCGGCTATCGTGGCGGTGTTTCTTAATACATGGTAGAAGTCCTGGTAGGTGAAGATGAATTTGAAATTGTCGAACCCTACCCACGAGCTGCCCAAGATTCCCTTGAAGATCTGATAGTTCTGAAAAGCGATCGCACTCCCCATGAGCGGCACGTATTTAAAAATAATGTAGTATAAGAGCCCGGGGATGATCATTAGATACAGAACCCAATGTTTTCGCATATTCATCAGATACCGGTTTTGCGCGGACTTCGAATGTGTCAATTCTCTATCTGCGATCCCGGCCTTCGCTTCTGTATACAGCTTTGCCACTGTCGCAAACCTCCTTCACGTCTAGTACCGCCATCTTACCCGCCGGGGCGCTTGGAATACAATCGTTCAATCCTCTAGGACATGAACCGATCCGCGAATCGGCTGATTCCCTGCAATTCGTAAGTGAACTGGAGGATAGGTTGATGCCCCGAACACCGATTCTGCCTGGGATTTGCACATAGCCTGCATATAGGCGGCCGGTATATAAGATTATCTTGCATAGAGGAATTGTTGATGTGTTGGAGCATTTGTTTATTCGAATTAATGAACCATTCTCATGTGAATCGCGCTCATTTGGCCATCCCGTTTGAACCAACAAGAATCCGGTTATCCTATTTCTCAGGTGCCGGACTTTTGGTATACTGGGAACAAACCAACTAGAAATGGGTGTCGAGTGTTGAAAAATGAAGATATGCTTGCGGTGCTGAAGGCTCTCTCGAATGAGACTCGTCTCAACATCCTGTGCTGGCTGCGGGAGCCGGAGAAGCTGAACATGAAGCTGCCGAACGTTATCAAAGAGGAGTTCTCCGGCGGTGTCTGTGTGGGAAGCATTCAGGAAAAGTCCGGCCTGGCGCAGTCGGTCATCTCCTCGTACCTCTCTTCCATGCAGAAAGCCGGATTGCTGGAGTCCCGTCGCTATGGTCAATGGACCTATTACAGGCGCAACGAAGAAGCGATCGCCGCCTTCTTGGAGAACTTCGCCGCGGGGCTGCAGGCCAAAAAGGACTAAGGATTACTCCACGGTCTGCTCTGTAGTGCTTGCATTTCACCAAGTTAATCTATATATTTGTATATACAGATTAATAAATAACCTTTTCATTTATAGGAGGAGAGAATATCATGACCCTATCCCAAACATCCAAGGCTTTGTTCAAGCCTTTTGAAGGCGGCCGTCTGCAGCTCGACAACCGTGTTGTCATGGCGCCGATGACCCGCTCCTTTTCGCCGAATGGCGTTCCAGGTCCGAACGTAGCCGGATATTACCGCCGGAGGGCGGAGAATGCCGTCGGCCTCATCATCACGGAAGGAACCGTTATTAACCATCCGGCTGCCGCCGCCGATCATGGCGTGCCGCACTTTTACGGGGAGGAAGCTCTGGAAGGCTGGGCGCGCGTCGTCCGGGAAGTGCACGCAGCCGGCGGCAAAATCGCTCCGCAAATCTGGCACGTCGGTACGGCCCGCTCGAGGGAGAAATTCCCGGATTCGAATGCCGCTCCGATCGGGCCGTCGGGTCTGAGCCTGACCGGCGAACAGGTATCCGAGCCGCTGACCGTCGAGGAGATTCGCGGTCTCATACAGGCGTATGCCCAAGCAGCGGCCGATGCGAAGCGTATCGGATTCGATGCGGTGGAGATTCACGGTGCGCACGGTTACCTCATCGACCAGTTTTTCTGGGACGTGACCAACAAGCGGACGGATGCCTATGGCGGCGACTTCGTTGGCCGCACCCGCTTCGCGGTCGAGGTTATCGAAGCGGTAAGAGCCGCGGTCGGTCCCGACTTCCCTATTATTTTCCGCTTCTCCCAATGGAAGCCGGTCGATTACAGCGCGAAGCTGGCCGCGAATCCGGAGGAGCTGGAGCGCTTCCTCGCCCCGTTGTCCGCGGCAGGCGTCGATATCTTCCACGCCTCCACGCGGCGCTTCTGGGAGCCTGAGTTCGAGGGTTCCGACCTCAACCTGGCGGGCTGGACGCGCAAGCTGACCGGGAAGCCGGCGATTACCGTCGGCTCGGTGGGGCTGGACTCGGATTTCACCTCCTTGTTCTCGGAAGGCAAGGGCGGGCAGGCAGCCGGTCTCGATAGCCTGATCGAGCGTCTGGAGCGCGGCGAATTCGATCTCGTCGCCGTCGGCCGCGCGCTGTTGACCGATCCGGCCTGGGCGGTCAAAATTCGCGATGAGCGCACCGACGAGCTGCAGCCTTTCACCCGGGAGGCGCTGGGCACGCTGAGCTGATTCACGCGGAATCCCGGATTCTCAGCCGGCCGGGTTACATGCAATCATAAGCAGATGACGTCAGCACTTGCTGATGCATCCCTTCGAAGGGCAGCCATCCGGCTGCCCTTTTCTGCTGTTCGTACAAAAGGTCGATTCAGCCTAATATTTTGATTGAAAGCGCTTATATTCCCTTCCGCATCTATCCCTATAATCGTTACGTGAGCTAGAAAGCTGCAACTGAAAGGGGCGGATAAGGCACTCAATCCATCATGCTTGGTCAGGTTGATCGTTAGGCAATGGAAATGAAAATATGGGATAAGAAGGTGTACGTGAATGAAGTGGCTGTCCTCATTACTGTCTATGGTCCTCATTAGCTTAACTTTAATCCCGGTTGTTCATGCGGAGAATGCTGCCGTTCATGTTAACCGAGCTTCTACGGAGCAACAAGCCGAGAAATTTAAAGATTTGATAGATTTGCCGCAGGAAACGAAAGCCAAATTGGATTCGTTGATTCAGGACGGTGTATTCAACGGAGTTTCGGACGATAGGTTCGGCTTGAACGATAAAATGAACCGCGCGCAGTTCGCCAAGGTTGCCGCCATCATCTTCGCCCTGCCGGTCAATCTGTCGGCTGCCGCATCGTCCTTTGCCGATGTCCGCTCCGACGACCCGGCTAACGGCTACGCCCTCCCCTACATCGAAGCGTTACTTGCGGCCGGACTTACGAATGGCGTCGACGAAGAAGGCAAGCTGTACAATCCGGCAGGGCAAGTCACCCGGCAAGAGCTGGCAGCGTTCTTGATCCGCGGGCTGAAGTGGAAGGATACCGGTGTTGCGCCGATTGCGGACAGTACGGTGGATGCCTGGGCACAAGGCTATGTCGCGCTGGCGCTTCAGAATAAGCTCATGACGAACGTAGCCGTGGGGAGCTTCGGCGGCACAGCCCCCTCCACCCGGAAGACGCTTGCTCTCGCCGGCTTCGCAGCCAGACAGGCTTATCAGAGCAAGGCGAGTCCTGTCTCCGGCAGTCCCGCCGCAGCCGAGAGCCTGCCCGCGGGTATTACGGTGCTGCCCACTAAGATTGAACTCGATAATGCCGTTAAGCTGAGCGCAGGAGATGCTTATTATGATGCGGACGGGCATATCTCGACAACGGGGCAGCCGCCGGTGATCGGTCTGAAAGTGACGGGGCCGGACAATTACGAATTTACCCTGAGTCAGATTGAAACTCTCTACAGCAGCGGTTATATCGATATATCCGCCGCGGGCGGCATCGTTCTCGATCAGCCGGCCGTCGGTCAAAGCTATGCGGGACTTGGCAAAATTGTCGTCAAAGAAGTGACTGCGGAGGGCGACGCCTCGATCACGGCCAGCCTTACGCATGTGGGCGATGCCACGGCGAGCCGGACGTTTACCGTAGCGCCTATGCGCATTCCTGCGAGCGTTGAGGTGAATGCCAAAGAGATGGTCGTGCTCGCCGAGAATGAACAGCCGCAAGGCCTCGCTTTTACGATCAAAGACCAATATGGCCAAGCATTCCGTGCGGCTTCTTCCCAGGATCCCAACCGTTATCTGATAGCCTATAAACTGGAGAGAATATCCGGCGAACCCGGTCTGCAAAGCGCCGGGGAGTTCTTCGAGTCGCCATGGAGCGATGGCGCCGATCGCAGCGTCCTGACTTGGCAGCTGCCAGTAGACAAAAGCGGCGATTTGTATAAATTTATGTTCAAGTCCCTTCAGAAGCCGGTAGGCCCGGAGGGCTCCCATTATCAACTTACAGCTTCTGTCGTCAAGCAAGACACCGCTGAAGCGATAGCCTCGGCGACGTCTTCCTTAGAGATTTACAACTGGAAGGATTATGACCCTTTCATGAAATACGAGCTGGATATGCTCGATGATCATTTTGCGGCAGGCCAATATTTATTCGAACGCCATTCACTAGGCTCTCCGGATGATGTCGCCGCGCTGAATGCCAAATATCCTTATTACGGGAAAGAAATTAACATTATCGCTTCCGATGACAAAAACCGGAGAATCGATATCACCAAGGTATTCAAAGACAAAGCCGGCAAGCCGATTTCCGTCGTGCAGCAAGTATCCCCCGATACGAAAGATGCGATTATGGCCGCCCCAAGCGTGAATACGTCCGGCATTCCGGTGTACAAGGCGTACGGCATCCAGCCGACGGAGCTATTCAACGTAGACGTAACGTTCTATACGCCAAGCGGATTGAAAACATTAACCAAATACCAGGTGACCGTTGACGGCGGCGTGCCTGTCGCGAAAGCGGTGGCGCTCAAAAATACGGCGCTGCAATTCAATTTAAACACCGTATATACAATCGTCAAATCAGACGGTACATCCGAACAAATCAGAGGCTCCGACTATCTCGCAAGCAACCCTTATGTATGGGAGTTTCTCAAATTCAGCGACAATCTCGGGCAGAGTGTGAAATACGAAAGCGGCTTCTTCAAATATTTCGTTCAGTCCACCGATCAGTTCGGCTACAAATACCAGAACACCAGCGATGGCGGCATCACGGATTTCGTGGATAACCTCGATCTGCTGAAGGTCCAAGTGGCCATTGATACGGATAACAAATATCCGCCTAAGTGGAGCGTGAAAGACGCGACCTTACAGGATAAAATCTGGATTGACGACAAGTACAGGCTGCATTATGAGCCTGCTGCCCGCAAAGCCGACGGCTCCTTCGACTATTCGAAGAAAACGTTGCAAAGCTTCAGCATCGAGCTCATCACACCCTCGCAACAACGGTCGTGGTGCAACGTTACATTAGGCTATTAAGAAAAATAGACCTGCCAATGACGCCCTCTCCCATACCGGAAGGGCGTCTTTCCTTGCTCAAACGCCTATCTTTTTCAGCCGGTTTTTATTGCGTCGGCGGTAACGTTCATGCTACTGTGAGATGGACTCAATTAACCAACACAAAAGGGTATGGCGATATGAACGAACTTTTCATGGATTTCTTAACGATTCTGCTCCCTACTTATTTCTTTTTCTATATGGCCGTCACATTAATACATCGAAATATGAAGAGTATGCTGAACCGGATTGCTGCCGTACTCATGCTGGCTTTTCAATTTTATTTCCTAGGGGAATATATCAAAACGTCGCTGCTGCCCCAGTATCAAATGCAGATCGTCCTTTATGGGAATAGCCCGATGCTTCTGTTAGTCATCTGCTGCTTGGTCCACCTCAGCATGCTCATCGGCGGCCCCGCTGCATCGCCCTTGAAGCGATGGCTGCCTCTCGTTTACGCCGCACCCTACACGTTGTGGATGATTTTTCTGATTACCAAGGATCATCGGGTATTATACAATGCCGCCGTGACGGATGGGCGAAGTCCGCTCGATCCGCTCTTTCTGCTGCTTACCGTTCTCTTCGTGGCGGGCTATATCCTGATTTCGGTTGTGATCCTCGCCGTTTCCTGGTACCGGGTTCGCGAACCAAAGCATAGGACCATTCTTCGTTCCTTGCTGCTCAGTTTATTTATGCTTTTTGCCTGGTTTGTCCTGGTCACCTTTCTCCTGCAATCGAAGCTAACCACTTCGCGGAATGCGATGATCTTATTTTTCATCGGTTATTTATTCTGGGGAATTATACTTCGCCATTTGATTGGCAAATATGACATTATGCCGGATTACCGCAAGCTGTTTCACATCCTTTTCCAATCGGCTCCTACAGCCATTCTGCTTCTGGACCCTAAAGGGACCGTTAAGGAAATGAATCCAAGAGCCACACAGTGGCTGGAAGGAATCCCTGCCCCCGACATCGTGAGTTATATCCAGTTCGAAGACAGACTGAGTCTGGCCGACAGGTTGGCACGGGTTGAACGGGAGAATGAAGCTCAATGGGAAGCTCGAATGGTTAATCCGAATAAAGGCGATATGGATCTGATCATCGGCCTTGAATTGCTGGAAGAGACCGATGAGAAACTGTTCGTCATGCACCTGACCGACGTTACTTCGCTGAAGGATACGGAACGCAAACTTCTGGAGTCCGAGCAGCGCTACAAATATTTGGCCCACCATGACTCACTGACAAATTTATACAATCGCGCGGCCCTTCAGGAGCAATTGCTGCAAAAAATAGCGCATCGCGAATCTTTTGCCCTCATCATGATCGACTTGGATCAGTTCAAACCGATTAACGATACATACGGACATTTCGTTGGAGATCTTTATCTGAAGCATATTGCTCATCGTTTGGAAAATAGCTCCCGGCCCGATGATCGGATAGGACGTATTGGCGGGGACGAATTCGTATGGGTCATTTCATCTGCGGAAGATAGTGAATTAGACACCATGATCCATAGAGGGTTGTCCCTCCTGGATAAAATTCCCTTCCGGCATGAGGGGATTGAAATTCCGATTTCGTTCAGTGCCGGCTTCAGTCTGTCCCCTAGAGACGGTACGGACCTTGACACCTTAATGAAGATCGCAGATGAGGCTATGTACAAAATGAAACGCGCCAGAAAGCAGCTGCCTGCTCCGGCACCCTGGAATTGAGCAAATCGAAAATCCCCAGAACAACTTGTTCCTGGGGATCTTCTGCTGCCCGTATCTTCGCGGAAACGGTCACATCATGGGTTGCACGTTTCACATCCGCTGTTCCAGCGTTCGTTCCAGACTTGCAAGGACTTGCGGATAACCCTCGATCAATTGACGGAACGTCTCCCGCCTCGCCGACAGCAGCACCGATCGCCTCGTTGCGCGTATAGTAGCGGTTCGGGGAATTCCCCTCAGCAAGGCGATTTCGCCGAAATGATCCCCGTCCTGCAAGGTGGCGACCCGAGCCTCTCCGCCGCCTGGCGTACGCTTAAGAACTTCGACCTGACCGCGCACAATAATATAAAACTTATTCCCTTCGTCTCCCTCACGGACGACGAGGTCATTCGCTTGAAAGACCTCCGTTGCGAACAAGCCCGCAATATGATGCAGCAACGACGTATCGATCCCTTCGAAGAACGAGATGCGCGACAGCCGTTCCGCTTCCACCTCGGCATGCAGTCCGTCATCCGACAGTCGGAAGCCGTGCTGCTTCTCCCACAGCTTGCTATACAGCCCTTTGAGCTGCAGAAGCTCATCGTGCGTCCCCGATTCCACGACGCGGCCTCTGTCAAAGACATGAATACAATCGGCGTCGACGACGGAATCCAGCCGATGCGTGACGGATACGATCGTCCGATCCGGCCGGAGCCGCTGAACCAATGCATGGATCTCCGCTTCGGAAGCCGGGTCGAGCGCGGCTGTGATTTCGTCGAGCAGCAGCAGCTTCGGGCTCCGCAGAAGCGCTCGGGCGATCGATAACCGCTGCCGCTCCCCGCCGGACAAGGAAGCTCCGTTCCCGTGAATCGCCGCATCGTACCCGTTCGGCCAGCGGAGGATGACATCGTGAATGTTCGCTTGCGCCGCGGCTTCTCCGATCTCTTCTTCCGTCAGTCCGGTTCGATCCAGGACCAGGTTGTCCCGAACCGTTCCGTGGAAGAAGAACGCGTCCTGGGACACAAGCGCCGTCGCGCCGCGGAATGACGCTTCATCGATCTCGAACAGATCGATGTCGTTCAGCGTTACAGCGCCTTCCTTAGGCTTGTAGAAGCGAGCAAGCAGCTGCAAGGCCGTGCTCTTCCCGGAGCCGCTCGGCCCTACGAACGCGGCGTAGGTCCCTCCCGGGATCGTGACCGTAACGTCATGCAGCTGCAGCGCGTCCTCCCCGTAACCGAAGGAAACGCTGTCTAAGCGGAGACGCTGCAGAACCGCCGGCATCCCCTTCGGCTGAACCGGTTCGTCGAGCACCGGCTCGTCGAACACTTCGCGAACCCGCCGGTAGCTTACGCCCGATTCGATAATAGCCGGGATGATCGTAGAAAGATTGGTGGCCGATTGCCCGACGTTCAGAAACAGCGTGAAGAAAGCCATGAAGCCGCCGACGCTCAGCTCGTCTTGGAAGATGAGAGACCCGCCGTAACCGATCATAATCCCGTTCAATAGCAGCAGTACCGTTAACGGTACGCGTTCCATCAGCGCGTTCACACTCTGCAGCTTCACTCCGAACGTAAACAGTTCGTTGATTTGCTCGCGGGCTTTCTCTTGGAAACGGCGCTCTTGATGCAATCCCCTTATCGTTCTATGACCTTTCAACGTTTCGTCGATCGTGTTCGCGAAGCGCTCCTGCGCTTCCTTGTACGACAGATTGGCGTTCTCCGCACGGCGCGCGAGCAATCGCGGACTTAGGAACATCAGCGCGGAAGCGGCAAGCACGGCAACGGTCAGCTTCCACTCAAGCGAGAAAAGCAGCACTAATCCGATAGCTACGCTGAAGGTCTCCCTGAGAAAGTAAGGGCTCAACAGGCGAACGGTCCGCTCCACGGCATGCAGATCGTCTGCGAATCGGGTCATCAGATCGCCGATGCGGTACCGCTGGTAGAACGATAGCGGCAGACGCTGAATATGGGTATACAAGTCGACCCGAAGCTTGCGAACGATGCTCGCGCTCAGCCGGCCGATCGCGTAATCCCCCGCCAAATTGGCGCAAACATTGAGAGCTCCTCCTATGATTAATAACGTTAAGATTAGTACGAACATATGCACATTCTTTTGCAAAAAAGCGCCGTCCACCATAAATTTCAAACTGAGCGGAGCTGCGACTGTGTAAGCCGCCTCTGTCAGAACGCCCGCCAGGAATACGCCGCCAAGAAGCTTGTACGACGCTGCCAGTCGAAACATTTCTCGTATAAAATGCAAAATCAGCGCCCCCGTATCCAACCAATTGGCAAACTCTGTAGTATTTACTTTACCATACTAATAATCTATCATCTAAACAAATTTTTCTCCCCGTCCGTTGACATGCGAATAAGACCGCCGATGGGTCGTCCGGCAGTCTAAGGAAGTCGTACAATCGATTAAAACTCGATGTTTTTCAATACTTTTGCAGGATTGCCTCCTACGACAACATTGGCAGGGATATCTTTCGTCACAATGGCCCCGGATGCTATAACCACATTATCGCCAATGGTAACTCCCGGGTTAATGACCGCCCTGCCTCCTATCCACACCTGATTGCCGATCGTCACAGGCTTCCCGAATTCTGCCCCGGAGGCTCGTTCCAACGGATTCAGCGGATGAGTGGCTGTATATATATGAACGCCTGGAGCCAATAAACAATTTTCACCGATACGAACTTCACATACATCCAGAATCACACAGTCGAAATTGGCGTAAAAGTTGTTGCCTACATGAATGTTGTAGCCGTAATCGCAGCGGAACGTCGGTTCCACATACAGGCTCGGGCCGGTTGAACCAAAAAGCTGTTTGAGCAGCTCTACACGTCTCTCATACTCCGTTTCCAGCGTTTCATTCAATAAGCGCGTCCATTTCCGGGCATTTTCACGATCCTTCGTTAATTGCGGGTCGGACGCCTGATAGAGCTCTCCGGCTAACATTTTCTCTTTCTCGGTTCTCAGATCCATGTGCAGCTCCTTCCTGTCTATTCAACTTTTTTGGTTAAAATGATTTCCAATGGCTCATTCTCGAGCAAGAGACACCCGGAGTCGCGATAGCCTAATTTTCTGTAGAAGTGCTGCGCTTCCTCATTGGCCAGGGTAGAGGTCATCACCCGTTCAACCCCCTTCTCTTTCATCGCACGTTCCCAAAAAAGGACGGCTTGTTTCCCCATCCCTTGGCGCCTATAGGGTTCATCGATCCAAATCAAATTCATAAACGGCGTGTTATCCCAGAAGTATCCATACCGCAGGAAGCCGATATTCATATCTGCATCGTCACGCAGGAGGTAAATCTCGTTTCCCTTAATTTTATGTAAGATCAGGTCTTTCAAAATATGAGGATCATGCTCTTGGATATACGCATAGTCCAAATGACTTGCAGCTACGATTTTCACCTCTAGATCCCTCCTGGTCTTCTCGTTAGCCATCGCGATATCCATATTTTAACACAAAAACGATCCGATACATCCGATTACGCCGGCCTGATCGCCGCAGATTGTGAAAACTTTAGGACCTTAATCTTCAAAAACAGCAGCAGGCCGCCAGTACCGGCAGCCTGCTGCTTATGTTAAATAATGGTAGGTACCATCCCCCCGTCCATACGGATGGCGGAGCCTCGAAATGCAGACGCATAAGGGCTGCATACGAAGGCAACCAGCCTGGCTATTTCGGAAGGCCTGATAAACCGCTGAATTTCCGATTGGGGCAGGTTGGCAGCCATAAATGCTTTCTCTTTCTCGGCAAATGCCCTATCATCAGGAAATAAATGATCAATAATTTGATATACATTCTCGGAAAGCGTCGGTCCCGGCATGATTGCATTGGACGTGACGTCCGTTCCCGCCGTTAATTTAGATAAGCTTTTGGATAGCGAAAGCAACATCGTTTTGGTCACGCTATATTGAGGCATTTGTCCTGAAGGCATAACCGCCTCTTCACTTGCGATAAAAATGATTCGTCCGTCATTGTTCTTCAACATTTCAGGCAAATACCATTTAGATAATCCATTAGCCGCAAGGACATTCGTCCGAATGTATCTTTCCCATACTTCATCGTCAACGTCCTCATAGGACATGATTTCATAAATCCCCATACTGTTAACAAGAATATCGACACGGGGATATTTCCGGCATAACGCTTCTCTTTGCTCCCTATCCACAAGATCCGCGGTTGCATTCTGAGGCAAGGTGGATGGAAACTCCGCCTTCAGCTCAGCTACCGTTCGTTCTACCTCTTCATGATTTCGCCCATTAATGAGAACATGAACCCCTTCCCTGGCAAGTTCGATGGCAATCGCTTTCCCTATCCCTCTTGTCGATCCCGTTACTAAAGCTGTTTTGTTCTTTAATCCCATATCCATACCCGATGTCTCCTTTGCTGTCTTCAAGACTTCTGCGCCCCGAATAGAGATCATATTACTTTGTCTGGATCGTTCAGTAACTAGCGTGCGGCGCCAAATTTCTAGTTCAACACGCCATCATTCATGCCGCCACCTTAAAGAGGGTGTGGGTTGGAGCCGATTCGTTCTACACCAGCGGGTGTGACCTTACGACCTTACGTATGCGGAACGCCAATTGGCAGGAGTATCCCCTTCCCATAGGCGGAAGGCGCGGTAGAAGGAGTTCTGGTCCGTGTAGCCAATTAAGAAAGCCACTTCTTTAAGTTCCAGCTTGGGATCTTTCAAATATTCCAGCGACTGCTCATGCCGGGCCTGTGTCAGCAGCTGCTTGAACGTTGTCCCTTCGTCGGTAAGACGGCGCTGCAAGGTACGATTGCTCATGCCCAGCTCACGAGCCACCGCCCGCATGTCCAGGTGTCCTCCGGACAGGCTGCGCTTCAGTATCCACTTGACCATCTCCGGAACCGGACGGCTGCGATGTTCATCCAACGACTGGTCCAATATGGGCGTCAGAACCTCCAACAACTCTTGGTTGTACGATGTAAAAGGTTGCTCCAGATCTCTTCGATGCAGCGTCAATCGGTTCACGGCTGCTCCGGCCCGGACAGGACACCCGAAGTAAGCCTCAAGTAATTGGATATCGTCCATCGGTTGAATAAATTCCACGGATCGCGCCGTCAACGGCTTGCCCGTCCCCCGCCGGCCAAGCTCCAGAAGGAAAGCCAGCGTGGCACCGGTGAGCACTGGCGGCCCCGCTTGTTCGCTGCGCATCCAAGCCAATTCGATTGTACAACGCTCACCCTCTTCGGTGATACGCAAGCTTTCCGGAGGGCACAGTTGTTTGTACCGCGCCATTCGGTTAAGAGCATCGCGATAGTCACGGGCATGGTACGTCGCCAGGACGGTCGGCGGGTATTGTGTCGTTTCAAACACGTTAACAAGCTTGACGATGCCGATGGCCGTGCCGCCAATTAGGTCGGCATAGGCTTGCCAGATGCTGAAATATTCGGCGGATGTTACCGCGGCTTGTTCGGTGATTAGGGATAGCGGCAGCTGCGCTTTGCGAACTACGTCGTGCGGGGAGATGCCCAAGTGCTGTAAGCCCGCCCAAAACCCGTTCGGAAACTTGATACGTTCGAATTTCATGCCGAATGGATCTCCTTATGTATCTTACTAATTGCTCTACTCCAGTCTATACGAAAAGTAAAGTAAATAAAAAGAAGACCCGCAGCAAGGCGGATCTCCCTCATTCGATTTATTTCCCGGACGCTTAGCTCAAGCCGGCTTTGTTCAACCCGAATGCTGCATCTGCAGAGCCCGGTACCGTCTTAAAGGCAACGTTGACTCTATTCCAAGCGTTGATCGCCATGACCGAGAACGTCAGATCCGAGATTTCTTTCTCCGAGAATTGACCGCGAACGCGCTCGTACAATTCGTCCGGCACGCCATGTTCCGGCAGCTTGGTCAAAATCTCGGTCCATGCGAGTGCCGCCCTTTCACGCGGAGAGAACAGCGTCGATTCGCGCCAAATCGAAGTGTGATAGAGGCGAAGCTCGCTCTCGCCATGCATCTTGGCTTGCTTGACGTGCATATCCAGACAGAACCCGCACCCATTCATTTGCGAAGCGCGGATGTGCACAAGGTGAAGAATTTTCTCTTCAATTGCACTTTCCTTCTCGGCGTTGCTGAATTCCATCATCTTTTTGAAAAGCTCCGGGGATTGCTGCATATAATTTAAACGCTGTGTCATGATTAGATTCCTCCAATTTTTAATTAGTTATTATTTCGAAGACACTAATAAGACAAATGGGGTCTTCCATCTGTGACACTTTGGCAGACATTGCTTCTTCACTATTTCGATCATTCGTCTGAATATTGACTTTCGTATGTAGAAGTAGCTTCGAACGGTCTGACTATTGTAAGCAACGGTATCGAGAATTCGAACGATATGCTCGCTATTCGCTGCAATCGTCTGCTTCAGTTGAGAGATGCCCCCTTGCATATAATTGCTATTGTCACGCTTAACCACGTCCACAGAACGAAAATAATTCGTTACCATGATGAGAAGCATCGTAACGACAATTAACGTAGTTAATAAGTTGCAAGAAATTCTACCGAAATTATTCGGGCCTGTCCATGGATTTCAATTAGGTATATGGCTAAGAAATTTCTCGTAGCGGCGATAATTCTGATCCGCCGGGTTACGGCAGCCAGCTTACTGCTCGGCCGCTGCGGCAAGGCTTTGTGCTTACGGCATAGCAGGCATCGCCGTAATTGGTGTATCGCGCTGCCTCGCGAAGCTAACGGACACTAGGAACGTTATTGCCCCGTAAATCGTCTCATCCGGATTCTAGCGGACACCAAGAACCTTATTTGCCGATTTCAAGACAAAATCAGAGCCAAACGGGACAAATAACCGCACTGGTGTCCGTTAGAACCCGCGTCCCGCCCAAACTCGGCAAATAACGGCCACTGTGTCCGTTAGCCACGCCAAAAATCCGCCCTCCAAAATGCCGGAGTGCGGACCATGGCTGCCCGGCTAGGCGGTTGTTGATCTTCCGGTTCGGACCTGCCGCAACCGCGCAGTACAATACAGCCGGCCGGCCGTTCTCGAACAGCAGAGATGGCTTTGCAAACTTATTTTCGGATTACGCCAAGCCCGTCTTTCGAGACTTCTCCCCCATCAAAAAAGGAACAGCTGCCCTATGGCAAACTGTTCCTTCTTCTCTTTCAAAATCATATATCCGCTAACTTAATACCGTGTTGAATACCAGTCCAGCACACGCAGGGCGCGAAGAGTGTTCCAGCGGCTAGGCTCGCCTTCCGCACCCTCCATGTCGAAGTGCACTCGGTCGGGATGAACGTTCTCCAGCGGCCACATCCCGTTATGATCTTGTTTCTTCGCCACCAGACCGACGGCCTCGGCAACCCGTTCATCGGGTTCGACACCGGCGCTGCGCAAGTAATCCAACCCTCGGAGCACGTCGTAATGCCACGTAGTCGGGAACGAGAACCGCGTCCAGTCGGGATCGATGACTTCACCGGATGACAGGGACCTCAGCATACGACGCTCCAGCATATATGCCTGTGCCCGGGCGCGGGCTTCGGTGACAGCAGCCGTTGCGCCCTTCGCCTTCTCGTACTCCAATAGTCCCTCCAAAATACAAATGGTGCTGTGGAACGAGGAACGCCGGCTTTGAGGAGCGTCGCAATTCCAGCCTCCGTCCTCCAACTGCTCGCTGAGGAGCCGGTCGACCAACCGGTCACTTGCCTCTCCGAAGTACGCACCGACACCAAGGATCCACCCATTCACGCAAGGCTCGGTCTCGCCGTCGAAGTATGGCAGACCGCCCATTTGCTGCGGCCAGATGATATGCTCGCGCACAAGGCCGATGGATCTGCGGGCTTCCTCACCCGACGGGTCGAGGCCCAAATCCTTCAAGAGCAGCAAGGTGTAGCTCGTGCACAACCAGTTGCGTGCGTCGGCGTCACCGCCCCAGTTGCCCTTGGGGGATTGCAGGTCAAGGACCCGTGCGCCCCAGCCCTCCGAGGCAACCCGGGACCTCTCTGCAGCAACAACGTCATCGGGCTCCTTGGTCAGATCACGCATCACTTGCCAACGAATCGCAGGGTCCCCGTCAAGCAGCCACGCGATGACCGATTGCTTCGGCTCGGTGATCGGCCATTCGGAATCTTTGGCAGTCATCTCATTTCATCCTTCCTTAGGTTAAGTTTCTGCTCTGCATCCTCTCCAGCAGTTTTCGACTGCCGGTAAATATTTACATGTAGATATTCGCGAATTGATTATGTTCTCCTGCTCTTTAAGAGAAGCCACATGTAAGCACTCCCCCTGATTCTGCCAAGTTATCCGTTAACACCTGACATGCTTGCGCTTGAAACCAAGCTTTCCTCTCGCTTCTGCCTTTTGAATATTTTCCAAAGCGTTAAGAAACCTGCTTTTTCCCTTGTCATTTATGATTTCTACCGGGCATACGGCCTTAGCCGTTGCGACCGCCTGATCATGAAGCGGCGAATAGGACGTCGCCACCGTGTATATAAAATTATTCATGGCATATTTCGTACGCTCAGGAGCATCGCGAATCGTATTTTCCACTTGTTCTAGCATCTTGGCGAGCTTGCTTTCAGCGAATTCACTGTCCGGCCGGCTGCCCAAGAGCCAGCAATAACAACTCCAGCCTGCCGACATTCTCAAATCTTCACCGCTTCCAATCCACTTATCAGCAACATCCTGAGCAATGTCCGCTTCGGACAAAGTGACAGCCACTACATAATCGGACAACATGTAGAAATACGCTGCATCCATCCAACGATCATAATCCGCCTCCGTCATGACATTCGGTTCTGCAATGATGCCGGCGAAGTACATGGCGTCGTAATTGCCTGTGGCATATAACTGCTCCGCCAAAGATTGATTGAGCTTGGTTTTCTTGAGAATCGGCTTCATCTCGCCCGTCGCAACGCCAAATAACGGCTCTCTCGCGCCATTGGATATGTACATTTTCTTGAGCCGTTCTTTGCCAAGGGCTTCAAGCTCCTGCATAACCATTTCAAGATCCATACTGTAACACTCCTTCTGCGGGTTGTTTACGCCCTTATTTTACCATATATTCATCCCGTTAGTGGTACAACCAGAGCTGGAAGTCCCCAGTTAACCAAACGAAAAAACACCGCCAACTTCAAGACGGTGTTCATATTTTGAAACATCAATAAGATTCACGAATCTGACTTGGATGCGCCTGTGCGTCCAACTCGCGCATCGACAGCTTGGCCCCTATCGATCTGAAGCTGCCGATAACGTCTTCGTAGCCGCGCTCGAGGTGCTCGACACCTGTTATACACGTGCTGCCCTCAGCCGCTAAACCGGCCATCAGCAAGCAAGTGCCTGCACGCACATCAGTAGCATGCACCCAGCCGCCTTGCAAGGGCCGTCCTCCGCTGATCAACGCGCTGTCCTGCCGCAGCTCGATCTCTGCACCAAGCCGCCGCAGCTGCGGAACGTGAGCGTACCGCTTGGGGTAGACACGATCGGTAACGATGCTCTTGCCCTTCGCTTGCAGGAGAAGCGCAGTCATGGGCTGCTGCAAATCGGTGGCGAAGCTCGGATACATGCCTGTGCGGATACGCGTCGCTTTCAGCGAATTCGCCCCATAAGCCGTAATGTGGCTCTCGCCGCTTTCCAAATGCATCCCTATTTCCTCCATCTTGGCCAGACATGAGCCCAGATGCTCGGGGATGACGTCCATGACGGTAACCTGCCCCCCGTGGAGCCCGGCCGCCATCAGAAAGGCACCGGCAATCAGCCTGTCGGGAATCACCGTGTGCGTTCCGCCGTTCAGATAGGAGACGCCTTCAATTCGAATAAAATCCGTACCTGCCCCGTAGATTCGCGCACCCAACTGGTTCAGGAAGTTTGCCGTATCGCACACTTCCGGATCTACAGCTGCGTTGTACAGTTGTGTCCGTCCTTTGGCCAGCACAGCCGCCAGCATCGCATTAATCGTCGCGCCGGAAGTAATGGTGTCGAAATAAATGTCCGCCCCCTTCAGCTCAGCAGCCTCAACTTCGTAATAATCTTCGAAGAGACGCACCTGCGCTCCTAGCGCTTTGAATACCTTGATATGCTGATCAATCGGTCTTGAGACGAAATCGTCACCGCCAGGCAATCCGATCGTCACTTTGCCGAATTTGGACAGTAACGCACCTGCGAAATAATAAGACGCCCGGTAGCTCGAAGCTTTGCCTGGATCGATCACGGAGCTATGAATCCATCGCGGGTCAATGATGACTTGCCGGCCTTCCTGTCTAAGCTTCATCCCGATATCCCGGCCGATATCGGCGATAATGCGGACATCGTCTATACGGGGAATCCCCTCTAAAGTTACGATACTGTCCGCCAGACAAGCGGCGGCAAGTAAAGCAAGGGAGCTATTCTTCGCTCCCGGTATATGTACCGTTCCGTTCAGGGGACCTGAGAACTCAGCCTGTATATACTTCATGAAGTGTCCCTACTTTCGTTATGACGATTTCAATTCCGTTTCGAGCATATAGCCGCTGCCTCGCACTGCACTAATCAGAAAGGTAGCTTTGCCGTACTTTTTGCGTACCCGGTAGATCAAGGCATTCAGCTCGTCCAACGTCACATCGGAGAAGCCTTCTGCTCCCGTTGACCTTTCCGGCCATACGCTGGATTTAATTTCCTCGAGCGGAACGAGCCGGTTGGCATTCTCATGCAGCACACGAATCAGTAAATATTCTTTCTCTGACATGAGGATTCGCCTGCCTTCGACGATACATTCTCTTCTTTCCCAATGAATCGTGAGTGGCAGTTCCGGAATTTCTAGCATCCTGGTGACGCTAAGCGGTTCGATTTCTAGAGTCTGATCGGCGAACGTATATGAAAAGTGGATGACGGTCATCCCTTTTGAGAGCTTAATGATATCAAAATTTTTCAACGTATATGGGGTGTGCGGCGTTAACAGTACGCCATTGATCTCCGTTCCGTGCCGGCTTCCTAAATCATATAGCACCGCCGCGTCTTGTTCTTTGCGGATGACGAGATGCTCCCGGGAAATAAAAGCGTTCGTTAAGGCCAAGTCCGGAGTAAACTGATTGGATACCCGGCCGACCCGCGTTTCATCTTCACTGAGATTCACGATGGTGCCCGGTCGATAGGGTTCACCACGTACGATGTATAAGCATGCAAAGTTTTCCAGTATTCTCCCCTCCATTCGCTGAAACAGCTTTCCCCCTTCTAATGGGATAACCCCAGTCATCATCGTACCCCAAACGCAGGCTGATTAAAACCCCTTGACACTGACGTCTCGCTCACATTTCGGTAACATCGGGAACCGGAAAGCATGCATGCAGTTCCCAAATTCATGCAACTTTACCACCGGCTTGACGTCTATTTATGTGAAATACGCGGTTTTTCAATTTATAGGAAATGAGTTGATCGCTTGCTATTATCCGTTCGAAAAATTGCACTTAGCTGTGCGGCCATTGTGCTGCTTGCGTGTGCAGCGCTGCCCGTTCAAGCCACGGCCGGCACCTCGATCCGTGCATCCATTCCGAAGTTTCCTATTACACTTAACAACACTTCATTGGACCAGGCCTACAGTGAGTACCCATTTTTACTTTACAAAGACATTACCTACATGCCTATGACGTGGAACAATCTTCAATCGCTGAATATTGAGTATCAGTGGAGCGATGATGCGGGGCTGATTTTATGGCCAAATCGTAATTATCCGCCTCCTATACGGACGTCTCGGGCCGAGCAGGATCTGAGCAAAACGCGTAACAGTACATCGTACTCCGTTCAATTGGCAAGTTTCCCGATTCAATTCGGAGATAAGAAAATTGAAAATGCGGAAGAGCCTTATCCGTTCTTAACATTCCGGGACATCACCTACATCCCGCTTACATGGCAATTCGCCCATGATTTATTGCGACTCGATCTTGTTTGGAATGAACAAACGGGGCTTGGCATCATTGGCGGTCAGAATGTCATGCAGGACTCATCGGCGACGATGATCAAGCCTTGTATTTTTATTCTTTGCTGGGTGCGGATGACGAGAAGGCGATGGTGAAAATCGACAAGTCCACTCATCAAGCCGAGCTGCAAAACCGCAAAGCGCTGGAGGCGTTCACCAACCGACTCATCGATTCCAAGCACCCTATGGGCGGGAAACCCGTGGAGTTGACGCGCAAAGGCCGCGATTTATATGATGGTAACCTGAAGATCTACACACTGACGGACTCCGATGTATGGGAAGCAGCTGACTGGGGTCCGCCGGTACATTCCTATACGAGGTTCGAGGCGGCGAATAACGCATATATTCTCTCTATCAATCTAAGACTTCCAATCCCTGTGATCGGTCCGAACTATGGAACTACCTACAACTTCTTGGTCCGCGACGGCAAGGTGACGCAGCTCGCTGATTTGAGTCAAAGGCTGGACCGGGTCATACCGAATCCAGACGGGACGACGTGGATCGCATCGGCCTTGCTGCCAGGCCGCAATGGCATGATCTCCGGCACGGCGCGGCTAGCTTTACTGGATCGGGAGGGAAATGTTCACGACGTAAACGACCTGCTTGGTGAGCTGGACGTTCAGGTGCTGGGCCTAACGAACCCGATGCTTACAGATCCTTCCGTCGGGGAAGGCAAGTTGTACGTCGTGATGAACGGTATAAATTCAAAAGATTTCTCACCGAACGAGCAAAGCGGACTGTACACCATGACAACGGAAATAAAAATGGAGCGTGTATCCGAGCTTGCGGAAGGCCTCTATTACATGGATAAAGCACACAAAATTTACATTATTCGGGCAAATAACACGATCGTTGACCAAGCGAAGGATGAAGTTTGGCGTTGGTTTGATGCAGATTTGGATCAATAACATGAGGTGCCGGGGCAATTCGGTGCGGGTACAAGCGGATTGTACAATAAAAAAGCCATAGGAGCTCCCTTCCTGGGAATCTTATGGCTTTTATTGTTTGCTGATTTTCAGCACTTTATAACTTGTTCGCACGCGTACTTCCTCCAAATTCGTCTACCCCGCGAATGTCATACCCTCTTTTTATAAGCCTTCATGGCAAAGAAATAAGCGACGAACACAATGCCGATGCACCACGCAAGCGCAATCCATATCTCATTCCCCACTTGTTGTCCTGACAGCAATGCGCGGATGGCTTCTACAATCGAGGTTACCGGTTGGTTTTCGGCAAAGACGCGAACGACGGTCGGCATTGACTCAGTTGGCACGAATGCTGAGCTGATAAAGGGCAGGAAGATAATCGGGTAGGAGAAGGCGCTTGCGCCATCGACCGTTTTTGCGGACAAGCCGGCTATAGCGGCAACCCAAGTTAAGGCCAACGTAAACAGCGCAAGGATGCCGGCTACGGCCAGCCATGGCAGCACGCCAGCGGATGAACGAAAGCCCATAATCAACGATACGAGAAGGATGACGACAACGGAGATTGCGTTGGATACTAGCGAGGTAAGGACATGCCCCCAGAGCAAGGTGGAACGGGAAATCGGCATGGTGTGAAACCGCTCGAAGATGCCCCGCTGCACATCGGTAAACAGGCGATAAGCCGTGTAAGCCACACCGCTGGCAATAGCAATCAGCAGTATACCGGGCAACAGGTAATTCACATAGTTATCCGTTCCGGTTTGAATGGCACCGCCGAACACATAAACGAACAGCAGCATGAAAGCGATCGGCATGATGGTGACCGTGATGATGGTATCCATACTGCGGGAAATATGACGCATCGAACGTCCAACCATAACGCCCATATCGCTGAAAAAATGGTTCTTTGTCGTCTCCATTCACTTCTCCTCCTTTGTGCCGACGATGGCGAGGAAGATCTCTTCCAAAGTCGGCTGCTTCTCAACATACTCCACCTTGGCGGGTGGGAACAGCTTTTTCAGCTCCGAGAGCGTGCCGCTGGAGATAATCCTGCCCTCATGCAGAATGGCAATTCGGTCGGCAAGCTGCTCTGCCTCCTCTAAATACTGCGTAGTTAAGAAGATGGTCGTGCCTTTGTCCGCCAGCTCCTTGACAATCTTCCAAACTTCTATACGCGCTTCGGGGTCAAGCCCTGTGGTCGGTTCGTCAAGGAAAATGATCTGCGGTTTCCCCACAAGGCTAAGGGCGATGTCGAGCCTGCGGCGCATCCCGCCCGAATAAGTAGCCACCCTGCGGTCCGCGGCGTCTGTCAAGCCGAAGCGTCGGAGCAAGTCGTCCGCTACTTGACGCGGATCCTTAAAGTATCGCAGCTTCGCAATCATGATCAAATTTTCCCGTCCGGTTAAAATTTCGTCCACAGCGGCGAATTGCCCGGTCAGACTAATCGCCTGACGGACATGATCGGGCTTAGCCGCGACATCGAATCCATTGATAGCGGCAGTGCCGCCATCCGGTTGGAGCAGCGTGGTGAGAATTTTGACAACTGTTGTCTTGCCTGCCCCGTTGGAGCCAAGGAGAGCGAATATACTCCCTTTTTCCACCTCGAAATCTACGCCCTTCAGCACTTGATGCTGCTTGTAGGATTTAATCAGTCCTTTTACTTGAATGGGATTGGTTTGCACGGTTGGCATCGGATTCCCTCCCTTAAATTAAACGACAGTAACTTGGGACAAATTGGCTTCCATGCCTTTGAGCAATGCATAGGTCAGTTTATCCATCGTTGCGCCGTCAAAGCAGATGGTTTTGATCGCACGATAGTACTTCTTAGAGAACGTAAACGCAGACTGAAAAGAAACATTCTTTAAAGTAGCGCCCTTGAAGGAAACTCCGTTCAATCCCGCTTTGTCAAACTTAACGCCGATAAACGTCTGTCCGTCGAAGCACTGCCCGGTCAGATCGGAGTATGTGAAGTCAACCCCATCAAATGAACAACCTTCAAACATCGTTTTTCTAAGATCGGTCATTGTAAACGTCACGTCGGTCATTCTTATTCCTGTGAATTTGACGCCGTCAAGCCCCGACTTGCTGAAATTGGTTCGTACTAGGATCGACTTGTGGAAGCTTGCCTTGGACAGGTCAAGCGTGGATAGGCTGCAGTCCGTCAGATTCGCGCCGTCAAAAATGGCTTCGCGTACGTCGCTGCTCTTAAACGAGCTGCCGGTCAAATCTGCGCCCGAGAAATCGGAACCATGCAGCGCGCTGCCTTTAAACTGCCCTTTGTGCGCGGTAACGCCTGCAAAGTCGCTTTTGGCCAAGTTGCTTGCGCTAAAGTTTGTCACGACTTGCCGTTCCAGCGAACGGGAGAGGTTGGCGACCTCCAGGATCGTTTGTTCAATATCGCCGATGCTCTCAATCGTCATCTGAAACGCTGTTTCATCATCCTTGCCCTCCGCTCTGAGTTCGCGGTATCGCTCCTGTAAATCCAAGAGCAGGTCGGCCTTTAATTCGTTGACGCTTTTCACCCCATCGTATGGCGTAAAAACGCTGTTCAAATAATCCGTCAATTTGGGATTCATCATATCCAATCTCTCCTTATACTAAATTTTCTAATACGCGCTTGGCGTATTCCCAATTGCTTTTGTTACGGGTGTAAGTGTCCTTGCCCTTCTCGGTAATTCTAAAATATTTGCGCCGTCCTCCCTGAGTTTCATCGCCCCAATACCACTCGATATCCCCGTCTGCCTCAAGCCGCCGGAAGCTGGAGTACATCGTCGCTTCCTTCAACTCATACTCGCCTCCCGAGCGCTCGGCAATCAGTTTGACAACCTCGTAGCCATAGCGATCAGCTTCAGACAAGAGCCGTAAAATCATCGTATCCGTATGTCCGCGAAGCAGGTCGGATGTGATCTTGTTCTCGCTCAATTCAATCACCTCCATATCCGTATAATAAGTCATATTACTATGACTGTCAAGGTACTGTTTTAAATTAAATACTTTGCCTAGAAAAATCGGCGGATTCATAATAAAAAACCCGCGCATGAGCGCGGTTTTCTTGGATGATGTAAGGCGGGGATTGTTCCCGCTCCTTCAGCTTGTCTGCGATTTACGACAGACGCCAGGCAGCTTTCATCCTGATGATCCTTACCTCTATCGCAAGCATCTTTCCTGATAAGCAAGCAAGCGCACAGCGGCTAGTCCTTAAGTCTGCAGCATAACTGGAAAAACGCCAGTTAATCGAAGCTAGAGCTGGCCTTGGGAGATGAATAACAGGAATTTCTCCCGTTAAAATAGGGCTGAACGGGCCACTTTGCGGCATTATTCATCGAGATAACAGGAGAATCTCCAGTTATATCTCTAGAAGTTCTATGCGCGCAGAAGGCTTGGTCTGGGATAAGCGCAAGTGAAATTGAAGAACTGGTTGCCTGCTGCGAGAAGCAGCGCTATGAAATTTACGGCGACCGGATTCGAGCTCGTTACGGGCATAGCCACGATAAAGTGCAATACCCCGTCGGAGAGCCGCCGGTGCTTCTTTTCCATGGAACGAATGCAAAGGCTGCGCCGGTGATTCTGAAGGAAGGAATGCAGGCCATGGCTGCCAATACGTGCATATGTCCGAAGGGCTGCATTTTGCCATGCTGGCTGGCAGGCGAAGAGGGGAGCTAGTCATTCTATGCATAAATTTGGCTAAGGCCCGTTCGGCGGGAGTTAACTTCTACTATGCGGGCAATGAAGTGTGGCTTGCAGATGCTGTGCCGGCCCAATTCATCTCACTATATAAGGAAGGCGAGACGTGAGCCATGCGCCGGTCGTTCGATGGCGATCGGTCGCAAGAGCGCTGGAAGCCGGCGTGTCACCGAAGGTGCGGCCGGCACGAGCGTGAGAAGCAGCTTGTCGCGGCCCGGTAAGCGGGATGGGGGGCGGCGATGCCGGTGGGGGGCGGCGATGCCGGTGGGCGGCGGCGGTGGCGCCGGTGGTGCGGCGGCGCGACGGCGCGAAAGCGCGACATAGCGCGGCATTCGTCCACGTAACTGTGGGCGTTCCACGGTCGGAGCTGAGGCCAAAGGACCCTCACGCCAGCGGAAATACAGTTCGCTATTACGGCTGAATTAGCGGTTCTGGAAGGTAAAGCGGAAATACAATGCGTTATCCTTGCTGAATTTGGGTGTTTCGCAGCTCAATCAGCATAATAACGCATCTTATTTCCGCTTCAGCGGCTATTGGCCCTCGTTTTACTAAAATAAGGGCCTGTATTTCCGTTCCGCTCACGCGCCGCCAAGCTTCCCAACCGAATCTACTGTCATCACGGCAGAACTCCATCCTCGTACCCTTAAGAGCCTGTCCCTTCAATGTCGCACACATCCACCTAACAAGCTGCCGCGCCGGAATGACCTCGCTACTATTTATTGCCTAACAACCCCACGAGTTCCCCCTTGGAAATATTGTGGCCCAAGGACTCTCACGCCAGCGGAAATACAGTTCGCTATTACGGCTGAATTAGCGGTTCTGGAAGGTAAAGCGGAAATACAACGCGTTATCCTTGCTGAATTTGGGTGTTTCATAGCTCAATCAGCATAATAACGCATCTTATTTCCGCTTCCACGGCTATTGGCCCTCGTTATACTGAAATAAGGGCTTGTATTTCCGCGGCTAGGCCCTCTAAATAGGTGTCTTGTCCACCCAATTTGAAAACTTAGTCGGTGGCATCAATTCTAAGCTTCCATGCATTTTACGGTTGTTATAGAAGTCCATATAGGTTTCGAACGCTTCAGAAGCATCCTCCCCAAGCGTATTAAATGCTCTTAGGCTGAGTAGATCACGTTACGTTCGTAGTATGTTGACTCCGATATCCCAAGGATGTGCAGTACAACTGCTGCTGGCTCACCCCGCTTAATGAATGGGTCTGCTACTTCAAATTTTTCTGATAAGCGGGGTTTTTCTTTTTTAATAGCTCTCGGAGGATTTCTATTTCGAGTTCTTTCTCACCAAGAACTTTCACCGCTTTTTCATAGCGCTCCTCCACCTCCTGCAGTCGCCGTAATTCCTCTATGTTCTCATCTGTTCGAGGGATCTCCGATTCTGGGATGGCGTCGCGGTAATCGTTCACCCACAAACGGATGGTTTCGGGGTGTGTGTCATATAAGCGGGCGAGTACCCCAATCTTAACACCGGCCAATGCTTCGTTAACTATTTTAAGTTTTTCTTCCTCTTTAAACCTCTTTTTCATTCTGGATCATCTCCCTTGCTTTTAGTTTAATTTATTGGTTGAGAGGACTCCAGTTTAATTAAGGGGCCTAAGAGGAATCTCCAGTTATATCTCTACAAGAGGATTTTTAAGCTGAAATAAAAGGAGAAATTCCAGTTACGCTTGCGTCGGGGCCAGGATGGGCCCTTATAAATGGCTTAAAACCGAGCTTTTTGTTGATCTACAGCTAGTCAAGAATAATTTTCAAAGAAGATTCTCATGGTTTTCTAATAAAGCGGTCTGATCCCTTTCGAGCCCACGGTTTGCTCTCCCTCTAGTAAATTATAGGAGACTTTCAGTCTGCTATACTAGGCTTAGCTACGAAATAGCGCTCATAACAAGGAGGAAGACAACTATGAAACTACATCATAAATGGAGCAAGCGCTTGGCAATTATGACAATTGGAGCAACAGTTGCTATCTCAGGAGGGCTAATCAGTAGTCCACAACCTACTCAAGCTGCTACTGCTGCTACAATCACCGCAACGTCAAAAGCGGATAAAATTATTTCTTTAGGGAAAAGATATTTGGGCACGCCTTATAAATTCGGGGCCAAAGTCGGACAGACACGCAACTTCGACTGCTCGACCTTAACGAAATATATTTTCGGGAAATACGGCATTAGCCTGCCGCGGACAGCTGCTCAGCAATCGAGAGTCGGTAGTTATGTTTCGAAAAGCAATTGGAAGAAAGGCGACCTGCTATTCTTCTCCGTTCCGGGCAGACCCGGAGTCGGCCATGTAGGCGTTTACGTTGGAAATAACAAAATGTTAAACACTTACGGTGCCGGCGGTGTGAAAATCACTACGATTAACTCCTATTGGAAGTCTCACTACATGACAGCACGCCGTGTGATTAAATAGGTTCCACAGAACGGTTAACGAACTATTGATCTCTTTGAGATTAGTAGTTCGTTTTTTTCATATTCTTATCATTTGAAATCTTTATTTTCCAGCATGATTAATTGTGTATTTGAGGATTTTGCGATTTTCTTTGTATGATGAACGAGATGGATAATGTCTTGATAGGCTTGTTTAGCTCCAATAATTAATAACGGTACGCCTATAAAATCAATCTTCAGCCACCGTGACAGCATGCCGCCACATGTCATTGAAAAAGGCACCGTCGGAGACGTATTGGATAATATAATTTTTTCATGCAGAACCCCCTCCTCAATCAACATATCGATCAAATTAAGAATCTTAGACCTGCCTCTCCCCATTGTATAGACCTTGTTGCCGTCCTCATCTTTCCCGTGAAAGTATAACTTTCCTCTGTCCTTATACACTAATTTATTAAAATTATGCGTGTTCAGGATTTCTTTCTTCGTGGGCTCGCGAGTTTCATCCAACTTCTTCAGATGATAAGCTGCAGCCAAAGCCGTCGTATGCGTCCCCCCGAAATCGTTATAAATATATATCATTGGCAAGCCACCTCATTCTCTTTATTATCATTATCCCCCACAATGACAAAAACAATCGATACAATGCTTGACATCTGCAGCCCCGTGCAAATTAAAAAAGCCTGCAGCTAATTCGCCACAGGCTGAACAACATTATCAAAATAATGATGAGAACGATTCTTTGCTAATTACCAGACGAATGTCATAGTAACAATAACCAATAGAATGAAGAGAACTAAAATTGCGGCTGCGCTTGTCGTATTACCTGTTGTATACCCCATAGTTCGTATCCTCCTTCCTTGGAAAAAGCAATCACTTGTAGAGAGGAATCCATGCTGCCAATTTTCATCCAAATGACATAATCGCAATTAAGGAAATGTAAGACCTTACAAGCTGACTGAAGTGAGAACGATAACCAGTAAGATGAACAGAACAAGGACGGTTGCTGCCGATGTATACCCTCCACCATAGCTTCCAGCAGATGACGCGGTGTAACCCATAAAGTGCTCCTCCTCTTGTAATCAAAAGTTTGACGACTTTATAAAGTACGAACCTATTAGCGCATTTGCTTGGACGGAATGATCAGTTACATGTGCCTATCCCTTCATGGCCGGCCGCCGCTGTGTCTTTATCACTTATTCCCGCTCCCTATCATCCCCCTTTTCTACGGGACCACAACACAACCGGAATAAGAAGCAAGGACAGAAATCCTCCAGCCAAGGAGAGTGTCGAATAGCTGGACTGAGCCACAACCATCCCGGACAAGGCGCCTCCGGATGCCCCAGCCAGAGCAATAAGAACGTCCACGGTTCCTTGCGTCTTCGCGCGTATTTGGGGAGTCGTGGCATCGACGATCGCCGCTGTCCCGCTGATCAACCCGAAGTTCCACCCTAATCCAAGAAGCGCAAGTGCAAGAACGAGCAGCACCGTTGAGTCCCCGGGTGCATATGCAGCCAGTAAGCCGGCCAAGAGCAGCGTAATACCTGAGGCATAGGACATGGGCAATCTTCCGTACTTATCGACGAGAACACCCGTTAATAGCGATGGCAGATACATCGCAGCAACATGGATGCCGATCACAACACCAACCTCTCCAAGTCCGTGTCCGTGATGCTTCATGTGAACCGGCGTCATGGTCATAATGCCGACCATAACAATCTGGGTTACTACCATCACTGACGCGCCAACAATGATCCCCCGTTTATTGAAACCCGCTTCCAATGCATGCGATGATGGCAGTGTGCCGTTCTGACGATCTTTTAATCGCTCAACCTCTGCAATGGCTTTGGCCACGATCAAAGGATCAGGCCGCAGGAAGATGAGCAGCACGAATCCCGCCAACAGATATGCGATGGCCGCCAGCATAAAGGGCCCGGATAACGCAGGAGCGCCAAGAGATGTCGCTATCCGACCTGTCAACGTGACAAGATTCGGCCCGGCAACCGCGCCAATGGTCGTGAAAACCATAGCCGTACTTATCGCTTTGGCCCTTCCTGTCGGGAGGGCCAGATCCGTTCCGGCATATCTGGCCTGCAGGTTGGTTGCCATCCCTGCTCCATAGAGCAGCAGCGAAAGCAAGAGCAGCCCGATATGATGGAAGACGGCTGCCAGGACGACGCCTGCAGCGCCAAGCCCGCCTGTTAAGAAACCCGCAGCCAGCCCCGCACGACGCCCCAAGCGTTGGGACAGACGGCCGACGATTAGCGCCGCGGCAGCAGAGCCTAACGTAAACAGGGCAGTCGGAACGCCGGCAAAGCTGTCTGTTCCGAGCATATCCTGTGCGAGCAGTGCCCCTACCGTGATTCCTGCAGCCAATCCCGCCCCGCCAAAAATTTGAGAGGCAACGACGATGATCATCGTTCTTTGGTGCAGCTGACGCTGTTTCTCAGGGGAATCCACATATTGCTTCAGTGATTCTCTCCCGTTTTCTATTTGTTCTTGATCGAGTGCTGTTCGGCTCGACATGTCCCCATCCCCTTCTATTACCAATTAATTGCCTTCATGAATATGGAGAACGGCCCGAAACCGAGTGGATGCCGCCATCATTCGGTCATAGGCTTCGCTAACACGTTCCAGCGGAAAAGTTTCAATCATGGGCCGTACATCCGTAAGCACGCTGAAGTTAACGGCTTCCTGAATTTCTCGCGCATGTCCAGTAAAGGAGCCTCTCACCGTATTCGGTCCTTTGAGGAAATCTCTTGCCGATAAACCCAGCTGCTCACCCGAGCCGGCTGCAATAATGAGCTCACTATCCGATCCAAGCCCGTTCATGAGGGAAGCGATCGCTTGGGCGTTCGGCGCAGTAGCGAGAATGACTTTGGCCCCACCTAACGCCTGCAAGGCCAAAGCCGGGTCTTCCTTGTCGGAATTAATGTAGTGATGGGCTCCAAGTTGACGTATCAGCTCTTCTTTGTCGCTGCCGCGCGAAATCGCTGCCGTGCGGAACCCCGCCTTGCGGGCATATTGAACCGCTAAGTGCCCAAGTCCGCCAATCCCTTGAATGGCTACAAGATCGCCAGGCCGAGCTTTACTGTTCCGAAGTGCACTAAAGGTTGTTTCACCTGCACACATAAGGGGTGCTGCTTCTACCGCGGACAATTCCTCCGGGATCAATGACAAGCTCTCCTCATAGGCAACCATGTACTCAGCGTAACCGCCGTCGATGGTCAGGCCTGTAACGTGGTTGTCCCCACCATGCCATCCAATACCCACGCGATCGCCAATGTTCCATTTCGTGGAACCGGCACCAAGCTGCACAACGCTGCCAATGACTTCATGGCCAGGGATGCGGGGATACGCTGGGGACGCCCCTCCAATGGCGAGCGAGTCACCATGACATACGCCGCATGCTTCTACACGAAGCAAGACTTGCCCTTCTCCCGGCTGGGGCACCGGAATCTGCACCAATCGCATTTTTTCCCCTTTGGCGGGAATTTGTACGGCGTTCATCACTTTCATCATGCACGGCCTCCTATCCATTTATTTATCTCTGAAACTGCCTTGTCAGCAGACCGAAGCGCACCTTCCAAATGCCCGCCGAATGGCGAATTCGTCTCTGTACCGGCAAAGAAGATTTTCTTCTCCCATCTCCCAACGACCGAGGGTTGACCATAGGCCGGGGCATTCATAAGCGGTTCGAAGTCTTCTTCAACAGCCGTTTCGTCATCTTCCGACCAATCCTTGTAAAGAAAAGCACGTTCTTGACAAGCCTGGGGTCCAAACAGCCTAACCAATTGGTCCATGATTCTTTTCTTCAATTCCTCCTGCCCTAGTTTATGGCGCATGGGGGCTGGTATGCCGAAGAAACCGAATAGCGCTCCTGAGCCTGTACCAGGAGAAGCATCATGAATTTCCTGCAAGGGTCCGACCCGGCTTGATACGAATCCGGAGAACCCCAATTCCCGCCAGAAAGGACGATCATAGACGACAACGGCCTTGGCCTGTCCTGCCATCCACGTAGGTTTGTTGACAAGGTCGGCAACCAGTTCTGGAGGAAGAAGCGGCGTGAATGCCATATGCCGCGCCACAAGGCGAGGCGGCAAGGCTAGAATCACCGCGTTTGCTGTTATCTGTTCACGCTCTCCGTCTGCATGAACGGCATCAACCGTGACCGTACCATTACTATTGAGCCGAAGAGCTGTAGCTCGTGTCTCTAACTCGATGGTCCCTGGAGGAATCGTATCCGCTAACGCATCAATAAGCGACTGTACGCCTCCTGTGAATCGAATCGAGCTTTCATTCGCGTTAGCCGGCAGCCTATATCGCTCTGCCGGCTCGTTGTGAAACCGTTCCAGCAGTATCTCTCCTTCGGTGTACTGATTGAAGGTTTCTAGCTGTAATTCTTTAACCAGATTGGTAATCGTGCTCTCATATTGCGGCCAGAACCATGTCGGTCCGAGGTCAAACTTGCCCAGCTCAGGCCGATTCAGAACAGAAGTGCTCATGACCCTGCCGCCAATCCGGTCTCTAGCCTCTAGCACCCTGCATGAGATCCCGTGCACATGAAGCAGAGAGGCAGCTCGAAGGCCGCTTAAACCGGCTCCAACAATAACCACTTGATTGTCCATAAGGCTTCCTCCTTCCTTCAAGCAAGCTTCTTGCTACCCTTCAACAAGATTTGCTCCATCATAACACGCACAAAAATGCCATACAATATCATAATTGTATGGCAAACAATTTTCCTATTCGGTTATCTCGTGAAGTATATATTGAAGGATCGCTAATCCTTCCTCTAGCTCTTGGACCGTTGCCGGTGCACAGACTGCAATCCTTACAGCCCGCTCTGGGGTACTATTCCCCACTACGAACCGCTCAGCTGCATACACTTGTCCCCCTTGCTTTGCGGCTAGCCTTTCGAACTCTGCACCTGTGATACTGCCTGGTAACAGCAGCCAACGGAAGATACCTGTTTCAGCCCCCAAGCACGTATAGTCTGACAAGTATCGGTTTACGATTCGATTTCTGCGAATGGCTTGTTCCCGATGGCCATCAATTATGCTTTCGAATTGATTAGATACAATTGTACGCGCTGCCAGTTCGGCAAACAACGGCGACACGTAAACATTTAAATTATATAAAGCCTTGGCAATTAGCTCCTTGAAGGGACTCGGAACGGCTACATAGGCTAGCCGCAAGCCCGGTGCGATCGATTTGGATAAACTCGCTATGTAGATGGTCTGTTCCGGCGCGAAGGAGGCCACTGCGGGAAGCCGTTTGTCGCTCAGAAGGCTGTAAGACGCATCTTCAATAATGAATGGATTATACTTTTTGGCAACGGCTGCAATCCTTTGGCGATTCTCTACCGACATCGTACTAGCTGTCGGATTATGATAATCCGGAATTAAGTAAACGCCTTTCATATTGTCATTTTTACACGCGTATTCCAAAGCAGCCGGACTCATTTCGCCGTTCTCCGACTTTATCGGTACAATTTGGATACTAAGCATCGCTGCAGCCGTTTTTAAACCAGGGTATGTATGCGGATCGGCACCAATGCGGTCTCCAGGCTTACATAAACTTGCAAGTGTGGCCGCAATGGCATTCTGACCACCATTAGCCAGTACAATGCGATCGACTGTTGTTTCAAGGCCGCTTCTTCGGATGAGTTTAAGAGCTGCGTCCCTTTGCCAGAGGCTTTCGCCTGAACGGCCATAACCGAACCACTTTTCATAATCCGTATCTTGCAGCATACTTTTCAACTGAAGCAGCAACGGCTCGTATGAAGCATTATCCGGCAGTGTCGCTCCCATTTCGATTAAGTGCTTCGGCTTGGTATCTTCAAGTAAATACGCATTGGATAACGCATCATACGATACGAATGTTCCACTGCCAACGGCTGCACTTAACAAACCTTTCAACTCACACATCTTAAACGCTTTGGATATCGTGCTCAAATTTAAGTCTAGGAAATCGGCCAGTTCCCGCTGCGAAGGGAGTCTTGTTCCGGGTAACAGAACTCCGTTTAGAATATCCTGATACAATTGCCTTGCGAGTACTTTATAAATAGGTTTTTGGGTTTTATCAATCGATGGTTTCCAGCTCATTGGATAGTTATCAAAAGAATTAATCGGCATGATCGGCATCCTTTGTCATCTTACTAGTTTGAAGAACGAGGTATGCTCTATTATAACCTTTGAACCCTTCATTACACTAACCCTCTAGAACCATAATCAATTGCTGCCGGCCTTGCGAATAGCTAAAAACGTTGGTCTCCATGATTCTTCAAGACATGATAGATGGTCACCCACAAGCTCAAGACGACCAAATAAATGCAGAAAGAGTAATAGATGCTATATCCTTGTTGGTAATGAAAGATCCCAACTAGCACGCACAATCGCTCGAAACCGGTACTTACGAATGCCCATACCAGAATGTACAACATAGCATTACTCGTTTTGACACGGAAGAAGTCATATAAATAAAAGAAAAGATAACTGTAGGGTGCGTACATCACATGGGAAAAAAAGTCCATCACTTCAAAGCGGGAAGTATCATTAATATCATAAAAACTAACCGGAAACACACTCAACGTATGATCGAAAAAGAAACCGTTAAATACGCCGCACATCAGGTACACGCAGGCCGTCTTTTTAGAAAAACGTCGTGGCAGCCATAATACCATCAAGGTTCCAACAATGAGGGCAATGACGATAAACCACTCATTCAGATTAAAGGAATAGTCGTAACGAATTTCGCTCAAGATTCTTTTGAGACCTCCTTATCCAGGCCTATATACCAATGGGCAATACGCCAGATGAGGATCACAAATACCCCGTACATGAGAACGGAATAGCCTACATTCCATCTCACGAACTCCATGAGATCAAGCCTCAAATAAATCCGGTCCGCCCCGGATAAGACCATGACGATGATCGCCGATAAAACCACACGCCATTTCACTTTCATGTTCGAAAGGAGGACGCAGGCAGCCATGAGGACAAGAAGAGGGATTACGAAGAAACGACAAATATACATGGCTAAGGAACCTTCAACTTTGCGAGTGAGTGGAACCCAGTTCAGATTAACATCAAGGATAGTGAATATCGTAATGGTTAAGACGACGATGACGAAGTATAGAAGAACCATTTCCGTAAGTGTTAACCCTTTGGGCACAAGCGAGAATACAATCATCACCAACCATGCCATTAAAGCCAGAATCGCAATGGACATTGCAATCATCCTTTGAAGAAGTTAGCTGATACAGATACAAATTATTCCCATACATGCCTGAAATCATCCAAATCGTTTATCCGTAAAAAAAACACCTCAGCGGAGGTGTCTAATTAGTTCCTATTCTTTAAGCACTCTCAGCGTGCCGTTCACCTCTTCAATCGGCAGGAAAAGCGGCCGCTCATTCGGTGTCTGATTCGGCGTATGAACCGCGAGCATCAGGGTTCCGTCGAAGGCATGGAATAGCATGCCATGTCCGCCATCGCTTCGAAATAAAGCTTCTTCCTCCTGTACCCATGGCCCCTGTACCCGACCGGATACGGACTTCGCTACGCCGACAGCATACGTATTGTGAATAAAACTAGCCCATAGCATCATCAGCTCGCCCTTGGCTGTACGATACATGGAAGGTCCGTCGGTCACGTAGTTGTCTTGACCTGGATAACGCGCATGCTGGAAAGAAGTCGGCCACTTCGCTTGTGAAGCGGTAAAGAGAAGCTCAGGCTCTCCGATGGTGCCCTTCAGATCTTTCGTTAAGCGGACCGCGCAAACCTGGCCATCTCTTACCTGCTGCCATTCTCTGCAGAACACCATCCAAGGCCGACCCTCCTCATCGATAAACAAAGTCCCGTCCAGCGAGCACCATGCCTTCGGCGTCAGCGGCCCCTCGCTATGCGGGGTAAAAGGACCTAACAGGCTGTCGCTGACGAGCACGGCGGTGCCGAGCAAGTTGTTGTCCTTCCGGCGGAAGGTCGCGAACATATAAAAGCGGCCCTCGTACTTGTGCACTTCCGGCGCCCAGAAATTGTTCTCCGCGTAGAAGTCCGCATCGGGCCGGAAGACCGGGTAAGGCCCTTCCCAGGTTTCCAGGTCTCTCCCCACGTACACGTCAAACCCGATTCCCTTGCCCCAAATATTCGGATCCGTACTCCCGAACAAGTAGTATAGTCCTTCCGCTTGAACGGGAATGACAAAGGGATCCCGCACTTGCAATTGATGATTATGAACCGCAGCCATAGATGAACACCTCCTTTATCGATACGTTGGATAGATAATGCCTAGATCGCGCACACGGATGAATCGTCCTTGTGACAGCTCGACTTGCTCATTTCCCTTCACCACAAGAGGAAGTTCTTGTCCTTCATACCTAACCGTTCCTTCAATTGTACGCACATTCATCCCGATGACGGCTTTCAATCGGCCGCTTCTGTCGGTCACAGCCCGAGTACCGCTCGGGATTTGCAAATAGGCTTCGCCGTTACGATAGACGGTGCTTCCTTCCTTTGTCGTCAGGCATTCAAACGTGACCCCATCGATGATTCGGCTGTAGCCGATCTCGGCGGCCATCACCTCGCCATGGTCCTGCGGATACGGGATTAATGAAGTGAACCAGAGTTCCCCATCAGGCCTTGGCACGATGCCGCTCATCCGCTCAACGAAGTCTAATAGGCACAGAATGGCAGGCGAATAGGACTCCGTAAAGCCCTCTTTCCCTGTCCAAGGGCTAACAGTTTGCGCAAAACGCGTCATCTGCGCCAAGGCCGTAACGATCGGATTCAGCACCCACGTCAGCTCCACATAACGATGATGATGCTCGAAGGCGTGCGGCGTACGGATCAAACTCAAGAAATTGGATGTGCCTGCCCACGTATTGTAGCTGGAGAACGGATCAAAGCGGGGGTCATCCATGGCAATGGAGGTGAACGGATATTTGGCGAAAAATTTGCTCGTATTGAGCAAATACTTCCGCAGCGAAGCCGCAAAGAATTCGCCATCGCCCACCTCGCAAGCCAACACCCGCAAGAGAACATCCGACTGAATGCGGACCCATTCACCGTTCCGATCCACATCGTAGAAGAAGGCATCCGCCCTGTCGTAGCAATGTTCAAACAAGCTATCCAAGCTTTGTTGAGCCTTGGCTTCCCAGCCCGCAGCCGCCTCCGCATCCCCCAGCTCTTGGGCCATGCGCGATAAATAAAGCCGCTGGCAATATACATTCGCCGTCAAATCCGGCGCTAAGAAAGGCAAAATCGGAGAGTCCGGATTATACTGTCTCGCATCGTCAAGATGCGCGGAATCCGGCACATGCCAGAACCGCGGAGACAGGTCATGCCCTGTATCAAACGTGCAAAAGGCTTCTACGCAGCCGGTTTGCCGTGTATCGCGGTACGTCGCCAGCCACTTGTCAAAGCGTGCCATCGCCTCATACATTTTTCTCAGAAAGGCTTGATTGCGTCCATTCAGCGTATAGTGATTCCACACGCTGCGAGCCAGCGGCGTTACCATCTGAATTTGCCGGTAAGCCGGACCGTTTTCCGTTATTTTATAGGGCATCTGCCCGTCTTCCTTCTGATAGTCCGCAAATAGCTCAAAGGTGTCCTCCGATACCGCCGGCAGGAAACGCGATAGCAGCTCATTATTGATCGTTCCCGTGCTTTCCATCCAGCACCCCAAATAAATGCCGCCTTCGTGCAGGACAGGGGCTTCCCCCATCGTTGGCACGATGCAATCCAGCAGCTTGCGCAGCGCCGTGTAATAGGTTGCCTCGAGACGGCCGCCCGTCGATGCGAACTTCACTCCGGATTGCTGCCAGGCTTGGAGCACGTCTCCGTCCGTCGCTTTTTTCAGCTGACCCACCTGCTCCTCTACGGAGAGGCCCCGAAGCCGGTTCAATAGTTGTTCATGCATACCTTCTTATTCCTCCTTGATGAAAAAGACTGCCAAAGGCAGCCCAATTCGCTCAGTCTATGATCAGGTTGCCTTAACCCTTCACGCTGCCCATGACGAGGCCCTTCATGAAATATTTTTGTAGAAAGGGGTAAAAAATCAAAATCGGGAATGCCGCAAGGAAGACTTGCGCCGCTTTGAACGTACGGTCCGATACCTCGGACATATAAAGCTCGGTTGATGACAGCGTACTGGAGTCAGGATTGACGATAATCGTTTGCAAATAGCTTTGCAGCGGATAATTCGATGGCGAGTTCATGTAGATCAAGCCGTCGAACCAAGAATTCCAATGCATCACGACGGTGAATAACGTGATCGTTGCGAGCGCAGGCTTGGATAATGGAATGTACATGCTCCACAGCACCTTCCAATGGCCCGCTCCATCGATGTAGGCAGCCTCTTCAATTTCCTTCGGCAAGTTCCGAAAGAAATTCAGCAGCAGAATCATATTGAACACGTGCACAGCTCCCGGCAGCACCAACGCCCATATCGTATCCAGCAAGCCAAGTGCTTTCATGGTCATATAGCTGGGAATTAATCCGCCGTGAAACAGCATAGTGATGATGAAGAACCAAGCATACACGTTCCTTGAACGAAGCACGCTCGTTTCTTTGGAAAGCGGGTAGGCAATGAGGATCGTAATGGCCATATTGATCACATACCCCAGCACTACGCGTTGTACCGAAACGTACAGGCCCTCCATAAACTCCCTCTTCGTTAGGGCATGTTTGTAAGAGGCAATCGTGAAATCCACCGGCCATAGCTTCACGAATCCCGCTGCCGCAGCGCTGCTGGAGCTAAATGAGACAGCTAATACGTTGATCAGCGGCAGGAGACATAGAAAGGCGATTAACCCCAACAAAATATAGTTGAATAACAGAAATATTTTTCTGCTCACTGTCATTTTTTGCATAACCTTACCCCCTACCTAGAAAATCCGATAACCGGTAAATCGATTGGCAAGCTTATTGGAGATCACGATGAGGATGAAGGCAATCACGGATTTAAACAATCCAACCGCCGTCGCTACGCCGTATTGCGCATCTACTAACCCGATTCGGTACACCATCGTATCAATAATATCACCCGTGCTATAAACCATTGGACTGTACAGATTGAACACCTGATCGAACCCCGCATTCAGTACGTTGCCTAAGCTTAATACGGTCATTAGCGTGACGATCGGCATCATGCCGGGGATTGTAACATGAAGCGTCTGCTTCCAGCGATTAGCCCCATCCATGACCGCAGCTTCATACAGAGATTGATCGATCGCCGTCAGGGCGGCTAAATACACAATCGTGCTATATCCAAATTCCTTCCAAGTGTCTGATGCGACAAGTGTGAAAGGAAACCAGTTTTCATTGCCAAGGAAAAAGATAGGCTCGATGCCGATCAGACCCAGAAATTGATTCACAATGCCGGCGGATGGCGAAAGGATATCGATGAGAATGCCCCCCAGAATAACCCAGGACAGGAAATAGGGGAAATAGATGATGGTTTGTACAGTACGTTTGAATGCCGTGCTAATAACCTCATTCAGCAGCAGAGCAAAAATAACAGGCACGATTAAATGAACAATAATTTTCATCACGGCGATAAAAACAGTGTTCCATACAACGCTCGAAAAATTGGGCATCTCCAGCATATAGCGGAAATTATCGAGTCCGATCCATTTGGAATGGAAAATGCCCTTGGATGGTACAAACTTCTGAAAGGCAATGACAATCCCTGCGATCGGGACATAGCTAAAAATCAGGGTAAGGATGACGCCTGGCAGCAGCATGAGATGCAAAGGAATTTCCTGCAGTTTTTTATTCATCTCCACTTGTACTCCTCTCCGTTTGCATTGGCGGGCGAATAACGAAGGGGAAAGCAGTGTTACGACCGCTTTCCCCTAAGCTTTCGTCTCGTCTTAAGTTGTCCGATTCTTATTTATTTTTCGCGTACCAGTCGTTCACTTCTTTCGCGATCTGATCGCCGCCAAGCTTCTTCCAATCTTCAACGAATTTGTCAAACGTATCGATGGATTGACCCATAATAATTTTCGTGAATACTTCCTCCTCCATCTTCTGAAGGGAGGCGTTCTTCTCCACCATCGTCGGTGTCGCTGCGCCATAGAAGGCGTCCAGCATGTAGTTATCATCTTTTACATATTGAGAGATGACATCGAAGGAGCTTGGCGAACCGAAGACGCGCTCTGTTCCCCAATTCGCTTTATTTCCTTTACGAAAATCTACGATTTTGTCGTAGTAGCCCTTCTCTTCTGTCGACAGCTTGGAAGGATCGTTCGCAGCAATCGCGCTGAGCGCATTATGATGTGCGTTCAAGTTTTTATTCGCAGGCTCCGGATTCATTAAGCTGTAGAGATAAACAGGGATATTCGTTTTGCTGAAGCTCATCTCTGGGTTAGGCTTCTTGCTTTCGTCATAGCCATCCATCGCGAAGTTGAGTAATTTGATAATCGCTTCCGGATTTTTGCTCTTCTTGCTGACGGCATAATACCGTTGAATCGGCATTTTACCGATTGGCGTAGCCTTCTCATCATCGATAGAAAGCAGTGGAATCGCTTTCCATTCCGCCTTCGGATCGTTGTCGATATTCTTCTGCGTGATCGAGAGCGGCGCGGACATGCTGCCATAGAAGATACCCACTTTGCCGCCGGCTACAGACTCCGTAACTTTCGCGCGGTCTTTGACACCGAATTCTTTATCCAGCAGCCCTTGTGCGTACATGTCCTGCAATTGCTTCAGCGCAGCCTTGGTTTCCGGTAAAGTGCTTCCATAAACCAAGTTGCCGGAGGCATTCTTCACCCATTTGCCCGCATAGGCATGAAAGCCGGAGAAGAAGCCCGACGTGCCGAAATGGGAATCGGTCAAAAACGTTTTCGTAAACGCCATCCCGAACGTATCATCCTTGCCGTTGCCGTCCGGATCCTTCTTCGTGAACGCTTCCGCTACAGCCAGAACATCCTTCATCGATTTCGGTTCGGAGAGTCCCAGCTTGTTCAGCCAATCCGTTCGAACATACAATAGCGGGAGTCCGTCAATCGCCGATGACGTTTGTGGAATCGCCATCAGCTTGCCGCCGATTTTGGCGGTGTTGAAGGCCTTCTGATCCTGCTGCAGGATGCTCTTCGCCATAGGCGATGCATATTTCTCATACAGCTCGGTCAAATCATAGAGCATATCATTATCCGTCAGGTCAGTGAGCTGCTTATTCTTCAGCCACATGATATCCGGCAAATCTCCAGCGGCAATCGCCACATTCAGCTTTTGATCGAATTGCTCGATGGGCACGGTCCACTGGTATTTCAAGTTGATCCCGAGCTCATTCTGATAAGCTTTTGTATAAATGTTATTTTCAATGGTATCGCCGTTTTCGTACTTGTAGGTGGCTTCCGTGTAACGCCAGGCGGTAATATCGACCGGCTTCTCATACTTGGCCATCAGGTTGGCTGGAGGCGTTGCTGCGCCCGGCTTCTCCGTTGCTTTGGCCGTGTTGTCTTCCGTACTTGATGAACTGCAAGCTGAGAGCACCATTAGTCCTGCTGCCGAGAGAATAACGGCTGATTTGGCTTTATCTCTTTTTCTCATGTGAACCTCCCCGAAAGATCGATCATGTAGTAGCATGCCTACCTCTCTAATGGTAAAGCGCATTCATTCGGCATTCAATATTCATGTCTTTACATTTGAATCACTTGTTTACTTGTTCATGATCGTAGCCCGATATTCGAGCGGTGTCATGTGCGCTGCCTTGCGGAAATACCTCGTAAAGTTCGTAGCGGTTCCATACCCGACCTGTTCGGCTACATCTTGAATTTTAATATTCGGATTCTCCAGCAGCGCTTTCGCTTTCGCCAATCGAGCAGCGGAGATATAGTCGGATAGATTGGTTCCGGTCACTTGCTTAAACAAGCGGGAGAGGTAGGAAGGATTGAAATATACCAGCTCGGCTAATTTCATCAGCGAGATTTCGTCCGGGTTGTGCAGATGATCTCTAATATGCTTCTGAATGAATCCGATAATCGCATTCGCCCTTCTCTCCTCTTCTTGGTTCTGAAGGTTGAACAGAATGTCTTCAACACGCCCTAGATAGTCAAAAGCCACCTTCCAGGATTCATGCTCGCCCGGCTGCATCAGCTTATGAAGTCCGATCTGCTCCGCCACGGTCTCTACCAAATGCCAACGATTCATATAGGATAAGAAGACCAATCCGATGGCATAATACAGCTCCTGTGCAGGAACATCGTGCATGCTGTCAATCTCTTGTACAGAGGCCGCACAGGCGAGCAGCGTACTGTTAAAGTCGGCTCGCTGCCCGTGCTCCAATTGATCTGCGAGCTGATCCAGCTTGGCTTGCCGGATCTGCGGCTTCTCGCGATGGCCGCCCTCTACATGCTGCTTGTCCAGCAGCAGCATGCCGCCGCCTTGGCCGATGCGATAATTCATCAGCATCGTTAGCGTCGAGAAACGCTCGGCGGCCTCGCGCCAGACAACCGTGCTGTCATCCAGCACAAAGGACAGCACGGCACCGACGGATTCGCGGCACGCCGCCTGGATTAATTCCACCGTCCCTTTCATGAAGGTCAAGGTGCGATCCCAGCCTTCCCTCTCCATATGATCTTGGAACGGCTGAATGAACCACACCAGATCCATATGTTCATTCACCGCTGCCACAAAAGACACATGCGAAGCCAGATAGGGCTCAGCGATCAGCTTAATCCGGTAGAGCTGCCGCGATTTCTCCGAATACGTCATCTTGCCCGGCATACCGTTCATTCGGCCTATCATGAGGAGGACAGGACGGTCGGCTTGCAGCGGAATCGCCAATTCATTGAATTGTTCTTGATGAATCTCTCGTACATCCAGCTGATCGTTTAGAATCCGCTTCACATACTCGTTTTGCAGCATCCCTCTCATATCATCCAGCTGCTGCTGCGCATTCATGAGCAGGGACTGCGCCTTGAACTCGGTTTCAATTTCCATAACGGCATGCTCCACCATCTGGATCACCTTCGGATAGCCTTCCGTTTTCAGTAAATAACTGACCCCCTCATACTGGATAGCCGAATACACATAGGCAAATTCGTTATAACCCGTAAGGAAAATCACCCTGCACTGCGGCCATCTCTCGCGGATTTTCTCCAGCAGCTGCAAGCCGTCGAGCTCCGGCATCCGGATATCCGTCAGCACAATATCGAAACGAGTCCGGTCAAAAAGCCGCAATGCCTCCATGCCCGAATAGGCTTTATATACGTCTAACTCCAGCTGTGGAATCCCCTGCAGCACCTCGCATAATCCGTCTGCAATAATCATCTCATCGTCAACTACCAGAACCCTGTACATTGTCTATACGCCTCCACCCATGTAATCGATGACCATTGTTGCTTTAAAGCCGCCCCATTCGCTTCGCTCCACATACAGCCCGCTGGACGGTCCGAACTTCAATCGGATGCGCTGGTGGATATTCAGAATGCCGGTTATCTCCAGCCCTTCATGTTTGGTTAATGCTTGATTAAGCGATGCGATTCGCTCATCGTCCACCGCTTCGCCGTTATCCTCCACGATCATCCGTATCTCATGATCGCTCTTAACGAGCCGGATCCTCAGAATACCGTTCGCGGCCTTCCTTTCCAAACCGTGCTCGAAGGCATTCTCAATAATCGGCTGCAGAATTAACCGTGGCACCATGACGTGACCGATATGCTCCGGCAGCTCATCGAATTCAACCCGCAGCCGGTTCGCGAATCGCATGGCTTGAATTTCCGCGTACACTTTGGCATGATTCACTTCTTTCCACAGCGGTACCTCATCCGAGCTATTTCGGGTCACGAACTGGAAATACTCGCCTAATTGATTCGTAAACTGCTCGAGATTCTCGTAATCGCCAACGCGGGCCATCGTGCCCAGAATAAAGAGATTGTTGTACAGAAAGTGAGGATTAATCTGAGACTGCAGCTGCTTCAATTCGGCCTTCTGCGTCAGAATTTGTTGTTTGTATACCTGGTCGATCAAGGATTGCAAATTGCCCGACATCACATTGAAACGCGTATATATATACTGAAACTCATCGTTGATGCCATGCTCGATCTGAACATCGAAATCGCCATACTCGATTTTGCGGAAAGCTCTCACCAGCTTATCCAGCGGTTTATGAATGTATTTATACACATATAAGGAGTAAATGACGATAATAATAAGAGCTACGGCAGCTAGCAGGATAAACCAGCTTCTGTATTTCTGCAGCGGTTCGAACACGGCGGCTTCCGGCACATACTTGCTTAACACGGCGCCAAAAAAGGGAGAGGCGGTATACACGGCAAGGTAGTGCTTGTCTTGAATGACCAGCTTCTGCACTTTGCCAATATTCCCGCTAATGACCATATGCTGCGAGATTTCCTTATCGAAGTCAGCGTCGGGACTCGTGGAGATCACGAATTGCGAGCTATTGAGAATCAAGCCTTCATCCGGAGAATTCACCATCAATTTGAGATGCTCCTCCAGCTTTTCCTTCGACAGTTCGATCGCCACAATGAACAGCGGACTTCTTTTACTGCTTGGCGTGGAGAAGGGATACACAGCGCTTAGAAATAATCCCCCGTTCACATTCATGACCTGCGAATCCAGCGTAAATGGAATGTTCCGCAGATTTTCAAATTGCTGTTGATCGAAGGCGGAAATCGTTAACGCCGACACATTCTTTTGGATCGCCGGTATGTAAGCGTAAACATCTTTGATATACATGGAGCTGTTTCGAATCGCATTGAGCCTCTGCTGAAGTCGTAAAATGCTTTGCATTTTCTCAATATCATTCAAGGAATCCGGAATCGCTCCGAGCGCGTTAAGATTGTCATCGGTTAAGGCATCGTACTGCAGCGTTTGGATCCGTCTGAAATCCTCTTCCAAGCCACTGAAATATTGCGATACCTGCGAGATCATCGATTTGGAGATTTCATCTTGCAGCGTTCGTATCCCCCAATTATAGATAATCATACTAAGGATATAGAGGGGGACGAGAATACAAATAAACGAGAGAATCAGTCTTTTTAGCGCATTTTTCTTCCACGGGTGTTTCATTAGATTCATAATTATCCCCTTTTGTCTGACAATTAAATGGCTAGTTTCTCTAAGTGTCTTCAATTTCATCGAATTTAAGCTATTATAAGCTGAATTATTGCGTTTCCACCAGTGATAAAAATATACAGGAAGAAAAACGGTAACGGAGAAAAGGCAGCCACTTGAAGTCGGCTGCCTTCCTTAACTAAACAAACATCCGTCCAGGAACGACGTAGATTATGGGTACAAGTAGGAAATACCGGAGAACGTGACGGGACCTGTAACTGTTGCGCCGACTAACAAGCCTGGTTCCAGCTGTACAGTTAGGGAGTAGTTTTGGTTGGATATTGAAGCAACGTTCGAATCGATGGCTTGAAAGGTGATTGTGAGCTCTTGCAGGGAGTACGAGAAAGAGAACCGCTCGATGCACCAGGAACACTTGTCCCAACGCTGAAATTTTCTGCCATAAAACCACCTTCTTTCACTATATTCTATTAAATTTCCATATACTTGCTTGTGCGGGAATGATGTAAATGAAAAAAGATAGCCCCATGAACCGGCTATCTTTCATTTGCTGTTAGTAGGAGGCATCCTACGCGGGTTACCAGGCGTAAACGCCCTTCTCATTCAAGAATTCGCCGTTATGACGTTTGCCATCCGTCGCATACCCCACTATAATCGCAGCGGCGGCTTCTTTCGATTTACCGCCTGCAGCATTGCCGTTAAGGTCTGTTGTGGTGAAGCCAGGCGTTACCGCGAACACTTGAGCGCTGCTGTTTTTGACTTCATAAGCCATCGATAGTGTCATGGCATTGTTGGCCGTTTTAGATGAGTTATAATCGAATGCGTTTAATGTAAATTCGGCATTTTGCATATGGTCCAGAGAAGCCATGTCAGTCGATACATTGACGATTGTGCCTTCGTTTTCTTTGATCAACGGGAACAAACGCTGGTTCAAACGGAAGGTCCCGAAAAAGTTGGTTTCGAAGGCATTCCGCAGATCCTCCTCTTGGGTATCCGTAAATGAACGGGAGAAAGCGCCGGGCATACCAGCATTATTGACCAGAAGCTTCAAGTCCGGATAATTCTTGCTGATCGTGTCGGTTGCCTGTTCGATAGTTTTCAAGTCACCCATATCAATTCGTACAAATTCTACGTCTAACCCCTTGGAAGCTAACTCGGTAACGGCGGCTTCCCCCCGTTCGGCACTGCGTGCGCCAAGGATAACTTTCCAGCCTGCTTCACCTAACTGCTTAACGATTTCAAATCCGATTCCTTTATTGGCTCCGGTTACAAAGGCGGTCTTCTTCATGCGAATCCTTCTTTCCCAATTGATTTTTCTTTAACAATTTATAAATTACTATGCTACACTTAGTGCAGGTCAACAACTAATTTTATATAAAAGAGGGTTCGTATGTTAACGATTGGAGAAGTGGCGAAGGAAGTTGGAATCAATATCGGAGCCATCCGCTTTTACGAAAGAAAAGGACTTTTGAAACCTGCTGCCCGAAGCGAGCAGAATAACCGTCTTTATACGAATGAGGATCTGAGCTGGCTGGTTTTCATCAAATGTCTGCGCGAAACCGGGATGAGTGTGGAGGACATCAAGAAGTATTATGATAAGGTGAACGAAGGAACCTCAACCCTGCCGGAGCGAATCCGACTGATTGAAGATCAAAAGCAAAAGCTGCTGAAAGATATTGAAGAGAAGGAAGCGCAGCTCGTTCATTTGGAGAACAAACTGAAGCGCTATTATCGCGGGGAAAATTACTAAAAGACCAAGGCGAATAAGAATCTAAAGGCAGTCGACCCTCTTCATCTGGGCCGGCTGCCTTTATGCTTTTAACACCCAAACTGATACAATGCTCCTGGGAATACGTTCCCATGCCCCCTGAAAATAATCATAGGTCTCGTATACCTTAGTATCGGCCGACAAATTACAAACAAGAGGTGGCAGTACATATGAAATACAATTTTATAACCAAAAGCGCCATGCTTAGCCTACTCGTTTTTAGCGTAGGCACAAGCAGTGTATTCGCTTCAGAGATGCCGACACCAACACCGTCCTCTACGCCTGCATCCGTGAGCGTAACCGAGAATAAAACGGAAACCACAAGTTTATTGCCTGGAGACTTCTTCTATTTCGTAAAAACCATGTACGAAAATATTCGCTTAGCCTTAACTGTTAATGACATTAATGAAGCAAGATTGCTTACCTCCTATGCCCAAGAACGGCTTGGGGAGGCGAACTCCTTATTCGCCAAGGGAAAAACGAATGAAGCGAGTCTATCTCTTCAGAAGTCGCTGGAAACTCAACAAAATGCGATCCAAAAAACAGAACAGGCTTCCGGTTTGTCGATAACCGAAACATCTGCACCCGCTGCGTCTGCGACACCGTCGGTAAATACGGAAACAGCGACTGCAGCAACAGAGCAAACTGAAACCAAAATTGAGAACGATAGTGAAATCGAAGTCAAACACCCTGAGAAGGTACTGAAGGTAAAAACCGATTTGCAGCACAACATCCTGGCTTTGGCTTCCGCATTGGAAAAAGTGGGGAATCCAAAAGCCCAGTCAGCTCTAATGAAAAATATAGAAAAATCGTTTGATCACTTAGATAAAAAACTGTCTAAAATCGAAAAGAAAACGCAACAGGGGCAGACAATCAAGGTTGTAACAGATCAAGCTGATAAAGATGAGCCGCAACCCGTTGCTTCATGGGTTCCATCCGCAGTTCCGTCACCGTCTCCAGTTCCATCACCAGCAACATCACAAGTTCGTAACGACGCTGTTGTCTCTATCCAAGTAAAACAAGACGACTCCGTAGAGGAACAAGCCGATCATATGAAAAAGGGTAAAGACAACAAAGATAAAAATAGATCCACGCAAGAAAAAGAAAAAAAGAACAATAATCAACATGGCGGCAGCTGGAATGAGCACGGTAGAGGAAACGATAAGAATAAGGGAAATAAACAAGAATAATCATTGCTATTGGTACCTACTCTTCGTGAATGAAAAGCAAAAAACAGTGTATAGCTTGTCCAAAGTTATACACTCTTTTTACTTTTATAGAACAGATGAACCAATCGGAGGCGTTAAAATTGCAAAATATTACAATTGCAATCTGTACTAGAAATCGAATTGCAGATATCACCAAATGCATCGAATCCATCAGTAGGCAGGTTGAGCTTAATTGTGAGGTTGAGATTTTAATTGTGGATGATGGAGATATCAATAAGGAACAATTACATATATTTGAAGCTATCTTATCAAAAATAAAAGGCATGAAGCTGTCATACTTTAAGAAACTAAAAGCTGGAGTTTGGATTTCAAGGGTTGAATGTGTCCGAATCGCCGCCCATGAAATTATCCTTTATCTAGATGATGATGTTGAATTAGATGATCCTTACTATATAAGCAAATTACTAAAAAATTACGAAGATGATGCAAGCCTGGCAGGAGTAGGAGGTATAGCCAAGGGTTTATATTCTAGCAAACTAGCAAATGCGCTCGGAATAGCTACGTTTCAAATGTCCCGTTCGTTGGGGAAATTGTCCAAAAGCGGTTTAGCAGGATCTATAGCCAATTGGCATAAAGCCAAGTCGACTTTTGAAACGGAATTTTTCCATGGGTGCAATATGTCATTTAAAAAGAGTTCACTTAAAGACATGAAGCCTTTAAACTGGATGGAAAATTATGCCGTTGGCGATGATTTATATATGTGCTGCTATGCAAGCCATTATGGCAGATTGGTTATAGATCCGGGTTTAAAAATCATCCATCACGAATCGCCTCAATCCAGGGATAAAGCCGAAAATGTGGCTAAGGCCAAGGTCGTAAATCATTACTATTTCCTTAAAATGAAACAAGCAGGGCTTTTGAATTACGGGGCCCTATTATGGACTATTGTGTATTCGATAGGTAAAGAACTGGTTAAGAAAAATAAAGATGCGTCAGTAGGTTACTTAAAAGGGATGAAATTTCTGTTATTTGCGAAGAAGGAATCTCTATAGTTATGAAATCTAATAATCCATGATATATCTCTCCATCGTTTGAACGTGTTGGAACTAGAAATCCTGCCAGCTTTCTGGCAGGATAAACTCGTTTGATCAGAACAATGTCCTCTGTAAAAATCAATTAGTGCCCTTAACTTTTGAATATAAGGATTGCCATCCCAGCCACTCGACTAGCACACATCACCACTTTAAGATGTCTGCGCCTCGGCAGTCGTCTTGAGGTCGGCGAGCCAGGTATTGAGCGAGGTCGTGAGAGCCGCACGCATGCCTTCGGGATCAGCCGCTACTGGCGGACCGTCCCAAGATTCCGTCGTATGCACGATGACTCCTTTGGCGGTGGGAGTGATGGTCCATACATGAACACCCTCGATGCCTTGTGCCGGTCCTCCCCACACAATCCGTCTCATGGGATCAACCTCGCGGATGGTAGAATGGATAGGCAGCCCATGGGTCTCCCACTGGAAGGTGCTTCCTACCGCGATTGGGCCGGATAACCGGGCTTGGGTGACGTTTTTCTGCCATGCTGGCCACTGGTCGATACCAGTTTGTATCCGCCATACGGTTTCCTCTGAAGCGTTGATTTCGACAGACAGGTCGACGATGACCTGGGCGTTTCGATCGACATCGATGGTAGACTGCTTTGAATCATCAAAGCGACTCGCAAAAATGACCCCACCAATTAAAACTATGAATAAAAGAAAGCTAATCTTGAATATTTTTGACTTGAACGATATATTCATTTTATTTCATCTCCTTATTATTGATTGACCAATTACTATTAAACAAAAGAAGCCTTACTCTTCTTCAATGCCAGTACAGTTGCGGCAATACCCTCTTGGAAAGGCGTCGCGGTGATCGGTCCGATTAACCGTTTGTATTTTTCACCACTTAGCGTCAGCGGCTCTTCCGTTAAATAAAGCATCTCGACAACTTCTTTCATCACGGGCACACCCATACCTATTAACGATAAACCTAATTTTTTTAAAGGAATGACCGGTTTAACATGGCCGCTTGCTTTTTGTGCAATCTGTACAATCTCTCGCCCCGAAATAAGCCCGGCACCCGGTATATGCCAGTTTTGTCCATAGGCGAAGTCTTTGCCTGCCAGCTCGGCAACCATCGAAGCCGCATCCGGTAAATAGATGAATTCGCGGGGAACATGCATGTTGCCGACGAAAAAGGCCATTTTGCCGGCAGCTATCGCTTCCAGAGTCGAGCCTAAATACGAGGCTTCATTGGCCGTAGGCCCATAATAATCAGGCAAGCGAGCAATCATAACCTTGGCCTTCGTCCACCGCTTGCTGAACAACATCCGTTCATAGTCCAGCCGTACTTTTCCTTTTATCGTATGAGGCTGTTTGGGATGCTCTTCCGTGACAAGCTCCATCTTCCTTCTTCCATAAGGATAAATTCCGTCGATTGCTACCACTTTAATCGCAAGCCGTTCTGCCGCCTCCATCACCGATTCGCCTAGCGGAATTAGCTTGTTCACCATCTCGTGATAAGGTACATTCGCGCAATGGAACAATACGTCGGCCCCGCCTGCCTGGGCTACAATATCGTCAGGGCGCATTGCATCTCCTATGGCAAGCGTCAAATGGTTAGGGTTACCCAGCCTTCTAGCAAACTGCTCTAATTTCTGACGCGAACGTCCAAAAGCAATGGTACGAATCCCCCGTTTGATCAATTCTTCCGTGATCGCTGCTCCCGTCCCGCCCGTTGCTCCAATAACAATTGCATTTTTCATTCTCTTCAGCCTCATTTCGATTTGTAATTGATCAATCACTAACTTGAACTCATCTTATCATCTTGTTATTGATTAGTCAATCACTAATTTGGAGTTTTGATGTAAAACCTAGACTCAGTTCTAATACACGAAATCAGGGAGCAGCTCCCATGGCGAGTCACTCCCTAGTTATCCCGGACCCACAAACGGCAAGATCCAAATAAGACCACAACCAAAAGCAATATGAGACCGGTAATCCATATACTGAATCGGTGGGATCTGTAGGATATCACAAATTAATCGCTTGGGCTTTCTATTTCGTCATATGCTTCCCGCGCTTTCTCAACTTCAGAGTAATAGGCGGAGGTCCACTGCTTCAAATGTTTCAACGGTACCGTTAAGGTTTCACCCAGCGCAGTTAGCGAGTAATCGACGATCGGAGGGACAGATGCCGTGATATCGCGTTTGACTAGTCCATCCCGTTCCAGTTGCCGCAGCGTCTGGGTGAGCATCTTTTTAGATATGCCGTCTATACGCCTCCCAATCTCCCCGTAACGCATGCTTCCATCTTCTAATGCATAGATGACAAGTGCCGTCCATTTGTTAGAAATGATCTCGAGCACCTTACTGTATCCGCAAACGGAAAGCGAGATGTCCGCGTGTATAACTTTCGTTGGAATTTTCACTAGGACGTCCTCCTTTATGCACCTAAAGGTTCCCAATGAACCACAAAGTGCCTACTTACATTATTTTAGTTAATGAAATATTGTATATACATCCCCATCGAAAAGGAGACGTATTCTTATGAAAGTATATCAAATTCAAGGCGGTTTTGGACTCGATCATTTGGTAGCTGCTGAACGGCCCGTACCGGTTCCCGGTCCAGGCGAAGTGCTTGTCAAACTGCGAGCAGTGTCGCTGAATTCGAGGGACCTTGGCGTGATTGGAGGTTTCTATAACCCGCATCTGCAGGAGCCACTGATTCCGGTATCCGACGGAGTAGGCGAGGTTGTTGCATTGGGAGAGCAGGTCTCCCGCTTGAAGCTGGGGGATCGGGTCAGCGGAATCTTTACCCAGAGTTGGATCAGCGGTGAACCTACGAAAGCAAACTGGATGAGCACACTCGGGAGTCCATTAGACGGACTACTGGCGGAATACGCGGTCCTTCCCGAAGATGGCTTAGTTCATGTACCTGCGTATCTATCGGATGAAGAGGCCGCTGCACTGCCCTGCGCAGCTGTGACCGCTTGGCACGCTATTGTGGAGGAAGGAAAGGTCAAGGCTGGGGATACAGTCGTCGTCCAAGGTACAGGTGGCGTATCGCTGTTCGCCCTTCAATTCGCCAAGCTTCATGGAGCAACCGTCATCGTGACTTCGAGCAGCGACGAGAAGCTCGAGCGGGTGAAAATGTTGGGCGCCGATGCTGGGATTAACTATAGACAAAGCCCTGATTGGGACAAAGCTGTGATAAATCTGACAAATGGGCTGGGAGCAGATCATATTATCGATTTGGGCGGTGCCGTTACCTTAAACCGCTCGATATCGGCATTGCGGGTAGGCGGACAGATCAGCATTGTCGGTGTGCTGTCCGGAGCTCGTGTGGAGGGGCTGGATCTGGTTCCTGCTATACTGAGAAAAGCGCGGTTCCAAGCGATCAATGTTGGCAGTCGCGCTATGTTCGAGGCGATGAACCGGGCGATAGAGCATCACGTTCTCCGGCCGGTCGTGGACCGCATATTCCCATTCGAACAAGCAGTAGAAGCGCTTCAATACTTAGAGAGTGGTGAACATTTCGGGAAAATATGCATCAAATTCTGACCGGTCAATCCTTTAAGATAAGGTCCGTTACTTCAAGGAAACAAGGGGCAGATGGCTACGGCAGGCAGCTGTCCTTTGTATGCGCTATCGTTCTCCGCTTAGCTCAACAGACTACTTCTCGTAAAATTCTTTCTTTTTTGCAAGGGGCGGATAAAATTAAACCCAGACTTTATTAGTCCATCGATCTGTTTTGTATCTCATATCACCTTCAAAGTTGTTATAATTCCATCGGAAGTTTGCCACTACATTTAGCGTAATAATAAAAATAATAAGGGCAACTAACATTCGTTTTCTTCTATCCAAAACATCCTCCTTTTCCACCATGACAGACTTTCTGAAGCTTAGCCATCGTCTCCTCGTTAGTTGAAAGGTCCATCTGAATGTTTTAACTTGTAGGCATCTGACACTTCATTCCCACCTACAAAACTTGGAGTGCCAAATTGCCTAACCCCGTTTTTGTCACTCTTATAATAATAAATTATGTTATCTTCATCAGAAAAAACTACTCTTGCACTATATCGTGGCGCTTTGGAAGAGTAAGTTCTTATACTTTTAATATGATCCTTTGAGTAACCCTGTTGTAATAAATAATTTGTTACATCATGCTTTAGAGAAATCTTTTGAAGCTCGTCAAAACAAAATACCATTAATAAGAAAACGGAAAGGCCAATAATAATGAATCTTAGAGGGCGATTTTTCATTGAGCTTCCACCTCCTGAAATCGTTTAACCAGAAGGATTCCCCCGGTAGTCATGATCACCCCATCTATCGTTCCTCATTATTCCTTTGTACATATTATCTTCTACAACAGGGGAATTTCACCTGCTCATATGGGTCAGCAATCCGTTAAGGAAACTCAAAAAAGCACAAAACGAGTTCCTATCGGATAACGTTCTGTGCTTTTATTTTAAATTATAGTAAGCTGCCGTTCGTTTTACAGTACTCTGTCTGCATTGTACTTCGCTCTGTACTTATTTGCAATATAGATTTCATAGATAGCTCGATCCAGAAGTCCTTCAACGATACAAACCTCGATTTTCGTAATTTCATCTCTGTGGTTTTTGACTGGCGATACCGTATCTTCAAAGTGTTTTTTAATTCTTGGGCGCAGCTTTCTCGCTTTCCCCACAAACAGCAGCTCATCTTTATCATTGTAAAACATAAATATTCCGCCTGTTTCTCTAGAAATTAAATGAAAATCGGTAAACCCATAAATATTGCTTTGCTGGGGATTACTCTGTTTGGTTAGGGTCACGTCTGGCTTCGGTATGGTTATATTGATCACGATTGATTCACATCCTCTTTAATGTAGCTCTATACTACCATGAATTTAAGTGTAAACCTAATCTACCATCACTTGTGATGCGGCTCACCGTAATTTATCCAAACACAAAGCACAACTTGACCACAAAGTATACATGAATATATAAAGATAGAGCCACTCCTGTCACACCCTTAATTTAACCTGCCCGTTACTTCAATCAGCGACAGCAACCACCGTTTCGATCTGCTCCCTGATCATTTCACATTCACCACCGTTAACGTGATCCTTCATTGACCGGCTTTTTTCCAATTTACTCATGCGTATTTTCAGTTGAAAGGAACTTCTGGAAGAATGTCATTATTCGAAAATTAAACAGCATTTTGATGCTCCACATTCACATTTGGTTAAGCGATTACGCTAAAATCAACGAAACCATTAAATAACTCCGTCAAAAGTTGGCATTCATCGCAAAAAAGGTGTAACATCAGTCTAATCAATGAAACTTATTATAGTTTCAGCAGCAAGAAGGAGCCTAAATCCGTTGAACATTGAACGTACCAATGAAATCCCCGCGAAATTCGAAGAATTAAAGAAATCAGCCAATCGAACATCCAACTGGAGAGAACGGTTAGCAGCAGTTGAAGAGTTAGGTCAGTATAATGACCAACAAGCCATTAACATACTAACGCGTTTGATGACTAGTGATGCTGTTTACCCTATCCAAGAGGCCGCCTATCGTAAACTCAAAGCATTTGGTGAGGATGTCAAGCTACCGTCAAGGAAAAAAGGCGACTTGATAAAAGGTGCAGGTAAAATTTTGCTAAGAATTAAGAAAAGCTTACCAGATGGCCACACATTCGAAGAATTTAAGGAGAAGTTACAAAAAACGAGAAGCGATGTATATGATACTTACGAAGGCGACAAGGGACCAGAGTTTGACCAATGGCTTGAATCGACGTGGGCCTCGTTACTGAAGAAGTAGAAACACAACGTAATGGAGTGAACACATGAGTAAAGCAAAAGGTAAAGGCGGTACAGGTAGAGGGACGGATAAAAAGGGGTGGAATCGTTGGCAAGTAAGTGCCAATCGAGCAAAGAGCGCCCCAAAGCCTTATAAAAGCAAGGGACTTAAAGCCGCCGCGGAAGCCGCCGCAAAATCAGCAATCAGCAGCAAAAGTGAGAAGACAACCGAGTAGCATTGTGCAATTTAAAAAAACAAGGGACAGTATGCCGCGGCAGCTGGTCCTTGTTTTTTTGTTTTAAAAGCCTGAAAGACGCCCCCTTTCCTAGCTCCTGCGATCTCGTTATTGCGGTCACGACAACCGAGGCTGGAATTTCCCCTGAACCAGATCGATACTGAAATTGCAATTCCATATAGTTAGTATCCAAGGGAAATATTCTCAAAAATTATGAATTCTTGAAACTTCTACCCCAAAAGGTCTGGAAAGATTTTTTAAATTGGATGGTATTGAAGACGCTGCTTCAGTTAATATCACCAGTTACGCTGTGACAACAGAGTCCATTATCAAAAAAGATGGAACGGTTTGGATCTGGGGACTTGACCAATTCAACAAATTAAACAAAAAACCGCAGCAAGTAGAATTCAGGAATTAGTTTAGCAACTTCACTGACAGTAACTGTCAGTGAAGTTGCTTATAATAAAAGTAGAACACGATTCTTAAGGAGGAAAACCAAATGTCTACTTTCAAAATGGAGCATAAAAACCCGGAGGGTTTATTTGTATCAAAAGCATTTAGTCAAGCGATCACAGTAAGTGGAAAGGCAAAAACAATTTACATAGGCGGACAAAACGCTACTAATTCATCAGGTGAACTAATCGGGGCTGGCGATTTGGAATTGCAGACAAGGCAGGCGCTTAATAATATCGCAACTATACTAGCTTCTGAAAATGCAAGTTTCGCCAACCTGGTTAAACTCAATATATATTTAGTCAGTGGGAGCGACCCGCGAATTGGTTACAAAGCGTTCCAAGAGGTAGCTGGTATTTTAGAAAATCCACCTTTGGTCACCGTTTTATTTGTTTCGGAATTTGCCCGTCCTTCTTGCCTTCTTGAAATAGATGGAATTGCTGTTATTGAGGATATAGACTAAGCTATTTCGTCCCTAGTGTTAATGAAAGGTAGCCGGAGGACTTCTTAGAAACCTTTTAACCATTCCATGATTCCATCCACCGGCTCCCTGTATCTCTGTCCTACAAGCAAGCCCGTGTGAGTTGTATGACTAATGCCCATATATTGGGCATGGAGGTGTTCAGCTGTCAGTCTCCCTCGACGATCGTCATCTTCACAATTTACTGCTTTGATAACCAAGCATGGGCAAGAAATCGAGTTACTTTCTATAGAGATGCCCTTCGATCCATATAAATAAGAAAAAGCACTAAACGCCTTTGATGATTCCATCGCCAAATATTTTCTTTGGAATGCAATGTCATCCGCCGACTCGTCTATCGTTGAATGCTCATCGCGTACCGGCGGCGGCACAATCATGCCTAGAGACATCTGTGCTAATTCCTTGTAAGGAACTAGATCATGAACTTCCCTGCTTATGCTTGAATCGATCAACACCAAACCGGCAAGATCAACAGTTTCAGCCAGTTTCTGGCCCAAAATTCCGCCCATGCTGAATCCGATTAGAATCGGCGGGACTCCGCACATCGCGATAACCTCTTTAATATCCTCCAAATAATCTTCGAAAGTGATCTTTGTGATATCCAGCACCCTGCTTTTGTAGTGACATCTCAAGTTCATGACAAAGCATTTCCACCCATCACTTATAAAGTGAGGAATGTATTTGCTCCACATCCAACTGCCTGTATAAGCACCGTGGACAAAAAGTAACGGCGGCCTGTTTTCTGAGACGGTCTCCCCTTCGAAAATCTCTAAGAATAAATCGTTCTCCCCAATATAAGTTTCCGTATGGTCAGGCAATGCTTTCGTATAATCTCGCACGATGTTTTCCCCTCTCTTCACGTTGGTTTGATATCAAACTATTTGTTCAAAAAAAATCAAAAGTTGTTATAAATCTTTGTTAACACGCTAAGAACATCCTTTTTTTCTTTATCTGAAATGTTAGAGTAAAACACGGTTAGCAATTTTTCGGATATTGCATCGAAGGCAGGTTCCAGTTCTCTCCCCTTATTGGTTAAAGCAACATAAACAACCCTTGTGTCCTCTTTGCTCCTTTCTTTAGTTACGTATCCAAGCCGGACCAACTTTTCAACAAGTGCAGTGACGGTAGACTTATCCTTATTAATTCCCTTGGATATCTCAGCCATCGTGAGTCTGGGATTCTTAAATAGGGAATAGATTATATCCCCATGTGACGTGGCAATACCGTCCAGCCCATATCTCTCCATTTCCGATACAATAAACCGATTGACCTCTTCCCTAATTTTGGAGATCAATGAAATCACATCTCTTGTTTCCATATTCGCATTATAGTTTGACATCAAACCAATGTCAAGCAGAATCCATATCGTTTGGATGGGAGACAAATTACACAAGGCCAGTAAACTCAAAGGTTTGCCGGCCTTGTGGTGAAAATCAAAAATGGATTTTAAGCCATATTGTCTCATTGACACATTATTAGGCCCTGTTAGAGCCTCGCGAACGTAATGTAATCGACTTGAGCAGGCTCTGCCGATTCGATCCGAAGTGCCCGGTTGATCTGCCCCCGGTGGTATTGCCCATGTAAGAGGACTTGCAATAGGATGTCCCGGACGGACGTTCGGAACAGAACCCCGCTCAGGTTCGCATAGTCGATCATCTCGTCCAACTCGGATTCCTCAAGCCCTTCAATATAGATACGATAATGCTCGGCGTTTTCTTCGAACATCGTCCGGATCACCGTCAGGTCTTCCGCTTCCTCCCACAACGAATATTGCGCGCTGCCCTTGCCCTGCAACCGGGACAGCCAGACTCGTTCCGCGACCGCGACGTGCCGTACCAGCTTCAGCAGGTCCTTGTTCTTGGTCTCACTCTCGTCGAGCGCGTCCAAGATGCGTCCGTCCGCCCAGTACAGGTGATCCATCATGCGCTTGATCGTCTTCATTTCGGTTCCCCCTTCTCGTCTCATCGATTACTTGAACCTACTGGTCCCGTAAGCGTAATGCTTCCAGCCTTTTTGCTCGTTCATACGCTTAATGTAGAAACTCTTTAGCCGATATATTCTCGTAATCCCAGTTCAATAAATTGGTTCCGTGAAGCTATGTTATTACACTATTAAATAATTGGCAAACCTTAAAAACACACGATAGAGTTCTGGATTGAAACATACATTAGCCGAGTGAGTTTCTATCAATAGATACGCATTTGAAGAATTGATCTTATAGCTCTGCTAAGTTTAATAAGTAAATAATTAATATGCTAAAATAAAAGAAAAAGACCTCACTATTAAAAGTGAGGTCTATCTGCTTGGCAACGTTCTACTCTCCCAGAACCCTGCGGTTCAAGTACCATCGACGCTGGAGGGCTTAACGGTCGTGTTCGAGATGGGAACGCGTG